>JBJTUO010000214.1:0-5388 GCA_046080785.1 Leptolyngbyaceae cyanobacterium | reverse complement strand
AGATGGCACCTATGGCCCGATCCCACGCATGAAATTACCGGGATTGCTAACCATGCCGTTTAATCGCACCGCCGTTCCCGGCCTTTATTGTGTGGGAGATAGCACCTTTCCCGGTCAGGGCCTCAATGCCGTGGCCTTCTCCGGGTTTGCCTGTGCCCATCGGGTGGCCGTAGATCTAGGGGTTTAATCCCCCGAAAGCAAGCGTCCTAGAACGTCAACCGCCCCCGCTCAGTTTTTGAGTTTTTTGATCCCAATAGTCTGAATAGAATTAATTAGGATAGCTGAAACTCTTGCGGGCTGGAGTCGTTTCCCCGCAAGGTCGTTCGCCTTTAAAATATAGGTCGCCTTCGGTGCGTTACGCTATCGCTAACAGCACTCTACAACCGATCGCAGGGGCAACATCTATGGTACAAACACCAATCGATCCCCAACTTTTATATCCTGACTCTGACGGTAAGCCAATGGCCGACAATACAATTCAATATCGCTGGATTGTCCGCCTGGTTGCCAATCTCAAACATTTATTCAAGGGCCAAACTGTTTTTGTAGCAGGAGATTTAATCTGGTACCCGCAGCAAGTTACCATGCCACCCGCTCCGGCTCAAGCTCCTGATGTGATGGTAGTTTTGGGGCGGCCTGACGGAGATCGGGGCAGCTATAAACAATGGGAAGAAGATAACATTCCTCCCCAGGTGGTGTTTGAAATTTTGTCACCCAGCAACAGCGCCAGAGAAATGCTCAACAAACAGTTGTTCTATCGGCAGCATGGCGCTTTAGAAATGTTTTTCTATGACCCAGACTCCTACGATTTCTGGGGCCTGGTACGGCCCGATCGGGCTGGTGATTTTGCCCCGGTTACGGCCTTGAATTTCCCCTGGACTTCACCGACACTGGGAATTCGGTTTGAGATGTTTGCTGATGGACTGGCGGTCTTTTATCCAAATGGAGAACTGTTTAAAGACCCCGATGTTATTTTTGCAGAACGGGATCAAGCCCAGCAAGAAAGGGATCGAGCCTTTGCCAAACTCCGAGAATTGGGAATCGACCCGAACCAGTTATGATTTGTGGCACCACCGGTTTTAGTAGGGCTTTAATTGACAAATATATGCAATAACTCTCCGTTGCCCCGATAATAGAGTTAGAAGGTTTATCGGAAGCAAGTAGTTCATGACCTTATCAGAGTTAGAGGCAGGGGATGCGGCGATCGTCGAATACGTCGTCGCGGGTCAGCATGGCAGTGATTTGGCTAACCGGCTGGCGGCCTTAGGGGTTGTTACCAACAAACCAATTTGGGTGTTGCGGAAAGCCCAGTTTGGGGGGCCATTGCATATTCGGGTTGGGTTAACCACTGAAATTGCGATTCGTTGTCGAGAAGCTGCTACCGTAGCGGTGCGGCGATTAGAGGATGTTCTGGCCTAGAGGGTGAAGAAATTCTATGGGGTGTCATGGCTCAGCGATCGCTGCCAAAGCGCCGAATGCGGTAAAACGGGTGGTTTTGATTGGCATGCCAAACTGCGGTAAATCAACCCTGTTTAATCGACTGACGGGAGCTGCGGCCTTTGTTGGCAACTGGCCAGGGGTGACGATCGATTTATTACAGGCGACAGTTTCGATTCAGGGCCAGCCGGTAGAATTTGTAGACTTACCTGGCATTTATGATCTAAACAGTTTTTCCCAGGATGAAAAGGTCGTTAGCCAGTTTTTAGAAACCTTTTCCATCGATCTGGTATTGCTGGTCATTAATGCCAGCCAAATCGACCGGCAAATTCGTCTGGTTCTGCAATTTAAAGCCTTAGGGTTGCCTGCGATCGTTCTGCTCAACATGGCGGATGAAGCCAAACGCTATGGCATTCAGATCGAGACGGATGAGCTATCCCGCCGATTGGAAATGCCTGTCCTTTTAACCAGTGCCAGGTATGGGCGGGGGCATCACCGCATTCAACAGGCGATCGCACAGGTATTAGCAGGGCAGTCGAGCTCCTATACCGTTCACTCCTTAGGCCAGGCATTGGCGGCAGCAGAACCCATTACCTCAGACAGGCTGGATCTCATCCTACAGGGGACGGTGATCATGCCATCCCAGATGCAGCGATCGCTGACAACCCGGCTTGACCAGGTTTTGCTGCATCCGATCGCGGGGTTGCCCCTGTTTTTCTTCGGCATGTTTCTGGCCTTCTGGCTGATCTGGACAGTGGGGTTACCGTCTCAAGATGTGATGGGGTTGCTGACTCAGAAGTTGCAAGAGCATGTTCTGATGCCGTTGATCCCAGCTCTCCCTCTGGTCATGCAGGACTTTGTGATTAATGGAGTTTGGAACGGAGTTACCACCGTTGCCTCCTTTGTTCCCTTAATCCTGCTCTTTTTTGTCATGATGGCTGTGCTGGAAGATAGCGGCTACCTATCGCGCTCGGCCTATTTGATGGATGCTCTCATGGCTCGGCTGGGGTTAGATGGGCGCAGCTTTGTTTTACAAATGATGGGGTTTGGCTGTAACGTCCCAGCATTAATGGGGACTCGCATCCTGCGATCGCGCCCGCTCCGGTTGCTCACCATGTTGGTGATTCCCTTCTCAGTTTGTTCTGCTCGGTTGCAGGTATTTGTCTTCATTATTGCAGCCGTATTCCCTGGGCACTGGGGGGCAGTGGCCCTATTTTCCCTCTATCTCCTCAGCTTTGTCGCAGCTCTGGTGACCGCCCTCCTGCTGCGCGGCAATTTTAAGAACAATGAACCTTTTGTGCTGGAGTTACCTCCCTATCGCTTTCCCACCCTACGTCATGTTTTAGTCAGAAGTTGGGGCGAAGTTAAGGAGTTTCTCACCCGGGCGTCGGGGTTTATTTTATTAGGCTGTGTAGCTGTGTGGACGCTCACAAACCTGCCGCCCGGAGCAACCGGACTCAACAGCTTGGGCGGACAAATTGGACAATGGCTCAGCCCAGTGATGGAGCCGCTTGGGATCAACCCTTACCTCACTCTGGCGTTGATTTTTGGGGTGATTGCCAAAGAAGTGGTGGTTGGTTCCCTGGCTGTCATCTATAGCCTAAACTCCACTCAGGTGGGAGAGCACCTGGCCACAACCATCAATCCAGCTCAAGCCTATAGTTTTTGCATTTTCTGTCTGCTTTATCTGCCCTGTCTGACCACAACTGTAACCCTATTTAATGAATCCAAATCCTGGAGGTTTACCACTTTCGCCGCTGGCTTTTCCCTGGTGCTGGCCTGGATCCTAAGCTTTTTATTTTATCAATGCGCAATTCGCTTTTAAGTCTGGCTCATCGAAGTATGGCCGTTGCCCCAGCACCTTGGGCGACTGTGAGTCAGAATGCCTCCCTAGATCCGTGATTCTTGCAGGTGGCGTTGTCCCCAGCTTTCTAACCTGCATAATTCATCAGGTAACTGAACTGTTCGTCATTCCCGCGTAGGCGGGAATCCACTCTGGTAGAAGTTGCCCAACCTGGATTTCCGTTCCCCACTCGCAGGTGGAAGCTGCACGGGAATGACAACCAATAATTGAGGGGTTCGTGAATAATCTAGGCTAAGCAAAGGTATAAATTTTAGTTGTTGAAATTCAACGAATCATGAAACCCCGGTTAATTTCCAGCAGAATTGATCCATAGACAACAGATTAAGATTTGCAACGTGCTAGGGTGGATGGTAAGTTTACCTCATCAGCAAGTTACCCTTAGGCCAAATAATGCAAACTCTCGCGATATTTCAACCACAGTCAAGGCAACGGGTGAGTCGGTCACCGCTCAAAGTTGTGGCTCTGGGCGATAGCCTGGTCTATGGGTTTGGTGACCCCATTGGGGGTGGGTGGGTAGAACGGTTGCGACGAAATTGGATGAACCCAGAACTTCCTGGCCCAGTTCTCTACAATCTGGGGATTCGCGGAGACGGGGTTAAGCAAGTCTCTCGACGCTTAGAAGATGAATTTCGACATCGAGGTGAGCTGAGAAATCAAGTACCTGACCTGATCATTTTATCTGTCGGAGTCAACGACTCCGCTCGATTAGCAAGACCAGACGGCAAAAATTTTACGCCTTTTGATGACTTTCAGGCTGAGATCGCTGATTTGCTGGAGGTTGCCAGCCAACTATGCCCGGTTCTCTTTGTCGGCATGGTACCCGTAGACCAGGCAAAAATGCCATTTTTAGACTGTTTTTATTTTAATCATGCCGACCAGTATCGCTATAAAGAAGCTACGCGGCTGGCCTGTGAGCAGCAACAAATTCCTTACCTGGATGTTTTTTCTCGCTGGCTTTCTAGGGGAGACGAGTGGCGTCAGGCCCGCCTGAGTCAGGATGGGCTTCATCCTAATGTCTTGGGCTATGAGACCTTGCTAGACGAGGTGCTGATGTGGCCTGCCCTGCAAAATTTTCTTGCTCTCCCGGTTTAGCAAGCTTGTTAAGTGGTTTAATTGATGCCCATATTTGTCGCAGAAATGCAGATAGAAATGGACTCACTTTCGATCTACCTTGGAACTTGAGGCGACTACTGCTGTGCCTGTCGCCAATGCGGCATCAGTCGCCTTCACCAATGGCAAGCATCCGGTGGTGCATTAACGTCTGTTGCCTACGAATGGGTCAAATACTTGAATCAAAGAGGTACTGCCTGACGCGGTGCCGCTTTTGATTGTCTGACTTATCCCATATCAAGGGGACTCCGTACCCCTCGCCCTCCTCGGTTGAGCACATTCAAAGGCATTTCAGAGCTGACTCCGTCTTGTGCTCTGAAAAACCTTTGGTGTAGATCATGGTGGTTTTGACATCCTTGTGGCCTAGCAGTTCTTGGATCGTGCGGATGTCGTAGCCACCCTCCAGCAAGTGAGTCGCAAAACTATGGCGAAACGTATGGCAGCTACTGTGTTTTGTAATCTTGGCTTGCTGAATCGCCTGCTTGACTGCCCGCTGCAAGGAATCTTCTAACAGATAGTGGCGGCGAATTTCGCCCGAACGGGGATCGCGCGATCACCTCTCTGCCGGAAACACATACTGCCACCCCCACTGCCGATTTGCCTTTAGGTACTTGCGTTCCAGCGCATAGGGTAGATACACCGCCCCAAATCCTTGTTAGCAGCCAAAAGGTCTGGGAATATGATTTTAAGTCGTAGGATGCTGATATAACAGAGGAAAGCGATTCTGGTGGTTACTGGCAGGTCATCTGATGGGTCACTTGTGTATTTCAATTGCTTGGGTGGAAGACGATGCTTCTGAATCTTCCTGGAATGAGTTAAGTCGGATAAAAGTGCCGGCATTGGAGGTGCAACCAGACTCACCCAGCCGGGATTCGTTAGAGGCATTAGAGCAGCAGACACTGAGAATTGGGCAAGACTTAATGCGTAACCTGTTGAGCCAGCAGTGGAATATTCTCGACCAACAACAGGTCGAACAC
>JBJTUO010000213.1:0-23083 GCA_046080785.1 Leptolyngbyaceae cyanobacterium | reverse complement strand
GGAGCCTAGATGTCAAGGGATATTCTAGTATTCTCGGATCGGACATGGTGTGTAAGACCTAAGTAGAGGTAACTCGAAAGGGCGGCAGCAGTTCAGGAACCCCGCACTGTATGCGTAGCATCAGTGTCAGGAGGATGTCAGACTAAAAGAAACTTTGAATTAACCCTCAATTCTGTCGTAGGCAGCCCACTTCCTGATAGGCTTCCCTTATGATAGATACTTTGGTGTTTTTGGCAGTATTCCTTCATGGATAGCTTGCAATCAATCGATAATAGCCGTTTTACTAATCCTGCGATCGCGGTCATGTCAGATCATTCAGCAGACGCTATCCCATCCCTGGCATCTACCCTACGTACAAGTTCTGAGAAAGCCCAGTTGCAAGCCGTCCAGGATCTGGCAGCAACGGGGGAAGCTGGATACAAGGCTTTGATCGACTTTTTGCTGGAGCTGCGACCTACGCTCCTGGGAAGAGTAGCAGGTGTTGGTGAGCACATCCCTGCAAATTTGACGACCAGCTTAGTTGCAGGTAAAACCTATCAGGTCTTATTTGAATCAGAGTTTGGCCCCGCGATCGAATTTCTCGAACTTGAGTTTCCAGACGGAATTGTGCCACTGCGAACTGACCATGGGGTTGACTACACCCCCCTACAAAAACTGCTGGCACAGCAATATTTTCAAGCCGCTGACCAGATGACGTTGCAAAAGCTCTGTGAACTGGCTGGCGCTCAAGCAGTTCAGCGTAAGTGGCTTTACTTCACCGAAGTTGAACAGTTTCCCATCACCGATCTGCGGACTGTGAATACCCTCTGGCTAGCCCACTCAGAAGGGCGATTTGGTTTCTCAGTGCAGCGAGAGTTATGGCTTGGTGTTGGCAAAAACTGGGATAAATTGTGGGAAAAAATTAACTGGAAAACAGGGAATAATTGGACCCGCTACCCAGAAGAGTTTACCTGGGACTTGACAGCCTCCAGAGGCCACCTGCCCTTGTCTAATC
Organism: Leptolyngbyaceae cyanobacterium; assembly: GCA_046080785.1. Lineage (GTDB taxonomy): Bacteria > Cyanobacteriota > Cyanobacteriia > Leptolyngbyales > Leptolyngbyaceae > JBJTUO01. Next base: position 22,089 of record JBJTUO010000213.1, on the reverse strand, counting down.
AGTTGCGGGGTGTACGGGCTTTTGCATCCCTGCTGGCCCATCCCGCCTGGAGCGCCACGCTCTAGCAATTGACAGGCCCCGCGTCATTCGCATAAATTTTTCCTTGTTTCTTGATCCCTTTTACTAGACACTAGAGAAGGGATCAGTCAGGGAGAGGGAGATTTAGCTGTGAAACGAGTCCTCGCGATAATTTTAGGGGGTGGCGCAGGCACCCGTCTCTATCCGTTGACCAAGCAACGTGCTAAACCAGCAGTGCCCCTGGCGGGCAAATATCGTTTGATCGATATTCCGGTTAGCAACTGCATCAACTCAGAAATTTATAAGATCTACGTTCTAACTCAGTTCAACTCAGCCTCTCTCAACCGTCACCTTTCCCGCACCTATACCTTTTCTGGCTTCAGTGAGGGCTTTGTAGAGGTTTTGGCGGCTCAGCAGACACCTGAAAACCCCAATTGGTTTCAGGGGACGGCCGATGCAGTGCGTCAGTATGACTGGTTGTTCCAGGAGTGGGATGTGGATGAGTATGTGATCTTGTCAGGAGATCACCTCTACCGTATGGACTACGCCGACTTTGTGCACCGTCACCGGGAAACCCAGGCAGATATTACTATTTCAGTTGTGCCGATGGACGAGCGTCGTGCTTCTGACTTTGGCTTGATGAAAATTGATGGGGCAGGGCGAGTCGTCAGCTTTAGTGAAAAACCGAAGGGATCTGCCCTGATGGACATGAGGGTAGACACGACCGTTCTTGGGTTGAGCCAGGAAGAGGCCCAGCACAACCCCTACATCGCTTCCATGGGGATTTATGTCTTCCGTAAAGAAGTTTTACTGAGACTGCTGAAAGAGTCGCCCGAAAAAACAGATTTTGGTAAAGAAATTATTCCCTCTTCGGCGCAGGATCTCAATGTCCAGGCCTACCTCTTTAAGGGCTACTGGGAAGACATTGGAACGATCGAAGCTTTCTATCATGCTAACCTGGCCCTGACCCAGCAGCCCCGGCCGCCCTTCAGCTTTTACGAAGAAAAATCTCCAATTTACACCCGTCCTCGGTATCTACCCCCCACCAAAATGCTGGATTGCCAGGTGCGCGAGTCTATCATTAGCGAAGGCTGTATGCTAAAAAATTGCTCCATTACCCACTCGATACTGGGTGTGCGCTCCCGGGTAGAATCGGGTGCCGTGATCGAAGACGCAATGATTATGGGGGCTGACTATTACGATTCGTTTTCAGAACGAGTGGGCGACGGTAACCCCAGCAAAACTCCCTTAGGGATTGGTAAAGACACTATCATTCGGCGGGCCATCATTGATAAAAATGCCCGCATTGGTTGCAATGTTCAGATCGTTAATAAGGATCGGGTTGAAGAAGCTGAACGGGAGCAACTCGGGTTCTACATTCGCAGTGGCATCGTTGTCATTCTAAAAAATGCCACGATCTCGGATGGGACAGTGATTTAGTTCCTGCTTCAATCCCCAATCCCCTGGATGCCTCATTTGATTTTTCTGATTGGTCTGCCGGGTAGTGGTAAGTCTTCTCTGGCAGATCAGTTAGTCAGGGAATGCCCTCTTCGGCGTCTGATTTCGACTGACCAGATCCGGTCAGACTTGTTTGGGGATGCGGCCATCCAGGGGCCCTGGCAAAAGGTACAACGGGAGGTTGACCGTCAGCTCTGTCAGACGGCGATCCAGATTCAAGCAGGCAGCATGATAGAAGCGATCTATGACGCCACCAATGTGCGACGGCGGCAGCGGCGGCGGATGATTGCTCTAGCCTATGACTGCGGTTTTACCGCAATTACAGGGGTGTGGCTGAATCTGCCCCTAGAGGTCTGCCTGCGCCGCAATCAAAGGCGCGATCGCCAGGTGCCTGAAGCCGTTATTTTACAGATGTATCGCCGCATGCAGGGTGCTCCTCCATCCTGTCAAGAGGGGATGGGTTGGCTTTTAGAATTGCGCCAGTAAGATGGGGCTGGGCAAAACTTTCTAGCCATTTTCCAATTTTCCCGTTACGATTCGGAACTTATGCCCAATAAAATAAATCAAAGCTTAATGAAACCTATTGTGTGCTAGTTGCGTTGGTGTCACACTGAATCATGATGAATGCGTCCTTTTTTAACCAAGTATCAAGCTCCCGTTTATGGGCCAAGCTGGCGATCGCGGGTGTTCTCTCTACTTGCGGTGTCTTAGCGGGTATTGTTCCTAGCATCAGTTCTACAAAAGTTGGGCTGCAAACGGGCAGTGCGGCTTACGCTCAGTCTGTTGACCCACAAGAAATTACCCAATATGCCCGGGCCGCCTACGAAATTGAGCAAATGCGCCAGCGCGATTATGCCGAGGCCAAACGACTCATGGGGGGAAACGTGCCAGGTGATGTTTGCCGTCAGCCTGATATCCCCCCCGATGTCAAGGCTATCTGTGCCCGCTTTCTCGGCAACTCCGCTGAGATTATTTGTAAGAATGATCTGACCGTGAATCAATTTAACGAAATTACCCGTCTACGACAAACAAACCCTCAGGTGCAGCAGCAAGTGCAAAGTGAGTTACTAAAAATTTCAGGGATAACCAATGCTGAAATACCGGCAAAGTGTAGGAGAAATCCATAAAAAAAATTAAAGCCTTACATCAGAATATTTTGTTCAATGTTTAAGCCATGGGTTCCTATTGGATTAGCGATCAGCGCACTGTTTCTTGCGCTTGCCTGCCAGAGTCACCAAATTGAAGCCCAGCCTTCGTCAAGGGTTTCTCCGCCCCTGTCAACGATGGGTCAATCAAAGGCAGATCTGCCTCAGTTGGTTGACATTCATACCATTAGTCCTACCATTCGTTTAGATATTCGGTATGCAACAGACAACAACTTTACTCAGTCAAAGTTGTATTCACAGGCGCGCTGTCTGCTAAGGCCAACAGTTGCCAGACAATTAGCCCAAGTACAGGCCGACCTGGAGCCGCAAGGATTGGGGTTGAAGGTGTTTGACTGCTATCGGCCCCTAGCTGTGCAGCAAAAGCTGTGGAACCTGTTACCGGACGAGCGCTATGTGGCAAACCCCAAGCAGGGTTCTCGCCATAATCGGGGGGCGGCGGTTGATCTGACTCTGGTCGATCGCACAGGTCAAGAGCTGGAGATGCCATCTGTCTTTGATGACTTTAGTGAACGATCCCATTTGGATTACCAGGGAGCCAGTACTGGGGCTAAACAGCACCGGCAACTATTACAGACGGTTATGCAGCGACGCAAGTTTACCGGCCTAGCCACGGAATGGTGGCACTTTGATGCCCAAGACTGGCAACAATTGCCGGTGCTTGATACCCCTCTAGAGGCAGTTCCCGAGCCACAGGTGGTTTCAACCCCTGCCAGACCATAGATTAAATAAAGTTGGGCGCTGCTGAGTCCATCCCCTGTAGTCCCCCTTTTTAGGGGGACGGCGACAGCCGGGGGCATACTACCCTTCTACCTCACTACCTTCAATCTGGCGTTGATACTCACTTTCGGTCAACAAGTCGCGGGAGCTTTCAACCCGGTCTAAAAAGACAATGCCGTCCAGATGGTCTAACTCATGCTGAAAGATGCGAGCCACAAAATCGGTCAATATTTGACGCTGTAATTTGCCATTCCGCCCTGTGTATTCTACGTCGATCGTCTGGTAGCGGGGCACCAATCCCCGGATACCGGGAACACTCAAGCAACCTTCCCACCCCTTCACCATTTCAGAAGAACGGGACAGGATGCGAGGGTTGATCATGGCAGTCGGCTCCATCTCCGGTGCAGTGGGATAACGGGGATTAGGATGAGATGCCACAATAAAGAGACGACTGGCTTCTCCTACTTGAGGCGACGCGATACCCACACCATTGACAGCTCGTACGGTCATGATCAAATTATCAATGAGCTGCTGGGTGCGATCGCTCTCAAGCGCATCTACATCAATCGCTTGCTGACGCAAAGTCGAGTGCCCCAATTCAACAATATGCAGGAGTTCTGCCATGATCCTGTGCCTGTAAATTCTTTGATTTTTCTAGTGTATCGCCTCAGCTTTCTGAGCAAAGCTATATTTTTTCTGAGAAAGCCTGCCGAAATCCCTGATTCTGTTTAGGATCAACGTAATCTTTAGGGATTCTCGTGTGTTTGAACTCTATCAACTTGAACACATTCAGGTTGAGCAGGGGCCACTCGTTGGTCAAAAGGTGCTGGGTCTCAGTCAAGCCTTGAAGCAGGGGATCTCTGTACTCCCAGGAATTGTCATTTCTGCTCAAGTATTGCAAGCCATGCTTGAGCAAATTTCCTGGCTCGATCCACTGTTTGCCGATCTCCCCTATTCAACGTTGCGTCTAGATATCGAAAATTTTCGCCAATTACAGACGATCGCCCAGCAGATTCGCCATCAAATTATGACTGCGGTTTTACCCGATGAGCTGAATCAGGCACTTGCCGATCTGATTCAACCATTTGCAGATCAGGCTCTAATTTTGCGGCCCTCCTTAAGCGTGTGGTCTTCTACCTCAGACGCCCTTCTGCCCAATCCGATCGCAGATCAGCAGAGTGCTGCCCTATTTAATAGCCAGATTTACCAGGCGACCCTTGTAGGGGTTGAGCAGGGAATCAAACAAATCTGGGCTGATTTATTTGGTGCTAAAAGCTTATATTACTGGCAACGCCAGGGCATTGCCCTGCATCAAGTCCATCTGGCAATTCTGATCCAGCCCTGTTTACCTGCAGTCACCGCTGGTCAGTTTCAACTCCATGAAAATCATTTAGAAATACAGGCTGTCAAGGGATTGGGTCTTGCCCTGTCTTATCAGGAGGTAACCCCAGATTGCTATACCATCGATCTGGGTCTGGGCAAAACCCAACGGCAGGCCGGGCATCAAACAATCGCGTACCGCTTGACCCCAGATTTTGATGTGATTACCGATCTACTAGAGGTGATGACCCAGCCATTCAGCTGGGTTTTATCCGATGTTCAGATCGAGCAGCTAACCCAGCTTGCTCATCAGTTAAAGTTAGCCTTTGCTCGCCCCCTGATGGGCGAGTGGCTACTGGTTAGTCGTGGGCAAGCCTGTGAGTTGTATTTAACCCAGGTGCAGCCTTCACCCCATTCCCTCCCGGTCTCACCCACCAGAGCAGAGGCAGAAGCCAAGCTATCCTCGCCTTCGGCTCTGCCACAGATTGCTCAGTCCCAATCCGGGTCTATTGCAAGACGCCGAATAGGGCTTGCTACATCGGCGGGGCAAGCGATCGCTCCCGCCTGCGTCCTTACTGCCGACGATCAACCTGCCAGCAACTTTGAGCCCGGTTCAATTTTAGTGCTCCAATCCTTACTCCCCTCATGGTTTCCGCTGATTCAGCGAGCGGCAGGGATTGTGATGGAGCAGGGGAGCCAGACCAGTCACACTGCCATTCTGGCCCGAGAGTTGCGGATTCCAGCCGTCATGGCTGTAGCAGAGGCCACAACTATCTACCAGACCGGGGAGCGACTCGTGATTGACGGCGATCGCGGTCTGGTCTACCCAGTAGGGGAAGCCCTCACCAATAGAGCAGACCCTGCCCCAACAGAGCCTCAGCCTGTAATGCCAGCCAAACCCTGGTCGCCCATTGGTACCCAGCTCATGGTAAATGTTAGCCATCCTGACTCTCTCTCCCTTCTAGAGACATTACCCATCGATGGCATTGGGCTGCTGCGATCGGAGTTGTTGGCAATTACCGCTCTGGAGGGCAGATCGCCGCTTGATTGGTTGCAGCAGAGACAAGAACTGGAATTAACCCAGCGTCTGGGTCAGGCAATTCTGTGCTTTACGGAGGCAGTCAGACCCAAACCCGTTTTTTATCGATCGCTGGACTGGTTAAACCAGGAATTTAAAACAACTCCTAGCTATCCAGTGGTGCCCAACCCAATGTTGGGATTTCGCGGAACCCTCTGTTACGCCCTGGATTCCACCCTTTTCAACCTGGAGTTAAGGGCATTGCGATCAGTGCAACAGCAGGGAGGTCAGAATCTGCGATTACTGCTGCCCTTTGTGCGCACTGTGGAAGAGTTTGAATTTTGCCGAGACTTGGTGGCCCAGGTAGGGCTGATGCAATGCCCTCAGTTTCAACTTTGGATTATGGCAGAAGTTCCCTCTGTGATCTTTTTGCTGCCGGAGTTTGTCAAGGCAGGGGTGCAGGGCATTTCTATTGGGAGTAACGACCTAACCCAGTTATTGTTGGGAGTCGATCGGGATGTGGCGGTGTTAGCAAACACCTTTGATCAACGTCATCCGGCGGTTAAGGCTGCGATTGCCCAGTTAGTCGGGCAGGCCAGACAGTTAGGCATTCCTTGTTCTCTTTGCGGTCAGGCAGCCAGTCGTTATCCTGATCTGGTGGAGTGGCTGGTGCAATTAGGCATTCACACCCTCTCGGTAGAGCCAGAAGCTGTGGTAACGACCTATCACGCGATCGCTGAAGCTGAAAGGCACCTTTTACCCAATCAAGGTTAGTCTGACGCAAGCGGGGTGGAGTAGGGTAGGGTAGGAGATGTTTAATAGCTATTTGAGTCCCCACCCCCTCAACGAATGGAGTCCCATTCCCCAGTTACCCCCACCCCATCCACGGTTGAACCAGATTGGTTACGTCTGCAAAAAGCGCTGACCGCCGAAGCCGATCGGGGCTTCAATGATATTGAAGGTAAACAATATCGCTTCAGCCAGTTTCTCAGTCTTAGCCTGAGCCAGCCTCCTGCTCAATTGCCAGCCCTAGATCAGGAGCGCTGGCAAGATTTAGGGCAACAGTTCACCGCCTATGCAGACATGACCTTTGCCCAACGGCAACATCTGGTAGCCGACGCCCGACGATTTTTGCATGAAGCTAGAAAGCGATGGCAGGGGACAGGGGACAGGGGACAGGGAACAGGAGACAGGGGACAGGGAACAGGGAACAGGGGACAGGGAACAGGGAACAGGGAACAGGGAACAGGGGTCAGGGAACAGGGGTCAGGGAACAGGGAACAGGGAACAGGGAACAGGGAACAGGGAACAGGGGACAGGGGACAGGGAACAGGGAACAGGGAACAGGGGACAGGGGACAGGGGACAGGGGGCAGGGAACAGGGGGCAGGGGACAGGAAAGGAGAGGGCGGGGTCACTGATCGCCTTAGAGCCAATTCATTCATCCGGTCGGGTAATTGCCCTGGAGCAGAGCATCACCTACCTGCCTGGCATTGGCCCCAAAAATGCTGAACGGTTGGCCAAACTGGGGTTGTATACGGTGCGAGATTTACTGTATTACTACCCCCGCGACCACATTGACTATGCCCATCAGGTCAATATTCGGGATTTAGCAGTGGGCGAGACAGTCACCCTGGTCGGCACAGTCAAACGGTGTAATTGCTTTACCAGCCCGCGCAACACCAAGCTCACGATTCTGGAATTGGTGGTGCGAGATGCCACGGGCCAGATTAAGCTCAGCCGATTTTTTGCTGGCAACCGCTTTAGCCGGGCCTGGCAGGAGCAACAAAAACAATTGTATGCACCGGGTAGGGCGATCGCCGCTTCTGGCCTGGTGAAACATAGTAAGTACGGGGTCACCTTAGAAGAGCCCATGATTGAAGTTCTGGAACAAGCAGGGAAATTTATGGATTCTCTCACTGTCGGGCGGGTTGTCCCCATTTATCCGCTGACCGAAGGAGTCCCGATCGATCTGGTCCGACGGGCGGTGAAAGAGGCATTGCCTGCTGTGCCTCAGATCCAGGAAGCCCTGCCAGAGAACCTGCGCCAAAAGTGCGGATTGGTTGGTGTCCAGGAGGCGATCGGCCATCTCCACTTTCCTCCTGATCCCCCAAGTCTGGAAGCAGCCCGCCATCGTCTGGTTTTTGACGAGTTTTTTTATCTGCAATTGGGCATGTTAAAACGGCGTAAAGCGGAACAGGCAACCCAGGCCAGCGCCGTGCTGATTCCCACGGGCGAACTGATTGACCGGTTCTACCAGATGTTGCCCTTCCAACTAACCCAGGCGCAAAACCGGGTAATCAATGATATTCTGCATGACTTGCAGCAACCGACGCCCATGAATCGCTTGGTGCAGGGAGATGTGGGCTCCGGCAAAACTGTGGTGGCTGTGATTGCTATGATGGCAGCGATCCAGTCCGGTTATCAGGTAGCCATGATGGCCCCGACTGAGGTGCTGGCTGAGCAACATTACCGTAAGCTGGTGCAGTGGTTGACCCTGCTCCATTTGCCGGTAGAGCTTTTGACTGGCTCTACCAAAACTGCCAAACGACGAGAGATTTATACCCAACTAGAGACGGGAGAACTGCCGGTGTTGGTGGGCACCCATGCTTTGATCCAAGATACGGTCACCTTTCAGCGTTTGGGACTCGTCGTGATTGATGAACAGCATCGATTTGGCGTCCAACAACGGGCTAGGTTGCAACAAAAAGGCGAACATCCCCACGTCTTGACGATGACAGCAACTCCCATTCCCCGCACCCTGGCCTTGACCCTGCATGGCGATCTGGATGTGAGTCAAATTGACGAATTGCCACCCGGGCGGAAGCCCATTCAAACCACTGTCCTGACGGGGAGGCAGCGCCTGGAAGCCTATGACCTGATCAGACGAGAAATCGCTCAGGGACGACAGGTTTATGTGGTCTTGCCTCTGGTAGAAGAGTCAGAAAAGTTGGATCTCAAGTCGGCGATCGAGGAACATCTGGAACTACAGGAACGGGTGTTTCCAGAATTTCAGGTGGGCCTGCTCCATGGTCGTATGACCTCTGCCGAGAAGGATGAGGCTATCACCCGTTTTCGCAATAACGAAACTCAACTGCTGGTTTCTACGACGGTGATCGAAGTGGGGGTAGACGTGCCCAATGCCACGGTGATGCTGATTGAACATGGGGAGCGCTTTGGCCTGGCCCAACTGCACCAACTGCGGGGGCGGGTCGGTCGGGGGGCTAACCAATCCTTTTGCTTGCTGATGAATGGGTCGCGATCGGAAACTGCTCGCCAACGGCTCAGGGTGATGGAGCAATCCCAAGATGGCTTTTTTATTTCAGAGATGGATTTGCGTTTTCGGGGGCCAGGAGAGGTCTTGGGCACACGCCAATCAGGGCTACCGGACTTTGCGTTAGCCAGTCTCGTGGATGATCAAACTGTTTTAGAACAGGCCAGAGAAGCCGCTGAACAGATAATCGCAAAAGACGCCACCCTGGAGCGCTGGCCCGCCCTGCGGCAAGAATTACAGCATCGTTATCAACGTCTGATGGGCGGCGCGATTTTTACCTAAAATTGCGGTAAAACTTTTGAAGAGGGTACTCACTAAAGTTATAGACCGGGGGATAGACCAGCGATGAAACTGTCAGACCAAGATGCCAATTTGTTTTATCAGCTAATGTGGGCATTACAGTTTTATGTCAACCAGAAACTGCAAGTCTTACCAGCGGTTAAGGTTTTGGAAGACTATGCTCAAAATATAGCGCTAGAAGATAAGGCAAAGGTTCGTAACGCCCTTTATCAGCATCCCGGTCTAATTGATGCCTTTTTGACCGAAAATCCTCAAGGATTTTCAGAGGATCAATTAGCGATCGTCGCCCAGTGGAAAAAATTTATCAAAGGTAAGTTTTATATTGAGCGCAAGCTCAAGAAGTACACAATCTTTATTAGAGATAATGATGCTGTATATGGGGTTTTAGGCTTGCAAAGTGATTTTGATGAAATGTTTTATCCCAGCCAGTTGCCATTATTGGTTGAGGCGGTTTTATTGCCTTTCAAGGATGTCATTATTTATGACGGTTTGTTACAAGGTTACAATATCTTTTTTGGTGGTGGCATTTCGGGTGATCTGAAAGAAATCTATTTAAGAGCAAAGCAACGGGGCGAAATTATCGAAAGCTTAACAAGTAAAAAAGGCAAGCCTGTTACCTCTCCCCCTGGTAAAGCCATGAAAGATTGGACTTCAGAGATAGAAGAACTGGTTGCCAAAGCCAGCAAACTCCGAGGCGGAAGCGGACAACCGTCTATTTACAGTCCCGTCTTTAGCCTGATTAAAGCCAGCCTTGAACTGGGGCAGGCTGCTGTTGTCAACCCCAATGATGACCAGCACATCGGGCAACTCCTTGGTAAAGTAGAACAGGCAATGCGTAAGGTCGAGCGGACACTCTATCGTTAAACAATTCAGATTAAATTGGAGTGAGTGTTTGTGAAAAAATGTAAAAGAATTGTCTTAGTTTTAATTGAATAAGTTGATTTCAAAGGTTCTCTGAGTTAGCCATGGCAGGACATAGTAAATGGGCCAACATTAAACGGCAAAAGGCGCGGGTAGATGCCAAGAAAGGGCAGGTTTTTACCAAGATTTCACGAGAAATTATTGTGGCGGCTCGTAGTGGAGTGCCTGACCCTAGCGCAAACTTTCAACTACGAACGGCGATCGAGAAGGCCAGGGCGGCGGGCATCCCCAATGACAATATTGAGCGGGCGGTCGCCAAAGGATCTGGAAAATTGGACTCAGATCCAGGCCTGGAAGCAATCCGCTATGAAGGCTATGGGCCAGGGGGCATCGCCATTCTGATTGAAGCGTTAACCGATAATCGCAATCGCACCGCGGCAGACTTGCGGGCGGCCTTTAGCAAAAATGGCGGCAATCTGGGTGAAACGGGCTGCGTTGGCTGGATGTTTGTCCAGAAGGGAGTCGCAGAAGTGGCCCTCACCACTGCGATCGCAGGAAAAGGTCGGAAAGCAGAACTAACTGAAGTGCAGGAAGAGGAATTACTAGAAGATCTGCTGGAAGCAGGGGCAGACACCTATGACACCCTGGAGACAGAGACCGGTAAGATCGCCCAGGTCTACACAGAGCCAACCCAACTGGAAGCTTTAAGCCAATTTCTCAAAGACCGGGGCTACAGGGTGAATCAGGTGGAGTTACGCTGGATTCCCCAAACCACAGTCGATATCACTGATGCGGCCCAGGCTCGTAGTCTCTTAAAATTAATGGATGCATTGGAAGATCTGGATGACGTTCAGACGGTAACCGCCAATTTTGAAATGAGTGATGAGCTGATCAGCATCAGCATTGCCTAGCCTGCATCATTCACGAGGTCACTGAACTGTTTGTCATTCCCGCTTAGGTGGGGAGCCACCCTGGTAGAAGTTGCTCCACTTGATCTCCGTGCCCCACTCGCAGGTGGAAGCGCCACGGCAATGACAGCCAATAAGGGTTTAACATCACAAACTATACCTTTTTAATGCCCTCTTTTTATAAGAAAAATTTATGGTTCATCAGGTATGTGATTAGCCACTCCCGGAGAGAAATCGTTTAATCACTATAAAATAGCCTGACATACGTTATAAAGATAAAGAAAAGTTAAACTTCCTTTGCAGATATGGTTGAGTTAACTCTCATCACCTGCTTATTTTTCTTCAATTTATTCACTTGAGTTATCCCAAGTTAAGTGCTTTTTACGAGATCCATGTTGAATGGTTAACCGACAATACTCTCCTTCCTCACCGCAACTGGCCTGGCTAAACGGGATCTGCTGTTGTGCGGTTGTTTGTTTGCTGGTCTATCAGAGCCAGCAGTCCGTTAGAGGCACTGTTTATATTCCTCAACCGACTGGGATCCTCGATAATTGGCAACAACTCCTTACCATTCAGAATGGGAGGGACACCGGTCATTGGTTAGGATCATTGCTCGCCCTGCCTTTTTGGTTTGGTTTTCAGTGGCTCAATGTCTTGATTATGGCTTGGGGGTTTCTGCTGGCCTTTGAGCAACATCGTCGATCGCTGGAAGCCACTGCCGTTCTGCGTCGTTCACTTCTATCACTGCTCTGGCCTTTCTGGAGCGTAATCTGGCTGGGGCTTCCGGTGTTATGGACATTGGAAATTGCCAGACTCATTGAGCCATTTCCCACATGGGGGTTGATCGTGAGCGGGTTGTTTCCCCTGACCTTTGATTTTAGTGGTCGATCTCTGGATCTTGTGATTCATGTCGGGTGGTTTCTGCCAACTCTGGTGAGTTTGACGTTGCTATTTCCTCTGATTTGGCAACTCATGAAACAGTGGGGGGTTGCTAACCTGTTGCTGGTGAGTTTGCTGCTTACAATTGGCTATCGTCTGGCTGCCACCTATCTGTGGAATGCCTACCCGACCTATGTCATGCCTGTTACTGCGATCGTTGGCAATGGGCAGCCCTTTGCTCTCTTTTTTGCCCGACTCGCCCCATTTGTGTTGGGGGTGATTGCAGGGCGGGCTTATGCCAGGGGCAAGGGGCCCTATCACTGGTCATGGGGAAAGTCTCTACTAATTGGCAGTGTGTTTTATAGTCTGGGGTTTATTTGTCAGTTTTACCGTTGGGGCTGGGCGATCGATGAGATCCTGATTGCAGTAGGGATCGGGTTGGTCAGCCTGGTAGGGTTTCGCCTGCTGTGTAGGGTTGCTCTCTTGAGGTCTGCCTGTCTTTGGGGCGGAGCCTATGCCTATACAGGCTTCTTACTGCAAGGGCTAGTGCTAGACCATTTTGGGGAAAAATTATATGCAATTGCCTCTAACCATTGGCTAGGGATACTTTCCATTGCTCTTGTTACTCTGCTACTCAGCCTTCTAGTGAGTTACCTGAGCCCCTACCTGCAACGGTTGATCAGGGCGATCGGGCGCGATCTTCACTACGTCCTGACCCAGGCTCCACCTCATCAACAGCGAGTTTGGCGACCTCATGTGGGCGATCGGGTAACCTACCAAGATCAACCCGGTTGGATTGTGCTTAAAGTTGAACCCTTGCTCGATGAAAGACAATTTTTGTTGTGCAAGGTGAGTAATGGAGAACGTTCGTTGTGGGTAAACGAAGACGATTTGGAGTTGGAAATTGGCTCTTTCCCAAAACCAGTCTTTCGCTCCAATTTGACCTGAACCTGATTTACAGGAATAGCCAGCGGATAGTAGATCAATCGCTTACCCCTTTGTTTTCAGGAGGATGTTTGTGAGGATGTGGACGGACGATTTGCATAAGTTGATTTATGCCCATGTGGTATTAATCGGGGTTCCGACCATTTTTTACTACTGTCTGCGACTGGGTGATTATTCTCTCGTTAACGTTCACGTTGCCATCGCAACTTTCTTTCTGGTTAGTTCTGTCATGATGTTGCTGGAGGCCAGTAGTGCGTTGCTCCAGCCAGTTGGTTGGCTAACAAAGCGGAATAGCCGGGGCCGACGACGCTTACATCTCCTAGCCCCTCGATCGCTGGGTAGATTGAAATTAGAGGCAGGCTCTCCTCCAAACACCGTTGCTGATGCTGCTTTACCCCGATGTTCAGTCCTGATTGCGGCCTACTTACCAAATGAGCAGGGCATTATTCTTGACACCCTGCGTCACATTCTTTATACCGTAAGGCATTCTCCTGCTGGGTTGGAAGTAATTCTGGCATATAACACGCCAAAAGACCTGCCAATTGAAGATGAGTTAAAACAACTGGCAGCTCGTCATCCTGAGTTAAGGCTGTTGCGGGTAGAGGGTAGCCTTTCTAAGGCAGAAAACATCAATGCTGCTTTAGAACTTGTGACCGGTGAAATGACCTGTATTTTAGATGCTGACCATCAGCCCGCCGCTGACTGTTTTGAACGGGCCTGGTACTGGTTACAGCAGGGCTATGATGTGGTGCAGGGGCGCAATATCATTCGCAATCATCGGTCTAATTTACTGACCCAAACGATCGCGGTGGAATTTGAATCAGTCTATGGGGTCAGTCATACGGCCAAATCAGTTTTGACAGATTCCACGATTTTTGGGGGTTCCAATGGGTACTGGCGCAGTTCGGTGTTAAAACAAATCCGGTTCAACCCCGGTATGTTGACCGAAGACATTGATGCTTCCCTGCGGACGTTGCTGAGCGGTTATCGGATTATCCACGATCGCAACATTGTGACAACTGAATTGGCACCCGACAACTTCACTGCCTTTTGGTTTCAACGCAAACGCTGGTCTCAAGGTTGGTTAGAAGTTGGTGTCCGGTATCAACGGCGAGTCTGGAAATCGAAACACTTTACTCCTTGGCAAAAACTGTACTGGACTTACCTGCTCTACTACTATGGCATTTTTGCAGTTGCTGCCTTACAAATCTTGCCCCTAATTCTGAGTCTCTGGCTGTATCAAGGCAGCCTTTCGCCATCCCATAATTCCTATCTCTGGTTCTGTACTGTGATTGCATTTTGTAGTGGTTTCTATCAGACCTTAATTACTGGCAGAATCGCAGCAGCACGCTATCCAATTTTGTATTTCATCCAACATATCGTGCTGTTGTTTGCCTATGCCGTGTTGAAAAATACGATCGCAGTGGTGGCGATTTATGACTATCTGCACGGTCAAAACAAGTGGGTAGTAACTCCTCGTGCCGATCAACGACAACATCCTGTGCCTGAAGAAATAGCTTCTCAACTGCTGGCTTCTACAGCAACTAGTAGTAATTATTTTGAGTGATGGGGAATAGTCCAATCATTTCCTAACCGGATAGTCAGATCAGAATCCAGGTCTCCCGTCGAATCTTCGGTGACTATACCCAAGTGCAATGCTTGCTGGAGTGATTCAGCGCCCTGAATGTCACCCCGCTGCACAATAATCTGAGTTTTTGCCTGATGGTCGGGCCAATCAGTCGTGAGAAACACATTCGTAAACCCTCGCTGAGCGAGATATTCCTGCATTTCAAAGGCGGCATTGGGGTGATTAGAGGCATTTTGCACCGCAATGCGAAAAGAATTTAACTGCAAGGATGGCTCTTCAGTCAAACCAATCGGCTCGACATCAAAGTATTGCTGCATCACCCGATCTCGGCCCTGGATGTTCATGATCCAATAGCTAGCGATAAACTCGTTGGGTTCACTAAAGCGACCGGGTAGCATCACCATTTTGAAATTGCCCTGGCTTAATTTGCGTCCTGTCTCTACTAAGGCCAGCATTTCTTCTGGGGTGAGATTCGTATCAATGTATTTCTGCATGCCGGATACCAGCAATGGCAGACGGGGGATTGTAAGGGGATTAGTAGCCTGCTTTAACAGGGCTTTCAGCAACATTTGTTGCCGTTGTACTCGCCCGATATCGCCCTTTTCATCATGTCGAAATCGGGCAAATTGCTCTGCCTGATCCCCATTGAGTCGTTGTAACCCAGGTTCCAGATTAATGTTAAGTTTTTGAGTATTATCGATATAGTGCATCGGGGCTGGCACATAGACTTCTACGCCTCCCAGGAGGTCTACCAGTTCTCGAAAGGCACCCGTACTGATGCGAATGTAGCGATCGATTTCAACCTGATTCAAAACTCCGCTGACGGAACGAGCAGCTAAAGATGCACCTCCACGGGCATTGGCATCGTTGATTTTGGTAATGCCTACCCCCTCCAGGTTAATCTGGGTATCTCGTGGAATAGAGAGGATGTGAACTGAATCATCTTCGGGATTAACCCGCAGTAGTAACATCGTATCGCTACGGCCAGCAAAGACCTCCTGCGAGCCCTGGGCTGCACCTGGCACCTGATCAATTCCCATGACCAAAATATTGATGGGCCGCCCGACTCGATATTGCAGCCCCATCTGCCAAAAGTTATGAGTAGATGGCTTTACCGCAGACTTGATCGGTAGGGGAACGAGAAATGCAGTCATCAGCCCAAGGGCAGCGGAAGCCACAGTAATTGAGGAAAACCATGCCAGCCGTGTCAGCAAACGGAGCGAAGGAAATGGGACAGCGGGCATCGTTGCCGGTGTTAATGGTACAGAAGAGAATGTTTGAGGGGGAGTGCTCTCTTCTAAAGAGGAGTTGGGGTTTGCCGCTGCATGGGCCTGCTGATCTCGTTGCTTGCGATCTGTTGTTGTCACTGCCTCTCACCTTTTGATGACACCGGGTTACTACAGTTGATTAATCCGATATTCCGGACTTGTCTTAAAAGACGCCGCCTGACCAAATTAGGTTGCAAAGAATAGAAGCAACATTACAGTTAATGGCTGGCTGCTGAAGTTACAAACTAAAATAGCAATAACGCTAGTAACTCATGGAACATCGGATAACCCAGTTTTTAACAAAACTTTTCAAATTATAGCGTAAGACAGAACCCGCCTAGAACCATTAACCCGTTGATTGATCAACAAATTAATTTATGAGCAAATCTCCATTAAATTATCTGCGAGAACCCCCTGCTTATGCCTTCGGCAGGCCAAGCCAACAGCTATGGGGTTCATGACCAGGATCCCGATTAAGTAGCCAGGGTTGATGGCTTGAGTCATCCTGATGTCTTAAGAAAAGAGATGAAAACAGGAAAAGGAGCAAACTCGCTTCACCTGCAATCGGGCTTCGAAGTAGGGTGCGTATCACAATCTACCTAATGAGCGACATGAAGGCACTGTGAAAAAACACCGTAACTGGCTCAATATCGCCGAGTATTTACTCTTAATTGGATCAGGAGTCGGATCAATTGCAACCCTGACCTCACAACAGGTGTTATTGACAGCGGCCCCTATGTCTGGATTGTTCTTATTGAACTTGATCAATCGTCGCCGTCTAGAAAATTTCACGCTTGAAACCACCGCTAGTGCAGTTACTCAGGTCGAGCGTCAATTGTCTGGCGACCTCGCCTCCTTGCAGCAGCAAGTTCAAAGCCTGCCAAATTTCCTAGATTTGGCTACCCTCAGAAAAGGAGTGGTCAAGCAAAATCAAGAAGCCATTCAACAGCTTACCCAGGAAATGGATCGCCTCAAACAGGAGTTGGGCAAGCCCGAATGGCGCATACTGGGGCAGAAGTTGGATCAGATTAAAAATCAGTATTGTTATCTGGCTAACTCTGTTAAGGCTGTTAGCACCTCTTTACAACAATTCATTACTTCTCATCGGACAGAGGGAGTAACCGATGAACTCAATCAACTGAAGGCTGAGTTGGCTCAGTTGCAGATTAATCTACAACGACTGGAGCAAGACCCTCGTTTCAGCCATCCCCAATCTTTGCAAGAGCAAGTTAATCAGCTCAATCACCGGATCAATCTGCTGCCAACAACCGGGGATTCAAGCTCTCTTAGACAAGATGTAGATTCTCTCCTGGGGTTGATCGGAGATCTGGCTTCCCGCCGAGATATTGTGGGTTTAGAGGGGCAGTTGGAACGACTGAGCCAGCAAAATAGTGATTTGGAGCAAACAATTACCTCCTTAAAAGCCACTACCAGGGTTTTACGGGAACAGATGGAGACGATCGCGACCAGACTACAGGCCAATGATCTACGGCCTGATCAATTCTGGCAACCGAGCGGATGGCAACCCAAAATGGTTGAAGAGCTAAAAGCAACTGTAACCGCTTTAGAGCACCGCTTAAACCAACTACCTGCCGCGGTAGAGCCAGCCCAGATTCGAGCAATTGTTCAAGAGATGGTAGCTACCCCCATGGCGCAGCTACAGAGTCAGGTGGGGATGGTGCAACAGGCTGCTCACAGTTTAGAAGTGCAGCAGCGAACACTCTATAACTGGATTACCAAACTGCCCCAGATTCTCGATACCGCTGCTTTGCAAAACCAGTTGACCCAGCTGACCCATCAATATGAAGCGTCAATCAAACCGACCGCTGTTGCCCCCTCAGGGGTGGCCCCATTGTCCCCAAATGACCTGATCTTTGATGTAAAAGAGGCCCATCCTTTTCTAGATACGCCTTTGAATATATCTGCCAGTCGCACCCTGATCGAGCAGGCACTGGCAACAGCTCAGTCTCGCCTGATTTTGGTCTATCCCCATCCCCAAACGAATCTACTGAATGCTGACCTGATTAACCAGTTTCGCGACTTTTTAGAACGCCAGGGGCAACTGGATATTGGCTGGGGCCATTTGGGGGATATGAGTCGATCGCACGTTTCTCGCCTGCTAGATAAGCGTCGTCAGATCCAGCCCACGCAAGATGATTTTCTGTTTACTGCCCTGCATCGACTGACACAGTTAAAAAAACAGTATCCCGATCGCTTCCGATTTAAGGTGCTAGGCACGGATGAAAGTTTCCTTGTCTGCGATCGTCGGTTTGCAATTCTGGGAGCTCAATCGGTGGCCATTGCCAGTGTGGTGTTTCCCCAGGCGGCGGTGGGAGTTCGCACCACAGATCCGGTTGTGATTCAGGGGTTAATTGATCGATTTGACAATCCGGTGCTGAGTGCCGTTGATGCCACTGCCTACTTTAACCGGGCCGTGACTCGCTACGACCTGGGTGATCTGTCAGGTGCTATTGCTGATTACACCGAGGTTTTACGAATTGATCCCAGTGACGATGTGGCCTGCAACAATCGGGGGCTGGCCCGTTATGATCTGGGAGATCAGCCAGGTGCTCTGGCTGATTTTAGTCAAGCGATTGCAATCAATCCTAAAAATATCAGGGCCCTCTGTAATCGTGGTCTTCTCTATGGGGAGATGGGCGATCGCTTGCGGGCAATTGAAGACTACACTTCTGCAATTGAAATTAATCCCAACGATACTCCTGCCTATTTTTATCGAGGTCTGGCCCGTACCCGCCTGCATAATCGCCTGGGGGCGATCGCAGACTACACGACTGTGATTCGGTTAAACCCAATGGATGCCAGCGCCTACTTTTATCGTGGCATTGCCTATGCCAAAGTTGATCGTCGCATGGAGGCCTTACGAGATTTACGGGAAGCCGCCCACCTCTTTCAAAACCAGGGTGACACCAGCGGTTACCAGCAGACTCTGTTAACACTCAAAAGCCTGCATAAATCGATGCGTTTGGTTTGACCAACTTAGGCGGAGTATAAACAACGTACAGGGAGGCCACAGGATTACCTAGCCTAAGAACTGTATAGCCGAAAACTTGGAAGCCCGCTCTGTACTCGTAGAGTCAGAGGCGGGTAGGCAAGCTACTAGGATATGTCACTATTACCAAACTGGAGTTTGGTAAGGAGTAGTCGCAGACCTACCAAGATCCCCGACTTTTGAGGGGAAATCCCAAGACTGCCGGTCAATCCACAAAAGTCGGGGATCTAGAGGCTGTCAACTCCCAGAAGATGGTTTTGTCAGGAAGCGATTAATCAATAAACCAATCAATGAGGCAAAGATCGCGCTTAAAAAAGATATGACAGCGATCGCAATATCTTTTGGAAACCACCGCTCTATCAAAGTGGCTTGAATGCGAGTCACTGGTAAGCGATAGTTTAAGCCAACTTCTAGAGTGCGGGCGTGGCCAGAGATATCAACCTGTAGCCCCTGGGGTTGTTCCAATTCTTCAGTCTTTGCAGCTGTGTCAGCGTCGGTTTTGGCCAGTGTTTTTTCTGGTTCCGTGACTTTAAGCCGCAATAATGTTTCAATGCCCGGTAGATTTTGCCATTCCCCATTAATCCGGAGAAACTGATGGGCCTGGAGATCGAGTTGGCGGTCAGACATCCGGACTTTGCCAGACAAGATCGTGGATTCTAAAATATTATTGGTGAAATCGCTGCTATTTTGTTGCACATCGGTTAGCTCGACTTGCTTAACTGCCAGATCGCCCCATAGAGCGGGTTGCTTACCGGGCGGAAATTGCAGCGAGAGTAAGGTGGTGCTGGCCAGGGGAAAAAACTCAAGGGGCTCCAGCACGATCAACTCAAGGCGATCGGGGGTGCCTTGAAGATTACTCAATTCATAATCTTGCAGAGTAATTTTTAAGGGAGCGCCCGGTTTCAACTCTAGTTGATCAGGGGCAGATGGGGCAACGCCTTGTTTGAGTACAAATGAAAGGGTGCGGCTGAGGGGGTCGTATTTGAGTTTGCTGACCTGATCATTTTCTTGCAGAGCCAACTGTTTTAGCACCAGACGGCTATCTTGAACCAAGTCTGGCGGAATCAGGGGGGGCTTACCTGCTGCAGGAGCCGGGATATCTTGCAGGGTGACGGGTTCTATTGTCCAGCGGCTACTGGCATTAGGCAGGCGAATTTTTAACTCTGACAGTTTATTCAAGCGGGGTTCCATTTTGCTGATAAATGGGCCATAGAGAATGAAGCTATCCTGCTGCCCAGACCCTGAGAGCTTTTGTAGTGGCCCCACAGTATTGAGCAACAGTTGCCCAGACTGACTAGAGGTAAACCCCAATTGATAAACCACCAAGCTACCTTCAAACGGTTGAGTGCTCGGTACGAGGGTGATCAGCCCGATCGCAACCCCTACGATCGCCAGGGCCAAAATGGTGGCTAAAGTCTGCGGATCATGAGCCAGAAATCGCTGTATCTTACTTGGTTGCGATCGCCGCGCTTTTATTTTAGCCATTCAGGGTTGTGCTCAAACTCAATGCGAGTTGGGGAGGTGTCTTCAGGGGGTTGTTGCAATTGCGTCTGAATCCGCAAAACATAGCGGCCCGGCGCAGCAGATTTGCCATCATTATCCCGGCGGCCATTCCAGATCAAGGTTACCTCTCCCGGATCGTAGGTTTTGGCAGATTTACGATGCACAACTTTACCCTGGCTATCCCGAATCTCAAACGCCTTCATCATAAACGGACGCTCGCTTGAGAGCACAAAGCGATACTGGCGATCGGAGGGCTGATTAAAGATAACCGGCAAATAAACCATGCGATTGCGATCGCGGGTAAAAGCCGTCGCCATCAGGCTAGAGTAGGGAATTTGCTCTGGGCCAATCACATCGCTGGTAGACCATTGGAAACCAAACAAAGAATCGGTGGAGCGAGGAAACCCCAGGGGCATCAGTTGATAATATTTGACATAGGAACGCACAATCACACGGGGGGTTGGTAAGTTTGCCAATTTGGGGACTTGCAGGCCTAATTGCTGATTGCTGGGCTGCAACTGGCCGGTGCTAAAAGACACCAGATCAGGCCCGCCACTCTTACGAAAAGCGTTGGTTCCTTCGCAGCGTCGGTCGTTGGGCCGCTCCATATAACCCCGGTTTGCAGTATTGCCGCCCGACTTGCAGCGCTCCTGTTGCGCCTGACTGACCTGTACCCCGATCGCCGCTAGCATGACTAGCCCAATTAAGCCCACTCTCTTCATGGCAATTGAACCCCCCATTGTTTAACTTGTTGAATCACTGCATTAATCGGAACGGCCTGACCATATTTTGCATCCCCGTCAACCATCATCCCAATCACCTGTTTTTGCTCGTCAAACACCGGGCTCCCAGATGAGCCTTCTTCTAGAGTGATTGCCAGCACCAGTTGCTGGTTAGTGGCATAGTAAGAACACTCTCGATCGGGGTCAACTCGCCAGTGACCAGCAGCGGTACGCCCGATGATCACGGCTTTGATCTTGTCTGGTAAGGGGGCCGGGCGCGGTGAGAGTGCAACCATATCCTCCGGTAAGCCGGTTACTTTTAAGAGCGCCAGGTCTAAGGTGTCTGTAATCGGCGTTTTTTTAATGAACTCAGCTGTGGCTCGCGCCGGTCTCGCCGTCAGGGGCATTTTTTGCCCATAATAGGGCTCTACTTCAAATTTATCGCCCAGGTCTTGTGTGTCTTGATTTTGCACAACATGTCGCGGTGTCACGACCCAGGCGATCGCCCCTTCTCGTTTAATAATCCAGCCTGTGCCATCTTCCTGGGGTTTTTTAGCATCCTTAAACTCAACCCTGACTCGCACCACCGATCGGTTAATCGCAGTCCAGGGATTCATTTGATCTAAAAAGTTGCGGTCAGTTAGCGCAACCACTTGTGGTTTGAGTAACCCCTCTGCATCTGATTTACCGCTGAGGGCATAACGATAAGTGGGGTCAATTGCTAACGCCCGCTGAAAGTCTAAAAGCGCCCGCTCAGGATCAGGCTGCTTTTGCCGCAGGTAGATAAACCCCCGGGCGGTATAGGCCATGGCGTGGGCGCTGGCCGGTGATGACCCCGGGTTATTTGGCTGGTTCAGAGCCTCTTGATATAGCCGCAGTGCTTCCGCTACATTGCCCTGGTCATCGCGCAAAACACCCAAATTAAAGTAAGGACTGGCTGCATCTTTGGGGTCGAGGGCGATCGCCTGGTTGTAGGCCTTGACCGCCTCATCCAGCTTCTTCTGGGCTCTCAGCGCATTGCCCAGCCCGTTCCAGGCATAGGCATATTTGGGGTCGAGGGCGATCGCCTAGTTGTAGGCCTTGACCGCCTCATCCAGCTTCTTCTGGGCTCTCAGCGCAAGGCCCAGGTTGTAGT
>JBJTUO010000212.1:0-23414 GCA_046080785.1 Leptolyngbyaceae cyanobacterium | reverse complement strand
CCGCATGAGGTATAATGGACTTAAGTGGGGTTGGGCATCGCCTCACTATAAAACGCTCCAGTCCGGTTTCATCGTAAAACGACTTTCCGGTGGGAGAAGCCCACACCGTCCGCTCGCGGCGATGTTGGGAGTATGTCACATCTCGATTGAAATTCGGGCTGATCGCTCAAGTCTGCCTAAAAAATCGGTGATGAGGGCCTTTCAGTCCATGGCAATGGACTTTTACTGTGAGCCAGGAAATTGATTTCCTGGCGGAGGCCTGTGCTGTGGCTCGTTGTACTGTGGCTTGTTGCCAAGCTGGAGCTTCGTAACCAGAAAAGCTGCGTAGTTACATTTAAGCTACCTTTTGCCTTCTGACTTTTTACTTTCCCTAAGCAATGCTGCCCCGTTTTCTAGCTTCCTTATAGGAGGTGCCGACATTCTGTAGCCCCGCCCGGATCAGGTGTTGCTCTAACAAAGCAAAAAAGCGGGCCCGATCGCTGCCTCTGACCACGGCCAGGTTATGGGCTTCGGCTAAGGCGATGGGGTAACCGTATCCTTTTTGAACTTGAGTCAAGACCTGGCTCAGGATCTGATCGAGTTGATCGGCGTCAGCGGCAACCCAAGCGGGAAACTCAATGCGGGCGATTTCTGAACCGACATGGAGATAGCAAAAATAAACCCGGTGCTCTCCATAGAAATTTAGGATGCTGGCAGAGCTGCGCCACAGGGGGCTGCGTTCTCCTGGTTGCAAGAGATTGGCCCAAATCGCCGTATCTTTAAGGGGATCTAGCACCTGGCAGGGGGCGCGATCGCTGGGGCCAGCACAATGGCGTTGGCAATCGGGGGTCTCATAGGGGCAGAGTTGGAGCCGCAAAAAGTTGAGGGCTTCCCCACTACGGGAGGCACTGAGATAGCCAACCAGCGGTACTTGGGCGACTCGTAGCCGGTTCCAGGCCTGCAAAATGGGGGATAAAATCCGATCGCGGGCCTCCCCTGGTAGGGTCTCTAGAAACCAATAGATCAAAGAACCGTCAACCATGGCCAGATAGGGCGGTTGGGCAGCAGCGTCTGTTGCTAGATCCTCCTGGCCCATCTCTTCTGCCAGCTCAGCTAAAACAGTGGCCTCAGACACCGTGCGGCGGTAACTCATCCACTCTTCTGTGCGAATGCCCCACTGACGCGCCCCGTAGAGGTCATTTGGCTGATAAAACACCTCTGGCAGACTATCGAGCAGAGGAAATCGGCCCTGGCCATAGTGGAGAGCGATGCGCCCAATATTAATCAAATAACAGTAGGCAATCTCATGGTGACTGGGAGCAATTTGAGACCCATCTGTAGCCAGAATCGTGTGGGCTGCCACCTGACCAGACAGGGAGACGGGCTGGTTGAGGGGTTCCAACGGTTGAGCGGCGGTAAAAGCCAGCCGATCGCTCCAGGTCTGATGTAGCTGCACCAATTGCTCTTGGTGTTGCGTGACCTGGTTGATTACAGTCTGGGCCCGCTCCAGGCGGTGACGGGCGGCGGCAGCCTCGACGGTTAACTGCTGACTCATCCCCTGCATTTGTTGAGCCAGTCTGGTCAGGTCTAGCATAGGGCAATGGCAACGGCCTCAAGGGTTGTGATACCGATACTATAGAGCCGTTTTAGGGGAACGACTTGGGTATTTGGATAGACTCTTAGAAAATTTTTGTTCAACTCTCAAAATTCTGTGTACCATCGCTGTGAGGGAATCCAAGACCTATAGCAGTATCGTTTTTTCGAGCTGATTTCTGACCGTTAGCAGGTTCACCTCAGCGCTGTGAATATCTTTTTTTCAAGTGATGCTCATTTTCAAGTGAATCGAGTACCATGCATTAGCGGTTTAGGGTGCCTGTTTGAAATCTGTTTGTTTCGAGTCATCTACATTATTTATTTATTGAGCGAGTAGATAAGGCCGTGGTCAGTGCTCTCAAAAATATGTTTTCGGGGCCGGTAAAAGGGATCGGCGTAGAGCTTGCGTCCGATCGCATTAATGTCGCTCAATTGCGCAAGCAAGGGCCGACGTTTAAGCTAGTCTCCCTGGCCTCTGCCCCTGTGCCTGAAGGCCTGTTTCAGGAAGGTCAAATTGTTGATGTCGCCGGGATGGCAGAGTTGATTCAAAATACTCTGGCAGAAAATAAAATTAAGGTGAAACGGGTAGCTACAGCCGTGCATGGAGGCCGGGATACGGTAACCCGCATTATTCCGATTCCCGCAGAGTTGAATGACCAGGAACTGCGGGAAATGGTGCTCAATCAAGAAGCTGGCCTTTACCTGCCCTTTCCCCGGGAAGAAGCAGATGTCGACTATCAAAAACTAGGGCTGTTTGTTGACGATGACGGCATTGAAAAATACCAGGTTCTTTTAGTGGCCACTCGTAAACAACTCACCGACTCCTATCTCGATACGTTTCAACAGGCTGGGTTACAAATTGATGTTTTAGAAATTACCAGTTTTGCCTTAATTCGCACCATTCGTGAACAGTTACGGCAGTTTTCACCCCAGGAAGCGGTGGCGATCGTTGATATTGAATTTGAGAATACCGAGATTTCTATCGTGGTCGATGGTGTGCCGCAATTTTCTCGTACTGTTCCCATTGGCACCTACCAGATTCAAGGTGCCCTATCGCGAGCCATGAATTTACCGCCCTCGCGGGATACGGATCTGCTACAGGGCATGACTGTTCCGGCAGCTCCAGCCGACTCAATCGCAACAAGGGGCCGGGGGAGCGGCATGAACCCAGGGGCAGCGGCGATGCTGCGCATTTTAGGGGAGTTATCAGATGAGCTGCGGCGATCGGTTGATTTCTATCTCAACCAGGGCGATAACCTAGAAGTGGCCCAGTTGCTTTTAGCGGGGCCGGGCGCAGCAATCAATCAGCTTGATGAATTTTTTGCCCAGCGGCTGAGTTTGCCCTGCAGTCAAATCGACCCGATCGCCGCCCTGGGGCTAGAAGTAGGCGACAATGTTGACCTGACTGAGCGATCGGGGCTGGCGGTTGTCCTTGGCTTAGGTGTGCGGGAGGCCAGCTAATGTATAACTTGGACATTAATTTTCTCAACGATCGCCCGGAGTATCGTCTAGATACTGCCCGGTTTCAAGCAACTTCCTACGGAGAAGCGGCAGGAAACCGCCCGCTTTGGTTGGGTGCCTTGGTCGGCCTCTTGCTGCCGCTTTTGGCCCTGGGGGGGTGGCTGTTTTTGCAAGTCAGAAATGGGGATCTGGAACGACAGCAGGCAGAGTTGGAAACCAAGGTCGGCAACTTACAGACGCTGCAAAATCGCACCGCTGCAATTAATGCTGAGGCGGCGACGGTTAAGGGTGAAACTCTGTCACTGGCTAGTGTGTTTAACCAGGTCAAGCCCCTGTCTGCCTTGATGCAAGACCTGCGCGATCGCACCCCGCCAAATGTGCAAATTCTTGGGGTTAAACAAATCGCCGCACCGTCGCCAACTGCCCCAGCCCCGGCCAGCCCCAGCCCCCAGTCAAACCCGGCTTCATCGTCTATTCCCAGAACCTTTTATCAAATTACGGGGTTGGCCAATTCCTTTGATGATGTCAACGACTTGTTGTTGTTGTTGCAAAAATCTAGCTTTTTAGATCCAGCCGAAACCAAGATTATCTCTTCTGAGTTGGCTGACCCCCAGGCGGTGCAGCCCTTCCAGTTTCAAAATGCTCAGCAGGGTCTAGGGAATGCCAAACCTCCCAATTTACCTAGGCAGGTTAAGTTTGAAATTCAAACGGCCTTGACTGAGGTGCCTTCGTCTCAACTGGTACAAGAACTGGAACGGAAAGGAGCAACGGGTCTGGTCACACGGATTGAAGCCTTACAAGAAAAAGGGGTGATTCAGCCATGACGTTTAGTGGAGATTTGATTCCTGCAGAGCCAGAGTATCGGCCAGAGCCAGCTTACCCTGTTTTTTTTGGGATTAGCTTAACGCCTGTGATCAGTGGGATACTGTTGGGCACATTAGGTCTACTTGGCGCAACCTGGATGTTTTTTAATTTGATTCAACCAGCGTTAGAAAAGTATCAACAATTAAATGCCAGTGTGCAAGAAAAGCAGGCTCAGTTAGATCAACAAGAAGCGATTCAAAAACAATTGAAGCAGGCTGAAGCCAGTTTGACTGAGGCCAAAAGTCAACGTCAGAATGTTTTAAATCTCTACGCCAATGTCAGCACCTTAGATACGATTTTGCTAGATATCAATCGCCAGATTGAGCAACGCAATGCCAATTTGGCTCAAGCTAAACGAGATAAGTTGGCAACCTGCCCAGCCTGGGTGCGTGACAACCTACGAGAGGTGGAAGATCAGGCAGGTGCCCTGGTGGCAAAATCTCAACTCAAGAAGTTTACGCCCGATGCAAAAACCTCTGGCATTATTAACGATGGCTCCTATGGGGCTGCCCTCAACAACAAACTAAAACGGCAAACCGCCACTGTCAGCTTTGAGGGCGGTTTTAACCAGACCCAGTCGATTTTACGCAGTATGGAGCGGCTCCAACCGTTGTTGTTGTTTAAAAATGTGGAGGTGTCTTTGGCTGGGCCCAATAGCCAGTCACCCCGCCGCTTATTTGAAGTCAATGGCAACACGGTCAATTTTCTAGACAATTGCCAGCCAGAGCCAACGTTGACCACTACCTTTCAGTTAGAGGCACCCATGCCCCTTACTCCGGCAGAGATGAAGGCAGCCAACCCACCGGCTGCCCCCAACCCAGGGGCGACACCCGGTTCACCGGCGGCGAACCCAGCGCCCGCCGCGCCCGCACCCACCCCGTAGCAGCCCCCATAAGGATCAAATGTTGTTAACGACTCTCAAGCATCTAAATCATGAAAAATTACCTGTTAAACCCCCGGCTGTCGCCGTCCCCCCTAGATCAGGGGGACTACAGAGAATGGACTCAATCGCGTCGAGCTACCTGCCCCCGGCTGTCGCCATCCCCCCTAAAAGGGGGACTACAGGGAGTGGACTCAAGCGCGTCGAGTTATCTGCCCCCGGCTGTCGCCATCCCCCCTAAAAGGGGGACTACAGGGAGTGGACTCAATAGCATCCAACTACTTAGCACTCCACCGGTTAACACTCCACCGGAGGACTTCCTCCTTGCATCTGCTGAGAACTACTTGCGTGTCAATAATTTACATAGTTGCGGAGGGAGCGCGAGGGACGAGCTTCGTCTCTCGCATCAAGGGGGTTTGGGGGAGCTTTCCCCCAAGGTTCAGATTTTTCCAAAGAACCTAACGTGTCAGTAAAAGCTTTGTAAGGGCGATTTAGGGGGGGCTGGATAGACTCGATACACCATAAGAAACGCTTAAAACATCCCTAAATTTATTGTTCATTTCAGTCATTTAGTCAGCAAACCAGTCTTTAGAGGGAGGAGGGAGTTGTGAAACAGGCTCAGGGACTAACCGGAATCATTTTGGCAAGCACTGCGATCGCCGCCGCGATTCAACCTGCGATCGCCAACCCCGTACAACTGACCTCAGTGCAGTTAAGCCCAACGGCAACGGGGGTTGATATTGTCTTACAAACCAAGGGCGACTCCACACCCCAGGTGTTTGCTGTCAATCGGGGTAAAAGCTGGACGGCGGATGTGACCAATACCCAACTGGCCGTGCCCGGTGGCAGTTATCGCCAAGCCAACCCCGCCCCTGGCATCAGCCTGGTTACCGTTACCCCGATCGATCAAAACAGTGTGCGGGTGACAGTGACGGGCACCAGCGCCACCCCCGTTGGCAAGATCGGCAGCGCTCCCCAGGGGGGCTTGCTGTTTAGCCTCAAACCCCTCTCGCCTCAACAATCTGCGATTCCTAGTAATATGGCCCTGCCGCCGCTGCCCGCTCAGACCGCCAAGACCCAGCCGATCGCCGTGCCTCTCCCCGGCCCGATCGCCCAGGTGACGGTGCCGACCATCCCCAATACGGGAGGAGCCGCCCCTACCCGCCCCACGACTCCCCCGCCTCCTAGTGGAGTGCCGATGCCACCCCTACCCACCGCCCCAGGAACTCCCCTGGTGCCCAATCCTGAAATTACGGTTACCGGAGGCAGCCCAGCCCCCAAACCGGGCATCCCCCCCATGCTGCCTAGGGCCGTCGCCCCCCCCGTTGGCGACATTGCCGTCTCTCAAGTTGATGCCTCACCTCCGGTGATCGATCTGGGGACGCGACAACGGATTCCCCGTTTGGTGTTGCGCGATGCCCCGGTGAGAGAAGTGTTGGCCTTGCTGGCTCGCGCCGCTAACCTGAACCTGGCCTATATTAACCCTCCGACGCCGGGGCAAGGTGGCGGGTCTCAGGCAGCCGCTTCTGAACCAACCATCACGATCGATGTGGAAAACGAATCGGTTCAAGATGTATTTAATTATGTGTTGCGGGTAGCCTGTGTGCCAGTTGCAGCAGCGGGAGGTGCCCAAACAGGGCCAACCAAATGTACTCCCCTGGATGCCAATATTTCAGGGCGCACCCTATTTGTCGGGCCTCGGTTGCCTAATAGTGCTCGTAATGTCGTGATGCGGACTCTCCGCATGAATCAAATACCAATTGTTTCGGCCCTCAATTTTCTCGTGTCAATGGGGGCAGAAACAGCGGTATCTCGAGAGCGTCTTGTTACGAACGTGAATGCCGTTCCAGTGGCGACAACGGGTGCGTTAACGGGTGGAAATACAGCTGCACCGCCTACTGCGATTACCCAGACTTTAACAACCACGGAAAATGTGGTGGAAGTTAAGCGGGTTGAATATCTAGACTCAGTCCCAGTTTTGCGAGGTTTACAAGTGGCCGCTGATGAGCGCACAAATCAGTTAACGTTGGTTGGCACCCCCCAGCAGGTTAATGTTGCCGTTGCTTCGTTGACTCAGCTGGATGTACGTCGCCGTCAGGTGGCGGTCAATGTCAAAGTGATTGACATTAATCTGCTGGCCTTAGATCGCGTCAGTAGTAGCTTCTCATTTGGTATCAATGACACCAACATTATTAATGAAGGTGGTATTGGCATTATCAATTTTGGTAATCGGTCTCCTGGCTTAACTACTCCACAATTGAGTTCGCCCGGGATTTTTGGTAATAGCACTATTGGCCAAACCGTTGGAGCGATCGGGTCTTTGCCCTTTAATGTTGCCAACCAGTTCATATTGCAGTTACAAGCATCTGTGACCAATGGCAATGCCAAGATTTTGACTGACCCGACATTGGTGGTTCAGGAAGGGCAAACCGCAACGGTAAACTTAACCCAAGAGGTGATTACCAACTTTATTCAAAACATTACCTCGACCGGATCAGGGGGCAATTCTGTTGCTACAGTGACAACAACCGTAGAAAAAGCACGAGCAGGTTTAATTCTGCCAGTCAAAATTGATCGAATTGATGACAATGGCTTTGTTGCGCTTTCTGTTGCCCCATCCATCTCTTCCCCAGATCGATCTGTTCCCATTAGTGTCAACGGAAATACGAATAATATCACGCTGCTGCAAGAGCGGCGGGTCGAGTCAGGCCAAATTCGCTTAAGAGATGGCCAGACCCTGGTGCTGTCTGGAATTATTCAGGATAGTGATCGAGTGGCAGTGACTAAAGTACCAATTCTGGGTGATATCCCACTTTTGGGAGCTCTGTTCCGTCGAACAGAACGGGCTAATGAACGACGCGAAGTGGTTGTATTGGTCACCCCCCGTGTGATTGATGATAACCAGACGGCGACTTTTGGCTATACCTTTAACCCCAGCCCTGGTGCACGGGAGATGATGAACCGCAGCCCGCAGCCGCCCCAGCCTTAGGGGTCGGGGAAGTGTGACATGATCGCCTCACCCAACCAGGGTTTCTTGACTCCAACCGCCTACCTGACCTGGGAAGCTCAGCAAGAAACCCGGCATGAATACATCGCAGGCGAAGTCTACGCCATGACTGGGGGGACAATTCCTCACAATGCCATTGCGATTAACTTAATTGCAGCCTTACGCAACCAGTTACGCGGGGGAGCTTGCCGGGTGTTGGGGGGAGATGCCAAACTGCGCCTGACTGAGCAGGGGCCCTTTTTTTACCCCGATGTGGTGGTAACTTGCGACGATCGCGATAAAAAGTCGCTTCAGTTTATTCAGTTTCCCTGCCTGGTGGTAGAAGTGTTGTCTCAAGGCACTGAAGCCTACGATCGGGGGGCAAAATTTGCCCACTATCGCCGCCTGGCCAGCCTGCGCGAATATGTGTTGATCAATTCAGAACAAGTTGGGGTTGATCTGTTTCGGCTCAATCAACAAGGAAACTGGGAACTGTCACCTTACACCGCCGGACAAAGCATTCAACTAACCACCATTGATTTCACATTTCCGATTGAGTTGTTGTACGAAGAGGTTGAACTGTTGCCATGGCCCAAAGTTCCTTGACTCCAACCCCGATCGCAGAGCAGCGCATCTTTCTGCATCACATTTCCTGGCAAACTTTTCAACAATTGTTGAATGAAGCAGGGACAGACCGTCATGCCCGCTTTGCCTACTATCAGGGAACTCTGGAAATCATGAGTCCACTCTTTCGTCACGAAAACATCAATCGCTTTTTAGATGAGTTGGTGCGAGTCATGACTGACGAAATGGGCCTCGATATGCGTAAAGCCGGATCAATGACCCTGACTCGCGCAGGGTTGCAGTCTGGCGCAGAGCCAGATTCTTCTTACTACATTCAAAGCGAACCGCTGGTCAGGGGCAAGCAAGACATTGATTTAGAAGCGGGTGACCCACCCCCAGATCTGGTGATCGAAATTGACATCAGTGGCAGCTCCCTCGATAAACGACGAATCTACGCTAATTTGAATGTGCCAGAGCTGTGGCGATTTAATGGGGCAACATTGCAATTTTTTGTGTTGCAAACCCCTGAAGGGTATTTGCGCCAGAGCGATCGCAGTCCCACCTTTCCTTACTTTTCACCAGACAAAGCCATGGCTGTTTTAGAACAGCGCCTAGTTTTGGGTGAAAGCCAAACTCTGCGGCAATTTCGCCTGTGGGTGCACGAGCAATGTCAATGAGTTGTTGCGGTTTAACCTGCCTGAGAAACTGGCGCTTCCAGGAGCCGCATTACCAAGCTAGAGCTTGGTAACGAGAGATAAGGGGGCGGTTTTTGGGTTTGAAGTCCCTTCTCCCCCCTTCGGCTTCGCTCAGGGAACGGGAGAAGGGATTTAGGGATGAGGGGATCCAGGTTGGGCAACTTCGACTAGGGTAGATTCCCACCTAAGTAAAAATGCGGAGCTGATTCAATTTATTAAAAAAATGATGGATATCTTCGTGAATTTCATCTGGAATCATACTAGCTGCAACTATTTCACGGGTCAATTCTAATCCAGCGGTTGCTTGTATCGGCAACTGATAAGATTTAAGCCGTTGAAACAGAGCGTCTGAATTTTCAAATAAAAGCTGCTTACCGTTGACAACTTGAAAGATGTTTGCCTTAACAGTTCTCCAGGACTGACCTGGTGGAAGAGTCAGGTTTTCACTGGCAAAAAAGTCCTGAATTAATGCCCTAATTGGAGATGAAGAAAAATCATGCTCCCCAATGCCAATTTTCTGTAAGGCTACTCTAATCCAAACATCTGAAACAAGTAAATAGTTTTCAATATTTCTACGTCGCCACTCGTATAAGACTGGGTTATCCGGTGCTGGATGAAAGCTGCTTTCTTCATCGCGATCGAACAATACGAGACGTTTTGCATTGGGAATAATTTGCTTTACACCATCAAAATGCTGCTTACTATCATCTCTCATTGTTTGTTTAGAACCACCCCGCATCACGCGAAAGCAAACCTGATTTAATATATCCTGCTGATGTAAGGCGGTAGACCAACCCCTTAAAAGACGTTCGTCAGTCTCTCCCTCAACGTATAAAAGTATGGGTATGGGAAGTTCTGAAAGTTGGGTAACTTCTAAATTAGAAACATCCGCCAGGGCGGTTAAAATTGCTGGGGTTGCTTCTACACGTTTAGGGACTTTATCAAGCAATGAAATAATTTGCCTAACATCCACTCCCTGAATCAATTCTTCAGCATGGGTTGCAATCAAAAATTGAGTATTTCTCTGATCTGCCTTTTGATTTTTAAAGTAGTCTAAAATTTCTCTTTGCAAATTAGCATGGAGATGGGCATCAGGCTCATCCAGCAGAATAGTAGTGGGCTTGTACCCATAAAAAAATGCCAGAAGCATTAGGGTTTGATGAAAGCCACTGCCCCCAGAAATAATATCGTAGGATTTTTCTCCCTGCCTGTATTCACAAATAATTTGTGTATCGACTCCCCTCTCGTATTGAGGGTCGCTTAAATCAACACTAAACCACTGTTTAATCACCCGTTGAATTTCAGACCAATCCTCCCAGTTTTCTTGCCAAACTCGTAGCAAAAGATTTCTTAACACACTGCCTGGTTGGGCCTTACCAACCTGTTTGCGTAAAGGGCCGTCATCTCGCCACTCTTCGTTAGGTTCTAAA
This sequence comes from Leptolyngbyaceae cyanobacterium, assembly GCA_046080785.1. GTDB lineage: Bacteria > Cyanobacteriota > Cyanobacteriia > Leptolyngbyales > Leptolyngbyaceae > JBJTUO01. The sequence goes on along the minus strand of JBJTUO010000212.1, from coordinate 12,962 downwards.
CCAGAGAAAGGTGGAACATAAGCAATAACGGGTAACAGGGAGTCTGACTGATTTGGCTGTCCTGCTAACGCTCGAAAATGCTCCCATCCCTCTGAAGGCGTCGCGTAGATTGTTTTAGGAGAGTTGTACCGTAATTTGACCCCAAATGAGTATTCCTTAGGTTCAGGGGTATCCGTGATCCAGGTCACGTTAATTTCTACTAAGACAAACTCTTGCTTTTTGGAGCCATTCACCTTGGGGTAGCGACGGTCAGTTTTTTCTCTCCAAAGAAGATTGAATTCAGGAAGGGGGAGTGCCGTAAAGTTAGGAAGAACAATCTGCTTGCCGCTAGGCCCTCGGTGCTTGCCGCGACGAAATTCGTCAATACAAAATTGCCAGATGGCTAAAGCTTGTAAAATCGTGCTTTTGCCGCTGTTGTTACGCCCCACTAAAAGATCGAATTGAGCAAACTGATAGGTTTGCTGCTCAATGCTCTTAAAGTTTTTTAAGGTTACCGTGGTGATCACAGGGCTATATTGGCAGGTACTTTATAGGTAGAGTAACGCCTCAGGTTTGCGTCAGCACCACAACCGCCCTCATTTCCCCTCTCCCGTTCCCTGAGTGAAATTAAAGTCCCTCTCCCTGGGGAGAGGGATTTAGGGTGAGGGATTAAAGCCTGCGACATTCCCAAAACGGGTGGGGGCGGGCTAGGTCGTTACTTTTTCTTTTTCTTACCGCCGCCCTTAAAGTCCTTCTTCGGCGCTTCGGCTACAGGGGCAGGAGCGGCATTAGCTTCCGTCTCTGGCTCTGGTGCGGCTTTGGCCTCCGGTTCTGGTTCTGGCTCTGGTGCAGCTTTGGCCTCTGGTTCCGGCTCTGGCTCTGGTGCGGCTTTGGCCTCCGGTTCTGGCTCTGGTGCGGCTTTGGCCTCTGGCTCCGGTGCAACAACGACATCCGGTGCGGGGGCCGCCTTTGCCGGGGTTGTGCCAGCCATCTGAGCTGCCACCTCTGCCGCAAAGTCAGATTCTTCTTTTTCGATGCCTTCACCCAAGATAAACCGGACAAAGCGGCGCACCTGAATGTTTTCGCCCAGGGTGGCAATGTTTTGCTTGACCAGCTCTTCGATCGTAATATTTTGATCGCGAATGAAGGGTTGATCCATTAATGATAGTTCTTTTAGCCGCTTATCAATCCGCCCTTGGACGATCTTTTCCTTGATCGCTTCGGGTTTGCCACCCAGGTCATCCCGGTTCATTTCGATCTCTTTTTCTTTAGCGGCGATCGCAGCAGGGATCTGGTTAACCGAGACATATTCCACATTGGGGCAGGCCGCAATCTGCATTGCGATGTTTTGCACCAACTCCTTAAAAGCTTCGTTGCGGGCGACAAAGTCAGTCTGACAGTTGACTTCTACCAGCACGCCAATGCGGCCACCGGTGTGAATGTAGCTGTGTACTAACCCTTCCGCTGCAACCTTGCCAGCCTTTTTATCCGCCGAGGCGATCCCCTTCTGCCGCAGCCAGTCTGCCGCTTTGTCCAGGTTGCCATCGGTTTCCTGGAGTGCCTTTTTACAATCCATCATGCCTGCGCCAGTTTTTTCACGCAGCTCTTTTACCAATTTTGCTGAGATTTCCGCCATTGCCCTAGTCTCTCGTTATCCCAATTAGGAGGTTTAGATTTGTAGCTTAGCTTTGGTCAGAACGCTCAAACCAAGGTCGATCGGTCAAATTTCTAACCCGGTCAAGCGTTCTGATTTGCCTCCGCCAGGTTGCCCATGGCTAAGGCGATCGGGGTAGGCCACAGCTCAATCAGCCATACCCCCCATCAATCCTTACTCTTCTTCTGAATCCACGTCAGAAATATCCAGGTCAGTCTCGTCGTAGTCGTATTCTTCTTCGGCACCCTCGTAGTCTTCGTACTCTTCTTCAGAGTCGAGCTGGCCATGCCGCCCTTCATAGATAGCGTCAGCCAACTTACTGACAATCAACTTGATCGAGCGAATCGCGTCATCGTTGGCCGGGATGGGAATATCCACCAGGTCAGGATCGCAGTTAGTATCCAGCAGGGCGACGATCGGAGTGTTTAGTTTTTGACATTCCAACACGGCGTTATATTCCCGCCGCTGATCGACAATGATCACCACATCCGGCACCTTCCGCATGGCTTTGATGCCACCCAGATACTTTTCTAGCTTCTCCAACTCTCGCCGCAGCACCGAGGCTTCCTTCTTGGGCAACAAATCTAGAGCCCCGGTTACTTGCCTGCGCTCTAGATCTTTGAGGCGATCGACGCGGGTTTTAATTGTCGCCCAGTTGGTCAACATGCCCCCCAGCCAGCGCTGGTTGACATAGTAAGCCCCACAACGGCTGGCTTCTTGAGCAACAATGCCAGCAGCCTGCCGCTTAGTGCCGATAAATAAAAACTTCTTGCCCTGTTCAGAGGCCGTGCGGACGTAGCTATAGGCTTCTTCCATCAAACGGGCAGTCTGAACCAGATCAATAATATGAACCCCATTACGGGCAGTATAGATGTAGGGATCCATCTTGGGGTTCCAGCGTCGGGTCTGATGCCCAAAGTGAACCCCGGACTCTAATAATTGAGCCAGTGAAACAACAGCCATTTTAATTTGAACTCCTTTCGGGTTAACCCTCCACCCAGGGGAATCACAAGCCTCAAACTAGCGCGATCGGGAATGACCGGTTAGTAGCTTGCAACACCCGAAAACCTGGATGTGTGAATTTAGACAACTTTTCTAGTGTAACACAGCGATCGTTAGCCCATCTACTCGGTTGTGGTGAGTATTACTGAATTTCACTGAATTTCAAGATATTTTGCTTTTGTCCAGATTTCCAGGGTTCTCTTGGCTTCCATTCATTTAGCAGGATAGATTTGAAGCATTGCTTTTAGAACTTTGTCGAATTACCCTATGTCTAGTATTCTGGCCCGCACCCCTCTCTACGATCTGGCCCTTGAGTCCCAAGCTCGCATGACAGAGTTTTCAGGTTGGGAGATGCCTGTGCAGTTTAGTGGCATCACCCGTGAGCACCAGGCCGTGCGGAGTGCAGCGGGTATGTTTGATATTTCTCACATGGGCAAATTTACCTTAACCGGCCCAACGGTGCTGGCTCAGATCCAGACCCTGGTGCCCTCTGACCTGAGCCGATTGCATCCAGGGCAGGCCCAATACACCGTGCTACTCAACCCCCAAGGGGGAATAATCGATGACCTGATTTTTTATGACCAGGGCACCGATGAAGCCGGGCAGCAGCACTGGGTGGTGATTGTCAACGCTGCCACCACCGCTAAAGATAAAGCCTGGATGGAGCAACATTTGGACTTAAGTCAGATTCAGTTTGAAGACTGGTCTACGCAAAAGGCATTGATTGCTATCCAGGGGCCACAGGCCGCAGCCATTTTGCAGTCTTTAGTCTCAGAAGACCTGGCTACAGTCCCCGCTTTTGGGCATCTCACGGCAACGCTGTTGGGTCAACCAGCCTTCCTTGCCCGCACCGGCTATACCGGTGAAGATGGCTTTGAAGTCATGCTCGATCCAGAGACAGGTAAACAACTCTGGCAAAAGCTGCTGCAACTGGGAGTGGTGCCCTGTGGTTTAGGTGCCAGGGATACCCTGCGGCTGGAGGCGGCCATGGCTCTCTATGGTCAGGAGATTGATGACTCGACGACTCCTTTAGAAGCGGGTTTGGGCTGGCTGGTTCATTTAGACAGCAAAGCCGATTTTATTGGCCGATCGCCCCTGGAGCAGCAAAAACAGGCAGGCATACAACGGCGATTGGTGGGGCTGCAAATGCAGGGGCGCAACATTGCCCGCCACGGCTACCCGGTGATAGCAGCGGGAAAACCAGTGGGGGAAGTCACCAGTGGGACGCAATCGCCTACCCTAGGGCAAGCGATCGCCCTGGCTTATGTCCCCACTGCACTTTCTCAGCCGGGACAGTCGCTTGAAGTAGAAATTCGGGGTAAACTTTATCCGGCAACCGTTGTTAAACGGCCATTTTATCGCCGGGCTAAATAGGGGTCTTGCTAAAAAATCAGGACGAGTTGAAACGAAGTTTCAAGCATCTAGCATCCTTTTCACCGCTGAAATCAGCAATGCCAAATAAGTGACGTTTTGAGAGGAAAGATAATGGCACTAGAATATCCCGATGACCTGAAATACCTGGATACCCATGAATACGCCCGTTTAGAGGGAGATGTGGCAACCGTTGGAATTACGGCATTCGCGGTGGATCAATTGGGCGACATTGTGTTTCTGGAATTGCCCGAGGTGGGTGATGCCATCTCTAAGGGAGAGAAGTTCGGTACGATTGAGTCAGTTAAGGCGGTAGAAGAACTGAAGGCTCCCGTCTCAGGTACGGTGGTAGAAAGTAATGCTCCCCTCCTTGATACCCCAGAGCAACTTGCAGAAGATCCTTACGGGGATGCCTGGTTGATTAAGGTGCAGGTGAGTCAACCCTCAGAATTGGCCGATACCCTGTCAGCAGAGGCTTACCGATCGTTGGTTGAGGGAGCTTAGCCTTTTCTTTAAATGCCCAGGCCCTGATCTTTAGCCGAACTTCAAAGGAGTGCTTGTAGATCCCTCAAGTTAGTTGTTACAGTCTGTGAAGATGGTGAGCTTCACCTAACCCATACCCAACCATCTTCAGAGAGGCTTATGCTAGAGCGTTTAACGGATTATCCCAGTACCGGTACCCCATCCTTTAGTGCGGCCCAATCTGGTACGGCCACCACTACTACTGTGACAACAGCCGCCACCGCGATCGAAGTCGGTCAATCGGGTGGTGAAGCAGGGGTGGGGCATGGGGGCAGTCCCAACGCTCTAGCCTATACCGATAGCTTTGCCCGTCGCCACATTGGCCCTGAAGCTCAAGATGTGCAGGTGATGCTAGAACTGCTGGGTTACGGCAGTCTGGATCAATTGATGGCTGTCACTGTACCCTCCGCCATTCGCCTGCAACGGCCTCTGCAGTTAGAACCTGGCAAATCAGAGTTAGAAGCCCTGGCTGAGTTGAAGGAGATTGTGGAACAAAACCAAGTCTTCCGCTCTTTTATTGGCATGGGCTACTACAACTGCATTACGCCCACGGTCATTCTCCGCAACATCCTAGAAAATCCTGCCTGGTATACCCAGTACACTCCCTATCAGCCAGAGATCGCCCAGGGCCGGCTGGAAGCGCTGCTCAACTTTCAAACTCTGGTCACCGATCTAACTGGCTTGGAAATTGCCAACGCTTCCTTGCTAGACGAAGGCACCGCTGCGGCAGAAGCGATGACGATGACCTATGGCCTGAGCAAGACTGGAGCTAAGACCTTCTGGGTTTCAGAAGCCTGCCACCCCCAAACCATCGCAGTTGTTCAGACCCGCGCCCAGGCTTTAGGGCTGGAGGTGATGGTTGGTGACCATCGCAGTTTTGCATTTGAGACCCCGGTGTTTGGCGTGTTGCTGCAATACCCGGCAACTGATGGGGTGATTTATGACTATCAAGAATTTTGCGGCCGGGCCCATGCGGCCGGGGCATTGGTGACCGTAGCCGCTGACCTGCTCAGTCTCACCTTGCTCAAGCCCCCCGGTGAGTTTGGGGCTGATATTGCCGTGGGCAATACCCAACGGTTTGGTGTGCCCTTGGGATATGGTGGGCCCCATGCCGCCTACTTTGCGACCAAGGAAACCTTCAAGCGTCAACTCCCTGGTCGGCTGGTGGGGGTGTCTAAGGATGTGCATGGTAACCCGGCGCTGCGCCTATCTCTGCAAACTCGAGAACAACACATTCGCCGCGATAAGGCCACCAGCAACATTTGTACTGCACAGGTGTTGCTGGCCGTGATTGCCAGTATGTACGCGATATACCATGGCCCCAAGGGTTTACAGCAGATTGCAGAACGGGTGCATCAACTCACCCGTGTGCTGGCAGAGGGGCTACAACAGTTGGGCTACTCTATCCATAATGAGCCGTTTTTTGACACCCTACGCATCCAGGTCAGTGAAGCCCAGGCTACCGCGATCGTCTGTAAGGCCCGCTCCCATCACATTAATCTGCGGCAAATTGACGACTGCACGATTGGTATTTCCTTAGATGAAACGGTTTCTTCTGACGACCTAGTGGCCCTGCTCGAGTTGTTTGCGGGGCATGAGCCGCCCCACTTTACGCCAGAGACACTGTTAGCTCATCTAAGTAGCGCCTCTGTCGGGCAATTGCCCACCAACCTAGTGCGAACCAGCCCTTACCTGACCCATCCGGTATTTAATCGTTACCATTCAGAAACTGAGTTGCTGCGGTATATGTATCGCTTACAGCTCAAGGACTTGTCCCTGACAACGGCCATGATTCCCCTTGGTTCCTGCACCATGAAGCTGAACGCCACCTCGGAGATGGTGCCAGTCACCTGGGCAGAGTTTGGCCAGATTCATCCCTTTGCCCCACTGGAGCAGGCCCAGGGATATCTGGTGTTGTTTGAGCAGCTAGAGAGCTGGCTGGCAGAAATTACCGGGTTTGCGGCTATCTCTTTACAACCCAATGCCGGCTCTCAGGGAGAATACGCCGGGTTGCTGGTGATTCGTCAATATCACCACGCTCGCAATCACGCCCATCGCAACATCTGTCTGATTCCCCAATCGGCCCACGGCACCAATCCGGCCAGTGCGGTGATGGCTGGCATGAAGGTGGTGCCCGTCGCCTGTGACGCCGATGGCAACATCGACCTATCTGACCTGAAAGCCAAGGCAGAGCAGCATCAGGAGACCTTGGCTGCCCTGATGGTTACCTACCCCTCTACCCACGGCGTATTTGAAGAGGGTATTCAAGAAATCTGTGCGATCGTCCATGCCCATGGCGGGCAGGTCTACATGGATGGGGCCAACATGAATGCCCAGGTGGGGCTGTGTCGGCCTGCTGATTTTGGGGCCGATGTCTGCCACCTCAATCTACACAAGACTTTCTGTATTCCCCACGGGGGTGGTGGGCCTGGTATGGGGCCAATCGGGGTGGCTGCCCACCTGGTGCCCTTTCTGCCAAGCCATCCGGTGATTGAAATGGGTGGCAAGCAGGGGATCGGCCCCATTTCTGCAGCGCCCTGGGGCAGTGCCAGCATTCTGCCAATCTCTTGGATGTACATTGCCATGATGGGGGGTGAAGGCCTAACCCAGGCCACAAAAGTGGCGATTCTGAATGCCAATTACATCGCCAAACGGCTGGAAGGTCACTACCCTGTGCTGTATAAGGGGGCAAATGGCCTGGTGGCCCACGAGTGCATCATTGACCTGCGGCAGTTTAAGAAAACCGCTGAAATTGAGGTGGATGACATTGCTAAGCGGCTGATCGACTATGGCTTCCATCCCCCTACGGTCTCCTGGCCAGTGGCTGGCACGATTATGGTGGAACCCACAGAAAGCGAATCCAAGCAGGAGTTAGATCGGTTTTGCGATGCCATGATTGCGATCCGGGAAGAAATTCGCCAAATCGAGGAGGGCAAGGCCGATCGCCACAATAACCTGTTGAAAAATGCACCCCACACGGCAATGGTTTTAACCGAAGACTGGAATTATCCCTACTCCCGTCAGCAGGCGGTCTACCCCACCCAGTGGACGCGGGAAGGCAAATTCTGGCCCGCCGTGGGACGGATTGATCAGGCCTACGGCGATCGCCATCTGGTCTGCACCTGCCTGCCGATGGCAGCCTATGGTGACTAGGGGAGGCGGAAGTCAGAGGCCAGTTTCCATGGCAGGTTGATTTGTCAATGTCCAATAAATCGCCCAGATGGCCAGGGGTCGTAAGTAGTGGCAGGCTCGAAAGCTGCCACTGGCGGTGATGGCTTCCGGTGTGCGAAACTGGAGGCCGTTGTCATAGATTTGCCGGACAACCGCTGCTGTCATCTGCATCGCCTCCGCCTTCATGCCCATCTGCACCAGAAAGGCCGCCAACCCAAAGTTAATCCCAGTCCAGACTTCTAGGGGGTGGGTGGCGTTGGGGTTTTCTGGTGAGCCATCAGGACGCACCCCATTGGCCGCTCCGATCGGGAGAGAGGCAGTCAGCGGGGCAGAGGGGGCAGCACGGACAACCTGTCCCTGCTCTGCGGCGCGGGCTTCCTGCACTGAGCTGAAGCTCTGAGCCTGGAGGGCACCAGAAGCTAGGTATTGATTAAATTTGACGAAGCAGGTGTCATACACCGTCTGCAGGGCAGTCGTGGCTGCGGTCTCTGGCACGATGTCGGGCAACCCTAACAAATGGGCAAAAAACTGGCCACATAATTGATCAGCCATAACAATGTTGGAGCCACTCCTGCTGTCAATCTGGTAGTACTGGCCATTCCAGAGGGTTTGATGGTAGAGCGGTTTGGCCCGTTCTAACCAGCTTTGAAAAGTGGCGATCGCTGCCTTAGGGTCTGCCTCCATTCCTTCTGGCCTTTCGCTTGCAAGAATTTTACCAATGGCGATCGCCGCTTCTAGGGCGGCAACCCAGAGGCCACCGCAGTAAGCGCTAATCCCCTGTAAGCGCCAGTCATCAAAGGTCTGATCCGGGGCACCAGCGTTTTCGGGAATGCCATCCCCATCCAAATCAAAGGTCTTGAGGTAAGTCAGGGTCTGGACAACCCCATCCCAGCAGTCTGCCAGAAACTCAATATCCTGCGCTCCGGTAAACAGATAGTCGCGATAGACCTGCAAGACAAAATCACAGGGCAAATCTTTCCAGAGGTTGCAGTCTTGATAGCTGGTGTAGTTGGTTCTTTCCCAGACCTGTTCATTGGGGGCGCCCAGATCGTGGGGGGTGGCACCGGCAACTTTGCGTTGAGCCAGGGGGCTCTCAGCCCCGATCGTATAGTAGTAGCCAATGACTCGAGTGCGTTGATCACTAGTGGGGATGGCCCTGGCAAAGGCGAGCATCACCGCCTTCTCTAATTTGGGAAACAGGGATAATAAGCCAAAAGAGCTATAGAGCCGCACATCCAGACTTTCATACCAGCGGTAGTCAATACACTCCAGCACCGCAAACTGGCCCACTGGGTCTTGTTCGTTGGCGGCAGTCCATAAAGTACCGCCATCGGTCAGGTTATACAGCTCGTTAAACAAGGCCATTTTGAACCAATCTGGCAGGTCTGCCCGCTCTAGGGTCGGTTGTTGCCAGGCTTGAATCTGCTCCTGCCAGATGCCATAGCGTTTTAGGGCAGTGCGGGCCATGGCCCAGGCATTTGCACCGCTACGGCCAAAAAAGTCGGTGTAGCGACGGTAGGAGGAGGTGCCTTCCGCAAATTCTGTCACGGGCAAATCCCAGGTCAGCACAAAGGGAATCTGCAGGGTCTGCCCTGGTTTCAGGGTAAATCGCACCGCGATCGCGGCTCCGATCTGTTCATCGGTATTGGCAGGGGTTGTATCATCCCAATCGGGTAGGGTGCCATCCCGCGAAAATGCCTGCCACAGGTCAGCCCCATCACCCACCGGGTTCCAGCGGGTGTGGTAAAAGGTTTCCCAGCGATGAGGGTTGAGCAGTGTGGCGATCGCCCACTGCCCTTCGCCTTCAACCGGCGATCGGGCAGCTAAAGCCGCATGTTCCCGACCAGCCATGACGATGCCCAGCCGCTGCTCATCCTCCACCAAGGTGTTCCAGTTGCCCTGACTCTGGCCCAGGCGGGGTACGTATTCATAGACGGGGCTACCGTCATCCCGCACTTTCACCGCCGGGGATTTTTGGGCATTGGTAAACCAGCCCACCATATTTTGCCAGGTCAGCAGAATGCTGAGGGTGAGCGGCTGCTCGGTGGGGTTGTGGGCCGTCCAGTTAAAAATGGCGATGGGGTAACTGCTTTCCTGGTAATTGTGGGCCCAGATAGGGGAGAATTGCTCGCAGGTTAAATTGGCCTGAAACACCGGGTCATACACAAACCAACTGCGGGGATAGAGGGCATAGTAAGTGCCGGTCTGAGTGGCGGCAGAGGAGGCCGGATACCATTGCCAGTGACTCAAGCTGCCATTGGGGGGGGGCTCGCTGCAGAGGGCAATGGTTTGGCGCTGGTCGCCCACCTGCTCAAAGATGCTGAACTGGCAGCCAGCCATGGATTGAAAGGTATGCTCCCCCCCGTCTACATGCCACAGGTTAAAGTCGCCCCGGTGCGATCGGCCAATGCAGCCAGCCCCAAAGCCACCCAGGGGCATGCCATGCCAGGGCCCATCATCGAGGTTGCTGGCATAACGCACGGTGTAGGGGTTTTCCCAGCCGAGGCCGATCGCACGGTGCCAGGCGCAGGGGGGAATGGGGGAGGAGGGGGGGTGCATGGCTTAATTGGGGAACAACAAGGGCGGGGGCGTACTCATGGCTTAGGTTTGCAGTATTCCTGGGTCGGCACTGGCTTCTGGTTAACTGTGTAAGCTGCGCCGGGGATCAAGATGAATTCGCTAGCACCACGATGATGATCTGAATTGCCCCAATCATAGGTGTAGCCAAGCCCGGTAAAAGGTTGACGGACACTGGCATTGGGATTATTTGCATCGAAGCGACTGGGGCGGATGCTGTCGAAATATAGCTTTCTGTAGAATGAGCGATAATCCTTAATGGTTGCTCCTGGTGTAATTCCTGGTAATTCCTTGGGTGTGTATTTGTCGTCAAAGGCCAGCTCACACTGCTGAGCGTCAATTTGGGGATTGACACAGGGGCGAATCAGGTCTTTTGGACTGACCCATATTTCAACAAAGACGTCGTATTGCCAGTCTGGCGCAAGTCCAAGATATTGTTTCAGGCGTAGTTCTAATTCTTCTTTGGTCGCATTAGGGTTATTTTTCAAGAATTGTTGGCAAAAATCTTTAATTTGAGGCGCAACTGTCACCCAAATCAGTCTCTCGGTTTTTTCTTCTGGGCTATTGCTGGAAGCTTGAAGCAGGTCAGAACCTCTCTTACTTTTCCACGAAACGACCAACAACCTGGTTTGATCTTGATTCCACGAACCTTTTAAGAGAGGGTTATCCAACGTAACTTGAATCAAAATAGACTTCCCATCTTTTCCAATATTTTCTCCTGCTTCAACGAAGGCAGCATCCTGAACAGCAGACCAATATTTCTGTTTCAGGTCTTCGGTCTGAGTAACAGCCCTTTGAGCATATAAGGTTTGTCCGAATACAGTGATAAGGAGCAGGGGAAAAAGATGCATTCTTTTATGTTTTGCCATGGAAGTAACCTTGTAATTTGAGCGTATCGCTCGCGCTTTGATCAGGATTTTAATGAACCACCAAAACTGAACATTGGGCGTGATTGACTACAAAATCACTGACACTCCCGGCAATTAAGCGCGCCAGGAAGCCATGGGTTTGGGCCCCAACCACAATCAAGTCACAGCCCTCTTGTTTGGCAACATCACAGATCACCTGCTTGGGGTCTCCAAACTCAGACCGTAATGTGTAGGGAATATCAGCCTGTTGACAAACTTGCTCTGCCCAACTAAGAGCTGTTTGCACCCCTTCTTGTTCTAACTTGACCATCTCTGCTTCTTGTTGCAGGGCAAAGGCTGCATCTTCTCCCATCAAGCCTGGGGCGATCGCGGTAGAGGGCATCGCTATTGGCTCCTCAACGGAAAGCACAATTAAACTGGCCTGACTGAGGTTAACCAGACGGTAGGCTTCAGTCAATGCTTTATGACTAGACTCTGATAAGTCTACAGCAATCAAGATTTTTAGAGGTTTAGGAGTTATATCAGTCATAACTGTTTGGGCCCACAGGGTGTCAAAGTGAGTTACAGCAATCCTACCTCAATTGTGTAAGAAGATATGGGTTGTAATGTAATTGTTCAAGCTGCCGAACCGAGTCGTTGACAGGCAGGTGTCTAGAGGGGGCAGATTTTTTGAATGACGATCGCCCAGCCCTTTGTGACGATGACGATAAAACTCTAATAAAGCTTCAGAGACCTGATTTCATCGAAAGATTACAAGCAAGATTCCGAAGCTCTAAGGAGTTGGCTATCATGGCGCAGGGGCTGTTTTGTAGGCGGCTTCGGTTTGGGCGGTGAGGGTCAAGGGCGAGGGGGCAGAACTCCGATTCTCACCATGAACCTAACTTATAATTGATCAAGCAAATCTGGGGACGGGCCCTTGCCTGATGCAGGTCGCCTGGATGTAGCGTGAAACCCTATTCGGCCTCAGGGAGTCCATACCATGGTTGCCGTTTCAGTCCTCAGCCCGATCTCCCCAGAAGACTACCTCGCCGCAGAGGCAGCTAGCGCCACTAAGCATGAGTATCGTGACGGTCACCTGTACGCCATGGCAGGGGGTACCGATGCCCATATCACCATCGCCCTAAACTTGTGGGCCCTACTGCGCGGACATCTACGCAATAGCGGCTGTCGGGCCTATGCCCTGGATATGAAAGTCCGTATTGAGGACTTGAACTGCTTTTACTACCCCGATGTGATGGTCACCTGCGACGATCTCGACCTGGACTCCAACACCTTTAAACGCTATCCCTGTTTGATCGTAGAAGTCCTCTCAGACCGCACAGAAGCCTTTGACCGGGGGGATAAATTCACCGCCTACCGGCACCTGGCCAGTCTGCAAGAATACGTGGTGGTCTGCCAAAGCCGCCCCCAGGTGGAGGTGTTTCGCCGCAATGCCGAAGGGTTGTGGGTGCTCTATTGCTTTAGCGCCGGGGAACGGGTGGTATTGACCAGCGTGGGCTGGGAGGGGGCGATCGCTGACCTCTACGAAGAGGTCAACCTCTCTGAGGCTGGCAGAGCTCCAACCGGGCATCAGGAGGCAGGGGCAGAGGGTGAAGCGTAACGACTCAGGTTTGGTACTGAGTTAAACCGGAGTCGTTACCTACCCGAAACAAAGAATCTATCCCTACTGATCTACACTGACATCCTCCTGACACTGATGCTACGCATACAGTGCGGGGTTCCTGAACTGCTGCCGCCCTTTCGAGTTACCTCTACTTAGGTCTTACACACCATGTCCGATCCGAGAATACTAGAATATCCCTTGACATCTAGGCTCC
>JBJTUO010000211.1:0-4212 GCA_046080785.1 Leptolyngbyaceae cyanobacterium | reverse complement strand
TCCTGAGATTCTTCCTTGGAATATTCTGAGGATTGTCCTCAGGACATGTTAGAGTAGTGGAGTCAAAAGATTGAAGGGTTCAGGGAGAAGCAACCTCCACTGGTGGGTAATGCTCCCACTGGCGAACAAGAGCCAGCGTAACTAACAATCCGTCACCTAAAAGTTAGGTGATGCCAGTGCTCACACTCACATCACCCAAGAAGCTAACAACAAACAAATTGGGCCAGCCTGATCCGCTGGCTTTTTCATTTTACAACTTTTGATACTTTCCACGCTACCTCTCCACCTGCCCGATAGCCAGCTTTTGTGAAGACAAACCCTGCTTCTGAAAAGCGATCGCCATACTGTCGAATATCTGAGGGCAGTAGATCCAGAAGTTCAGCGACTTCTGAGGTACTGAGCAGCCAACCATTTTGAGCCGCTTTCTCTAAAGTTTCAAAATAGGCAAACAGGTCGGGTTGATTTGTAGAGGGCTGCAATCGTGAGGCAACCTCAGCAGTGATGGCAGCAATTAGATTGACGAAATCAGGGGAGGCTAGGGATAGGCCGGAGGACTGTTCAGAGGATTGTCCTGTGGAACTTTGAATTCCTCGACTTTCCAGAAACTCTGGTGTATTCCCGCCTGCCTGGAGGAATTGGTGCAGGTCATCCAGTACCTTGATCTGCTTGGAAGTGACGAAAGCTTTATTCCCTACTTTCTCTGGTTTAATCCCAAGAGCATCCATTCTGGTATAGACGGCGCTTCTGACGATTCCATACCGATCCATTAGTTGACTGACTGGGAGTCGGTCGATCTCACCATGACTCATGCTGCTATCCCCTGGACTGTCCTCAGGATATTCTCCACTATTGTCTGTCTTTCTAATCCTCTGGATTGTCCTCAGGATAGTTTAAATAGTGCCTAAGAGAAAAAGAATTGGATAATGATGGTCTAAACCTGATTTCGGTTAGCTGGCTGATTTAATTTCTTACATCCGATTTGCTAATAGTCTGGATTACCACTTCCTGTTGCTTGACTAAGCCAATCACAAAATTGGTATCCAGAAGAAACCTAACTCCACTCATCCCGCATCATTCTCTGCCAGTCTCGTTTGAGACCTGTCGCTGCAAAGCGAAGCATTTCACTGCCATACCGCCGATTGACAGCATCCATTACCTGTATTAACCTACCCGATTCGCGCAAGCCCGACCGACAGGTCAATCGGTTCCTCTGCTCAGGAGCATCAAGCAGATGACCTTGCCTGAGACTAGACGGCGCCAGATCTAGATGTACCCCAGCCTTCTTGTAGTGATACCCCTCTTGGTATAAAGCTTCTACGGCAGGCATAGCATAGCGGAGCAGTTCGGCAGTGTCATTCTTGCGGTGGTAGCCGGTTTTCCCGTTTTAATCTAATCACCTCAATCTAAATCAGTCTGGCTAGGGCGGAGTAATCGCACTGCCAGAATAGCAAAACCGATCGCAGCGGCAACTTTTACCAGACGCGGGGGCAACAGGTGAGCGGTACCCTCACCAATCAGTACCCCCAGCAGACTCGCAAGAATAAGGGCAACTGCCGTTCCCCCAAAAACAGCCCAGGGATGACGGGAGTTACCACTCAGAACAATTGCTGCAAGCTGGCTTTTATCCCCTAATTCAGATAAAAAAACGGTTGCGAAACTTAACCCTAGCAGGTGCCAATCCATTTTAATCTCCTTGTGGTGGTAGCCTAATGATGCACAACATCCCACAGCAGGCCCAGAGAAATGGCCGCCAATGTCAAACCTGCCGCAATATCTAAAGTCCTAGCAGATAACCGACTGGATAACCATCGCCCCAGTAATACCCCAATCAGACTGGTGCAAATTAAGGCAACGGCGGCTCCCGTAAACACCAACCAGGGAGAATGGGATTCTGCCGTGATTAACAAGGTTGCAACCTGGGTCTTATCTCCCATCTCTGCCAAAAAAATGGTGATAAAAGTGGTGCCAAAAACTTTCCACCAGGATACTCCTGGAGATGGTTGCTCTGCCTGACTGGAAACAGGAGGAGCGTCAGAAACCAATGCAGGAGCAGGAAGCGCATTACTAGAGGGAGGGTTTGCAGGACTGACAGGGGAAACCGAAATAGGAGAGGTTGTATTCACGGAGGGATTCGTCCTGGAGCCTTTTCATATTTCTCTCATTATCCGTGACTTTCATCTGATTCGCAACAGAGACCCTCCTGTTGTACGGTTAGAGTTTTAGGCATCCACAGAAACGCGAATTCGCTATTACTGGATGCAACCCCATAGCCTGAGTTGTCAAGGTTCAATGAGAGCGCGGGGCTGATGCTGTTAAAGCTCAAAAACTATACAGAAATTAGAGTTTTAGGCGGACTTGCGATCGGGGCTGAGAGGGCATCTTCCAGGGGGGCACGGCCCAGCCGCTGCTCCAGAATATCCATGACTTCGCGC
Source organism: Leptolyngbyaceae cyanobacterium (assembly GCA_046080785.1). GTDB lineage: Bacteria > Cyanobacteriota > Cyanobacteriia > Leptolyngbyales > Leptolyngbyaceae > JBJTUO01. Next base: position 1,780 of record JBJTUO010000211.1, on the reverse strand, counting down.
CCAAAATCATTGGGGTTCTGGTTCCAGGCCTGCAGGCAAACTTCCCCAAAGAATGAACCAAGCGGCTCCGGATTCCACAACAGTTTTCGAGCCGTCCAGGGCATCAGACTCATGGGGTCGTAGCCCGGTTTCAAAATCTTTTGCTTAAAGGCATACTCTTCTAAATGGGTATGGGGTTGCAACCCAATGAAGAAAATAGCTGGCTCAACTTTATCGCGGCCAAAGATAGACTCCATCTCCCGGTGATAGGCAATCGTTTGACGAATGGTGTCAAAGGTTTCGTCGATCACATTAAAGGAGTAATTTACTGAAACCAGATCATTAAACCCGGCGGCTTTCAGATCGCGACAGTTTTGTAGAACTGTTCGCAGGTTGTAGCCCATCCGCATTTTGCGCACCAACTCTTGAGAGCCACTGGTGATGCCAATCTCAAAATAGTTCATGCCTGTCTTGGCCATTAGGTCGCAGATCTCTGGGGTTAAATTATCAGCTCTAATGTAGGCCGCCCAGTGAATGTCAGTCATGCCGGCATTGACAATCTTTTGAAGCAACTCAACCACGTCATCCATGTACCTGCGGGCTGGAATGAATTGGGCATCGGTAAACCAGAAGTTGCGAATACCCCGATCGTAGAGTTGACGCATCTCAGCCACCACTTCATCTGCCGCATTCAACCGCACCTGTTTCCCTTCAATCACGGTATAAATGCAGTAACAACAGTTATGAGGGCATCCCCGCTTCGTTTGGACTCCCACATAGAAGTCTTGGGATTCGAGATAATAGCCAAACTCAGGCCAGATAGTCTCGATATAGTCGTAGTTGCAGGCGGTCTTTTCAATTGGAGCGGGGGCTTCATGAATCAGACGATCACGGGGAGTTGTTTGCCCCACCACATAACAGCGCTCATCGCTAATGTCCTGATGGCGCAATAGCTTTTCTAACAGAGCTTCTCCTTCTCCGACAGAAACAATGGTTCCACCCGGCAGTTTGCCACCCAACTGTTCATAAAAGACGCTAACCGCGCCTCCACCTACCACACAACGGGCATCGGGTTGATAGCGCTGGGCCCGCTTCAGCCCTCGTTTAATCAAACCAATATTGCGCCATAACTCACCGTAATAAGCCGTCGTAACCCGCAGCCCACCTAAAGCACCCCTCAATTTAATTAGAGGGTTGCGAGCATAATAAAACTCGAAGGCATGCTGCAAGGGGTTGCCCCCCCGACCTCCAACGGGTGCATAAATCTGAATATCCCGCCAGGAAAAAACCAGCAGGTTGGGTTGAAATTCATCAATGCATTGCTCTAGTGCCGGCGCGAAATCCAGGGGCGGCACCGTTCCTAAATCGAAAATCCGTTGCTCCAATTGGGGGAACACCTTATGCACATGATCGGCGAGATAGACAACCCCAATCGGAAAAATGGGATTGCAGGGTAGGCGAACGTAGAGAATGCGACTATCCATGGGGGGTAATGATCAGCCCAATCAACGAACAAATCTGAATTAAATTCATATATCTTTACGATACCATGGGATTCCCGGGATTTTTGTTGTAGAACGGCTTTGTTTTGGAGTGACATATCCTACTAGCTTGCTTACCCGACGCTAATTGCAAGCAATACAGCGTGGGCTTCCAAGTTTTCGGCTACACAGTTCACAGGCTGGGCAACCCCATCGCCTCCCTATGCGTTGTTTAGACTCCGCGTGATGACCCACCGCAGAGTATTAATTTTTGGTTCGATGCGGCATCACCTTACAGCTATCCGACTAGCGCAACTCCG
>JBJTUO010000210.1:0-6729 GCA_046080785.1 Leptolyngbyaceae cyanobacterium | reverse complement strand
GGTAGGGGTTCAAGGAAGCGGTAGGCTTCGCCTGTTTCGCGAAGAACCTCCCATTCTGTGGCTTGCTGCTGGCGCGGCTGTTGTTGGTCCTGGCGACGACGGACCGTTGCGACGATAAAGGAAAATAGCTCAAGTTCTGGGGTAAGGGGTTGTGGCTCAACCTCAAAGGTGATGATCCTAAACTCTTCAGTCTGGAGCGGCGGGGGGAAGACCTGCTGCTCCCATGGGGTCTCATCTAGGTGGGCCTCAATAAACTCAAAGGTCTGGAGCGGAAAGTCACTGAGATCAATTTCATCATCATCCGGCAAATCGCCGCGTAATTGCTGGGCCCATCGGCCGTATTCACCTCCCAATTGCTCCAGAATATCGGCGGTGATGCTGGCGAAGGCACGCAAACCAACCAGTTTCTCAGGTACTTGCACCTCGGGGTTAATAAGAAAGGCTCGGAAATTTTGATCGGAGAGCCTATTCCAACGGCGTTCTACCGCAGCGGAAACAGCATTAATCACCTCTATGGTGTCTATGGGCGACAAAAACTCTAGCAATAGGGATCGCACGTAGGGGGCAAAGTCGTACTGCACCAGGTCCTGAGCCGTTTGCTGCCCCGAGGGTACCGCATCCTCATCTAACTGAGCTAGCTCCTGGCCTTCAGCTTGGTGCTGTTCTTGGTCTAGCTCCTGTTGCAGTGCTTCCAGATCCTGCCCGGGCAGACGCTGTAATAGACCACTTAAAAAGACCTCGGCCACGGGCAATGGTGAAACCCCGTCAAACACCATGGCATCACGAATCAGGCGCACCACCGGTAGGGTAATGACTGGAGCCGCGGCCAGCAGCATAATCAATCGCTGGGCCTCAGGAGAGGCCAAGTCTAGAAAACGGTCTACCCGTTCACGAGCTAAGGTATCTAGGGCTTGGTTTAAAGCAGCTTCCAGGTCAGCATCAGGGGCTCCGCTAAGATTCTGCCGAACAAACTCTTCAGCAATCTCCCCATAGGTCTTTGACCGGGGGACTGGGCCACCCCGTTGCGGCAGCAAAAAACCGGGGGTAATCTGGTGACGATCTCCCGCTACCATCAGGCTCCAGCGGCTTAGGTCACTCACCTCACTGGTTACCACTGGTACCGAGATCCGCTGAGCCGCGTCTTCGGGCTCACGGCGCTCTTGTATTTTCACCTTCAGTCGCTGGTTAGCAGCACCGGGCAGATCATTACTAAGGGCAACAGCACTACCTCGCCCCAGGGCAGTCCGCTTCCACATCCAAGGGGGTAGCATTTGCCATACTACCGTCGGCATAATTGCCCCCCAAACCTTCAATATCGGTAATAGGGTGCCATCCCACCAATAGGCTCCAGCACAATCACTCAACACAATAACAAGGCGTTGTCCCCGCTGATCGATTAATTCTTTAGGTCGATAGCCAGGACGTTGAGAGTTAGCAGCAAACAGCACCCTACCGTTAGTAGTGATGGTCTGCGTGTTAATAACTAAATCAAATACCCGCAGGTCTCGAAAAGCCCCATAGCGCCGCAAAATCCTCTCCAGGTCCTGCACTAAGCGCTGCCAGATATGCATGGACGAACCTCGATCCACCACCAAAGTGATGTCAAACCAGGGTTCCTGTTCAGCCGTCAGAATAGGCAGCACTAGACCGCCGGACCGAGCAATGTTTTCTACGGTTTGAGGTTCATCCAGGCGCTGACCAAAACCAGCATCCACCTTCTGGAGCAGGGGCTTTAAAGCCCGTAGGATGGCTAAGGGATCGCCCAACATAGCAGGATCTGCCAGCCACACTGGTAAGGCCTGGGGCGGCAACACCCCAACCTGGGGAGTTGGGGTGGCAAGATTAGCTCGGGCAGTAGGCCCCAAAGCAGGAGAGGGCGACGGCGGCGGACCAGGAGGAGGCAAAGGTTCAGGCGGGGGTGGGGATGCTGGGAAGGCTGGGGGCTCCGCCTTAACTCCTGCGGCTGGCTCCAGGTGTAGAGCTAGCCATAGAGTTTCGGCGATTTCAATGCTGGTCCATGGTTCAGTGCTAGCCCATGGTCGTTCTGAAGCTAGCAGCTTGATCAGCTGACTAACGCGATCTGGCCTAGCTCCAGCATCGGTCATCAATCAGCCTCGCTCAAACGCCTAAAGAGCAAAACCTGCAGCCGTTTCATCTCCTCTGGGCTAGGGCTTTCGCCGCGAGTCATCAGGTAAATGGCGTTTAAGAGCTGATCAGTGGCCCGGTCGGCTTTGTTACCTCGATCTAAAAATTGACTAATCAAGTCAGCCAGATTTGATTCAGTTTTGGCCCAGCCGTTTTGATCAGCCTGGTCAAAATGGGATTTTACAATCGGCAACAAGGACTCTGGGGTAGGGTCCGCCATCTTTACCCGCAGGCAGCGGCGGTAAAATGCCCCAGGAAAGTCACGCTCCCCGTTGCTGGTCATAATCACAAGGGGAAATTCACAGCATTTCACCCGCCCATTGGTGATCAGAGCGGTCATATCCCGATCTGCGGTGCGCAGCTCAATGGGGCCATCTTGGTTGTCCCCCACTTGTCGGTAACGTTTACGGCGGACTAGCTCTGGAATTTCAAATTCCCCTTCTTCGAATAGGTTCAGCAGATCATTCGGCAGGTTCAAGTCACTTTTATCAATTTCGTCAATCAATAATACTCGCGGTAGCAGGGATGGCAAAAAGGCCGTGCCCACGGGGCCAAGCCGAATATAGTCACCTAAATTACCCTCTTCTTTAGAGTTAACCGGTTTTTGACCAGCTGGGGTATCTGGCTGACGAGTTCTATCAAGCTGGGCATCTTGCAAACGGGCAATGGCATCGTAGCGATATTCCGCATCTACCAGGTTGACCTTGGCCGTAATCGGCCAGGTCAAGACCGGCCCCAACTGCAGCTCATGGGCAATGGCGTAGGCAAGGGAGGTTTTACCCGATCCGGGTGCGCCCGTTACCAGCAGTGGACGGCGTAGGTGAATCGCCGCATTAACCGCATCTACGATGTCTGAATAGCCCTGATCATTCAACTGCACCCGAAAACTTTTGCCCCGTTGCTGTGCCCGTTGGTCAGCCTGGGCAAGACGGCGCAGTTGCTGCCAGTAAGCTCGGTCTGCTTGTTGATCCACCTCGGTTTGAGGCAAAAACCGTCGCCAGGGAGGGCACTCCGGCAGTTTGGGCCACTCACCCAATACCTCCGGATAGACTAACCCCTGGGGCTGGTCTTGGTCACAATTGCCGTTGAAATATTTCCAGGACATAGGTAAGGACTAGGAAGCTACAAGGAGATCGCTTTCTTGATTGGGATCAGGCAGATTGGGCCATCGATCAGGCCGGTCACAGAGTAGTCTAATGGATTTAGCCGATGCCGAAGCGCTTCGTCGCATTCGCCATTGCCTGGCCAACTCGGTAAAGTTGGTCAGGTCACCGGCTAGCAGGCTGTCAAAGTCAGCCTTAAGGGTATTAGCATCTCCAGGCTCCGTCCCAGATGACCACAGAGCAATAGGCACAGCCCCGTCAATAATGCCATTTAGTAAATCCCTCCGTTTGCCAGCATCCGCTGGCAACGGAGCCGCCAACTGGAGTACGGTTACCCTTAAATCCTTGAGTGACGCACCCAGAGCGCCTTTCTCCTGCAGTTCCTCTGACCAGTCTTCTATGAGGTGAAAGCCCTCCCTTTCACCGGTTGCGAGCTTTTGCCACCTCTCGGTTAGTGCCTTGCAAAGCTGGCGATCGCCAATCCGGTCGAAGGAGCGCACCAAAAACCAACGATGCTTACCCAGGGCAATCTCTTCCTTACGCTTGTCCGTAATCTTCCAAGTTGTGGCGATGTCTTCCTCCAAGTGGTCACAGGGCAAAAAAAGTTCCAGGGTGACCTCTCCGTTTTCACAATCACTGACTTCAGAGGTAGTCTCAGCCTGCTTAATCCATTTTGAAAGCTGTTCAGCGACCTGATCAAAGGAACAGGTGGTAGGCCGCCCTCCAAAGGAAATCAGTTTTGCTGCTCCGGTGATGTGCAACTCAGGATACACAATAAACCCATCCCCATGGGCTTCAAGGGCCACGAGCAGATAGGCATGGTTACCGGTGAGCTGTTCAGGGGAAGGGCCTGGCGGAGGCACCTGAAACCTTTGAGTAATCCGATCCCGCCATTGCCCTAAGGAAGTCAAGTCACGCTCCTTTAGCGGGTCAGATCGCTGTAACTCCAGAATTACAGACTCCACAAAGCGGACTGCTAAAATTGGCCCCTGGTTGTCATCATCATAGCGCTCCAGTAGTTCTCGAATTTGTAGTAAACCAGTCAGTGAAATCACTTCGGGGCGGGCCCGTTTAAACTCAACACCGACAGCTTGCTTAAATCCCTTTCTAAAGGCCCTGACGAGATCGGCCAGATCCTCTGGGATAAAATGCTCAAACAGACTATCCCAATCCCCCTGAGTCAGTTGAGCGGCCGATCTGGGCACAAAATCCTGTTGTTCTAATGTGGAAATAGCAGAGTGCCTGGGGTTATTTCGTTTGAATGCCGCATAGAGCTGATCCAGCGACCGACCTTCCTGGCTGCTCCTGGCCCACTGGATCAGCTGATGAACGACCTGCTCATGGGTACCACCCTCAACCAGACTGTCGAGATGTTCGTTCAGTTCCTCATCGACAAATATAGCTAGCTCCCCAGGAGAACGGTATACCCCCTGCAAAGCTATTCGAAATGCTTTACGTTTCTCGCTATCATTCCAATCGACCATGGCTTACTTCTCGGAGGGAACGACAAAGCCAACCAGCGCCGTGTAGGTGATCAACAGCAGCGATCCGTACAGTGGCTTATACCATGATGGCCAAGAAGTTTCAAAGGGGCCGCCTGCGGCAAACACCCAGACAATAAAGGCTCCGCAGGAAAGAAAAATATGTGTCCAGGCGGTTGGTTTTCCCGGCTCCTTGGTCTGACGGCGAATCCAGCCAAAGGTAACAATCAACCCAATGACGAAAAAAAGCCAAAGTAATCCTTCCTTGGGCACATCATTGCCAGCACTCTGAATGATGCCGCTCACCGCAAGCCAAAACCCGACCCCCTCCGTGGGGATATATTTGATCAAACGACCCGCATAGTCATCGGGGGGAATATTAGTCGGTGCCCCACTCTCCAGTTGTTCCGAAACAATCCGACGTCCCATGCTTCTCCCCTTAGTTAACGGACAATACGGAGGATATCTCTGGGTAGATGGCACTCATCAAAACACCTTCCCGTAAGCTACCAAAACTTGTCTGCATGCTTTTATGGTGTAGCGCCACCAGTCGCCAGTCCTCATCAAAGCAAGGTGATCCACTCGACCCTCGTTTGGTGGGGTTGACGTATAGCACCAGCCCCTTATTGACCTGGGTCTTGACCACACCATTATTACTCAGGGAAACCTTCAGTGTCTCTCCCTCGGGATGCTGAAGGATGTTTAAGGGCGATCTCGGACTCAGTTGAGCCGTGACATTCAGAGGCACCGGCTTTACCGTGAAATTAGCATCGGGGCTTAGCCGAACCAGAGCATAGTCTAAAGCCTCTATAGGGCTAAAAGCCACCACCGGAGTCAACCCCATAGCGGTGATCTGCTGAGTATGGCGCGACTCTCCAAAGGCCGTACTGACATAACCAAACTCAAACTGAGCAGTTTGAGCCAGGGTCTGGAGATCAGCCCCAGCCTCTCGACTCAGCACGTGGTAATTGGTCAATACCAGGTCTGGCGCAATTAAAACACCAGTGCCGCTTTCCCCAGGAGGGCGATCGCGAAAGGTAATTTTACACACCGCACTGGCAAGGCCTAGCCCCTGCTGTAGCTTGCCCACGTCAGCCTCAAAGGTGAATTGCAGCGGTAAAAACCCCTCCAGGTCTTCAGCCAGGATGTCGACCTGCCATGGACTGGGGTCAAGCTCTAGATAGATCCCTTCGACACCACCCTCCCCTGGGTTGAGCACCAGACGCTGTCGCAAAACTTGGCCACAAAGCTTTTGGATGTCAAATCGATTTTGCGTATCTCGTTGCAAAGCCAGAATGAGATCTTCCGTATAGCCCTTAGCAATAGACCACTGGATCAGTTCAAAAACAACCTGGTCATGCTTACCATACCCAGCCACCACAGCCAGCTTCCTATTAAGCTCCTCGTCTACAAACATTTCCAAGCTGTCTCGGTCAGGATATGCCGACAGTATTGCTTCACGGAGCGCCTTGCGATCCTCCTTAGAAAGTTCTAGCATCTACATCCCATCCCCCACTGCCACGGCCAACTCCGTTCAGAATTGCCTATAACCTTCAACCTAAACACAGTGGTTTCCAGCTATGCCTCTGATTTTAATTCAGTTCTTGCCATATCCAGCAATACTGACCTGAAGCTTCATTTTCGACCTGCTGCCATTCAAAATTTTGATCGCCCATCGGCAAACGGAGCCTAAAGTCAGTAGTTAAAGCCCAAACAGAAAATATTTCCTATTCAACCCCCTCCGCCAAATTACCTAACCCGGGTCATCCCCTGGGGGACCTGTAGCTACCAAGGGCAGGCTAAGGCTAACTACATCACCATACCCGCTATGACTCGGACACATCACCGGCTTTTTCCGTTGAAGATCAAGGGCAAAAGGTTTCAGTCTGTCACACCCCAGAACATCGATCCGAGGTTACTCCAGAAGTGGAACCTCGTCCTTACCCAGGCGGAGGAGTTGGACTTTGACTTTCCCCTGGCCCCGGAGGACCTGGGCCAGT
>JBJTUO010000209.1:0-10592 GCA_046080785.1 Leptolyngbyaceae cyanobacterium | reverse complement strand
AAAGAGCATTGCTGCGGGCGGGTGGGTCATTTCGTGTGGTTGGCTCGTTGGCGCAAGCCCCCCGTAGGGGTACACGCAAGTTGCGCCGTGACGGCGGAAAAACTTTAGCAACGGGACTGACGGGGCTCGAACCCGCAACTTCCGCCGTGACAGGGCGGTGCTCTAACCAATTGAACTACAGTCCCTCGTATAGAGGACGCTCTCATCCAGGCATGTGCTTGTTTGGGAGGCGATCTTTATTGTGGCGATCGACGGCCCATTTGTCAAATATTTTATCCTACAAAATTCATGAACTAAAATAGGCAAACAATCACCGCTTTGCCCCTGGTTTCATCGCTCTTACCAGGGAACCATGTCACAATACTAATTATGCTGGCCACAATTAAAGACATTGTTGCTCAACTGGCTCCTCGCTTAATTGAGATTCGCCGTCACCTGCATAGCCACCCAGAGTTAAGTGGTCAGGAAACCCAAACCGCAGCCTATGTAGCTGGTGTCCTCTCTTCTTGTGGGTTACAAGTGCGAGAAGGGGTTGGTCGGGTGGGAGTAGTGGGAGAACTCAAGGGGCAAAATCAAGATGCTCCGATCCTGGCCATTCGAGCCGATATGGATGCCCTGCCGATTCAAGAGCGCACCGAGCATCATTTTGTTTCTCGCAACCAAGGTGTCATGCATGCCTGTGGTCATGATTTACATACCACTGTCGGCTTAGGAACAGCGATGGTTTTGTCTCAACTCCAGCATGCGGTACCGGGAAATGTGCGGTTTCTCTTCCAGTCGGCAGAAGAGACTGCCCAGGGTGCTGGCTGGATGGTCGCGGATGGCGTTATGGAGCAGGTGTCAGGTATTCTTGCCCTCCATGTGTTTCCGTCTATCCCCGCGGGTAAAGTGGGAATTCGCTATGGTGCCTTAACCGCAGCAGCGGATGATCTGGAAATTACCATCCTGGGTGAATCGGGGCATGGTGCCCGTCCCCATGAGGCGATCGATGCCATCTGGATTGCCTCTCAGGTCGTGACGACCCTGCAACAATCCATCAGTCGCACCCACAATCCCCTCCGGCCAGTGGTACTTACCTTCGGCAAAATTGAGGGAGGGCGAGCCCCCAATGTCATTGCTGACCAGGTTAAGCTTCTAGGAACTGTCCGATCGCTCCACCCAGAAACCAGCAAAAGTTTGCCCACCTGGATCGAGCAAATTGTGGCCAGCCTTTGTCAGCCCTACGGTGCCCGCTACGAGATGCATTACAGGCGGGGGGTACCATCTGTGCAAAATGATCCCAACCTGACTCGTTTACTGGAAACAGCGGCGCAAGAAGCTTGGGGCAGACAGGGAGTGCAATTGATTTATGAGCCGTCCCTGGGGGCAGAAGATTTTTCGCTCTATCTACAACAGGCACCGGGCAGCATGTTTCGACTGGGTGTCGGGTTTAGCGATCGCCACAACTATCCCCTTCATCACCCCCAGTTTGATGTGGATGAATCTGCGATTGTGACTGGAGTCGTGACCATGGCCTATGCTGCGATCCAGTATTGGCAGCAGGTGACACCCACGTTGTTGTCAGAGCCGCAGTAGGTAAGAAGTATCAGTGTGTGAACTCCTGCAAGAGACTGGCCAAAACCAGATTAGACTGAAAATCAGGGAACACAGGGCTGCTCTTCATTGCTGCCAGCAATCTTGGAAGCAGCAGTTCTAAATGATCACCAAGGAGAACAAATGGCTGCTAAAGAACCACTCAAAGGAGTAGAACTGGTGGATTGCGCCAGGGCCAATTCTAAGCAAGGCATTACAACTGCGGCCTATCTTTGCGGCTATGGCGACGACTTAGACAGCTTCAGTCAAGAATTACAACATGCCTGTAACCACATGGGGGTGGAATACCATGAATTGGCAGACTTAATTCCTGAACAAAGGGCGACGCAGCGACAACCAGGGATTGAGATCGCGCCAGATACGCCCAATAGCCTGTAATTCTTAATAGCAGGTTTGATCAGCCCATCAAAATGACGTTGCTGATCACATGAATCACCCCATTATCTGCTTCGATATCAGCCGCCAGTACCGTTGCATTTTTGACCTCGAAAGCCCCGTTATTGTGGATGGGAATCACATCCCCTTCTAGGGAAGTGACCGTGCCGGCACGAACCAGATCCTCTTGATATAACTTGCCTGAAACCACATGAAATTTCAGGATGCGGGCCAATTGGGGGGGATTTTGCACCAAGGTTTGAACCGTGCCGGGGGGTAATTTAGCAAAAGCTTCATCGTTGGGTGCAAATACTGTAAACGGGCCGGGAGATTTGAGCGCCTCCACTAAGCCCGCTGCTTGCACGGCGGCAACAAGGGTCTGAAAGCTACCTGCACTTACTGCGATGTCAACAATATCTGCCATGGGTTCTTCGGGAGGAAGGACAAAAGAAAAGCGTTGCACATGATAAACCGCTGTTGCAAGTAGCTACACGAACCCGAATGGGGTATCATTAAGTGTTGGCCACTTCACAAACAAAGAATTTCTACGCTGTGCAACGCTACTTAAATGGAAGGGAGCATAAACTCTTATCTCGATAATACTGTGTAAATCCATAAGTGGAAATCGAGGTTTCTGATTGGAAGGATAGTCTTTTTTCTATCGATCAGCGCTTTATAGCGGGTAATTATCAGTTCTGGAGACTTTTGTGAGAAATGCAACGCTACATCAGCTCAAGGTTTTTGAGGCCGTGGCTCGCCATAGCAGCTTTACCCGTGCGGCTGAAGAGCTATTTTTAACGCAGCCAACCGTTTCGATGCAGGTCAAGCAACTGTCTAAAGCAGTGGGCATGCCCCTGTTTGAGCAGGTCGGTAAGCGCCTGTATCTGACAGAAGCCGGCAAACAGCTTTATTCCACCTGTCAAGATATTTTCGATCGCCTGTCCCAGTTTGAAATTTCGATTGCCGACTTAAAGGGCTTGAAGCAAGGAAATTTAAGGCTTTCTGTGGTGACAACGGCCAAGTATGTCATTCCCCGGTTGCTGGGGCCGTTTTGCCAGCGCTACCCCGGCATTGATGTGTCGCTCACGGTCACCAATCATGAATATCTGCTAGAGAACTTAGCAAACAATCGGGATGATTTATACATTCTCAGTCAGCCTCCCGACGATCTGGATGTCAGCATTCATCCCTTCTTAGAAAATCCCCTGGTGGTGATTGCCTGCCACGACAATCCGTTAGTGGGCGAGAAAAATATCCCCCTCAAACGCATTGCCCAAGAGCCGTTTATTATGCGAGAACCGGGATCAGGCACTCGGAAATCAATCCAGAAAATGTTTGATGACCATGATCTGGATGTAAAAGTAAAGCTGGATTTGGGTAGCAACGAGGCGATCAAGCAGGCGATCGCCGGGGGGTTGGGCATCTCCGTGCTCTCCCTGCATACCTTAGCCCTGCAGGGCACTAATAGCTCGTTGGCCATTTTGGATGTGGAGGGCTTTCCGATTCAACGCTACTGGTATGTGGTCTATCCTGCTGGTAAACAACTATCCATCATTGCCCAGACCTTCTTTGACTACTTACTCACTGAAGGCAAAGCAGTCGCCGAGCAGACTGCTTTGATCAGCCCGATCAAATTTAGCCCCAATTGACCAGGTATTGACTTATGGTGTTAAAACAATTTGCAGTCATAATGATCATGTTACATGTTTGTTCATTTCAAACTAGTTCCTATTGACTTATGGTGTTAAAACAATTTGCAGTCACACTGGCCGCAGTCGCAAGCTTGTCTGGGTTGTCTGCAGGTCAGGCGATCTCAGGTACGGTGGAATTGCAGGTTTCCCCCCTGCTTTCGCGAACGACCAGCCCTAACATGGGTTGCCCTGACAAAATCATGCTGACAGAAACCAATCAGCCCTACCGCGAAGGCAGCTATGGGATCACTGGCTCAGCAAAATTGGATAAAATTGCCACTAATTTTGCGATCGCAGGCAGCGATGCCTTCAGCGTCACCTGGGTCGGTGTGCTCAAACCCCAGTACAATCAATGTCAGGCCGCAGCGGGGATGGTCAAAGTTAACGGCCAACCCTATGACGGCCATTCCTATCTCCGAATGCGCCTGACCGGTGGAAAAGCATACCTGATCCTTGATATGACTGGCATGCGAGATCCAAATAATTACACCACGGTGATTATCAAAAAAGCGATCGAGAAGGGTATCCCGACCTGGATCTGGGGTGGTTCGGATTGATTTTTCAACCTTGCCCCTGATCCGGATCCATTTTCCCTATAGGCCTATTGGCACTGGGCGAGCAGAGGCACCCCGCCGATCGATCACTTGATCGATCAGGCCATAGTCCTTCGCTTCTTCGGCAGACATAAAAAAGTCTCGCTCAGTATCTTCTTCAATGCGCTCCAGGGGTTGGCCGGTATGCTCCGCCAGATACTGATTGAGCTTGCGCTTGTGGTAAAGAATTTCTTTGGCCTGAATCTCGATGTCAGTTGCCTGACCTTGTGCCCCGCCCAACGGCTGGTGGATCATAATGCGGGAGTGGGGTAGGCTCATGCGCTTGCCCTTGCTGCCACCGCTAAGCAAAAAGGCACCCATGCTAGCTGCCAGCCCGACGCAGATGGTGCAAACATCAGGGCGAATGTGTTTCATCGTATCATAGATGCCCATGCCTGCAGTCACCGAACCACCGGGAGAATTGATATACAGGTAAATATCTTTTTCAGGGTCTTCGGCATCCAGAAACAGAAATTGGGCCACAATCAGGTTGGCCAGATCAGCCGTAACTTCCTGCCCTAGAAAAATAATGCGCTCGCGCAGCAGGCGAGAGTAAATGTCAAATGCGCGTTCGCCACGACCAGAGGTTTCAATAACGGTAGGAATCATGGAAGGGATCTGCATCCTTAGCAATTTTTTCCATTCTACCGATTCCCGTCAATGCTTGCTGCAACCAATCCTGAATCTCGTTGCGTTGCGAAGTTAAGGCACTACGGTATAGTCTTACGGTAACGATCGCTGAAGTTTTGTTAATTCATTGAATGGTTTCTCCCCCAGATCCTGATCACCCAGAGAGAAATGAACTCTCGTCGGCTAGACGATCGCGCTTTCGACAATTGCGTCGGATTGCGTTACCCGTTGGTGCTGCTGTGACAGCAGGGGCGGCTGGCATTGGCTGGTATGCTTGGCAGTTTGCCCAGAACCAGTTACCGACAATTGTTGCCACCAATCTTAGTAAACTGCTGGATCGGCCTGTGCAAGTCGGGGCGGTGCAGCAGCTTGGCTTCAATTACCTGCAGTTAGGGCCTTCCTCCCTTCCTCCCACCGCTGCTGACCCCACACGGCTGACAACCGAAGGGGTCTCCGTCAAATTTAATCCGCTTCAGGTACTCACCAGCCGCACGTTGGATCTGGATGTCACCGTAGACCGACCCTCCCTTGATTTAAAGCAAGATGCCAAAGGGCAATGGGCCCATATTAAGCTCCAGCCCCAACCTCCCGGCAAAATTCAAATTAATCTCCAGCAGCTTCAGTTTCGCGACGGCAGGGCGACCCTACTACCCTACGCTCCTGGGGGTCAAAAGCAGGTGCCTGTGGAAATTAACCAGATGCAGGGCCGCATTCGAATCAGCGACAATAATACCCGGTTTACCTACAATCTGGCGGGCCAGCCGAATACCGGCGGCAGTGTAGAAGCGTCAGGGGAAACCCGCACCCTTCCAGCAGCATCTACCCAGGCATCCGCCCAGACATCCGCGGCGACGGATTTACGAATTCAGGGAAACCAACTTTCTGTTGCAACTTTAACCCATCTGGCCGGATTGTCAGATCAAGTTGTTGTTAAAAGTGGCAAGGTCAACAGCAATCTGGCCATTCAGGTGCGGCCCCAGCAAAAGACGCCGACCTTCAATGGTGTCGTGCAAGTTCAGAATATCAACCTGGAGGCGGCCCAGTTACCTCAACCCATTGCCATTCAGCAGGGCAGCCTCAATCTTCAAAACAATCGAGTCACGGTCAGCAAGACCCAGGGAGCTTACGGTTCTATTCCAGCCAGCGTGTCAGGGGAGGTTGATCTGGAGCAGGGGTTTAACCTCACCGCCAAAACGGGGCCAGTCAGCCTTGCCACCCTAACAAAAACCTTGAACCTTAAGCCTCCTGTTCCGGTTGTAGGGGAGTTGCAGACCAGTTTGAACCTGACTGGCCCCATCAAACAGCCAGTGTTGTCGGGCCGCACTCGTAGCACCAAGCCAGGCGTGGTCGATCGGGTGGCGCTCAGCCAGTACGGGGCAGACTTCCGCTTTGATACCGCCAGTCGCACCCTGGTTTTATCCCAAGTTCAGGCTACCCCCACTGCTGGCGGGCAAATTGAGGGGGCAGGCCGGATTAAACTAGGCCCTAAACCGGCAGATACCCAGGTGGCCTTTGTCCTGGATGGTCAAAATTTGCCTGCGGATGCCCTAGCCCGCCCCTACAGCCAGGGCAGACCCTTACCCATTACCGTCGGGCCAGTGGCCCTGCAAACAACGATTAAGGGGCCAGCCAATCAACTCCAAACCTTGGTGCGCTGGCAGGCACCCCAGGCTACCTACGCCGCCTCTGGTGAAATTGTGCTGGCAAATGGAGTGACGACTCTGGGCAATACCCGGCTGGCCGTGGCTCAGGGCACTGTCACGGCGAATGCCCGTATTCAGAATGGGCAGTGGAAGGCAGACATCGCTGCTGACCAATTGGCACTCAATCAGTTTTCACCCCAGTTGCGGGGCAAATTCAGTGGTCAATTTACCGCCAGGGGCAGGGTCAATGCCCTCAATCCTGCTGGGATCCAGGCATCGGGAGAGGTTCGCCTATCCAAGGGGCTGGCCATGATTCGAGACCCACTCACGGCCAACCTCACCTGGAATGGGCAGCAACTCATGGTCAACCGCGCCACTGCTCCAGGGTTTTCAGCCAATGGCACGATTTTGGCGAAACTGGATGGGCCTGGCGCTCCTGCCATTCAGAACTTCAATTTCAATGTGCAGGCCAGCAATGTTGACCTGAATCAATTGGGATTGAAAACACCTGTCCCAATCGCCTATGCCGGTCGGGCAGATTTTAGTGGCACGATTAAAGGCACACCAACGCAACCGGTTGTTCGCGGGAATCTGGCGTTGCGAGACTTTACCGTCAACCAGATTGCTTTTGATCCAGTCATGACGGGGACAGTGACTTATGACCAGGGCGTTAATCTCAATCTAACCGGTGAACAAGACAGGATCGCAGTTCGACTCAGTTCCGCTTTCCAACCGATCGATTTCACGCTTCGGCGGGGGCAGGCGATCGCTAGCGGTACTTCCCTCAACGGCAAGCTGGTCGTTGAGGCTGAGCAGTTTCCCTTATCTGTCCTGGGTTTGATGGCTACTAGCGCCCCTGGCGCTCCCGGCCAGTTGCCCATCTCCGGCACACTGAAGGGCAAAATCACCCTCAACTTAGCTAACCGGACTGCAGCGGGAACAATCACCCTCGACAAACCGGGAGTCGGCCTTTACCAGGCTGACCAGTTTCAAGGCCAGATCGCATTTGCTGGCGGAGTGGTGACGCTCACTGATGGGGTCTTAACCCAAAGGCAAACAGCTCTACAGGTCAGTGGTCAGGCCAACCTGCAAGATAGAGACCCCAACTTTAAGGGTACGATCGCAACCACCGATACCCATTTGCAGGATGTCTTGACCCTGCTGCAGATCTTTGATCTGGAGGATATGGCGCGAGCTGGTAAGCCTCCGACCTTTGGTAACGCGGCAGATGTGCAAACTTCATCGGTTGGGCAGCCCAGTGCCACGATCGAAGCTCAAATCCGACGGTTGTCTGAAATTCAAGCTGAGTTGGCTGAGGCCGCAGCCAAACAAAACGCTGCGGCTTTACCGCCTCTAAATCAGTTAACGGGGCTATTTAGTGGAGGAATTAAGCTGGCAGGTTCCCTTAACACTGGGGTTAAGGCTAGCTTTGACTTTCAGGGGCAAGACTGGCTCTGGGGTACATTTAAGGCAGCGCAGGTAGCGGCGATCGGCACCTTTGATCAGGGCAGGTTATCTCTGCTGCCTGTGCGGCTTCAAACCGGAGATTCAGTCATTTCCCTTGCGGGTCAGTTTGGTCAGGGTCAACAGTCTGGGCAACTGCGGATGGAAAATATCCCGGCTGAACGAGTTGCTGCTTTGCTAAAATTGCAAGCCTCTGTGACAGGTCGGCTCAATGCTACAGCAACCCTGAGTGGTGATTTGGCTAATCCTCAGGCGATCGGTGAGGTGAGTCTGGCCAATGGCACCTTAAATGAAGCGGTAGTTCGTAAAGGCGGCGGGGCTTTTCGATACGGCAATGCCCGTTTAGAGTTTGGCAGTAATATTTTCTTCGGTGGCCCTGAGCCAGTTAGTATTCTCGGTAGCATTCCCTTTCAGTTGCCCTTTGCTTCCGTTGCTCCTGAGAGCGATCGGATTAGTTTAGATTTCAATGTCCGCAACGAGGGCATGGAGTTCATCAATGGGATCAATCGCCAGTTGAGCTGGGTAAAAGGGGAGGGGGGCATCAATTTACAAATTCGGGGAACCCTGGCACAGCCTGTTGCCACTGGGATTGCCAGCATTAAAAATGCAACGCTTAAGGCCCAGGCGTTACCTGAACCTCTAACAGATGTAAATGGGGTCATTCGCTTCAACTTTGACCAGGCCACCGTAGAAAACCTCAACGGAACCTTTAGTCAGGGTAAGATTGTCGCGAACGGGAGTATTCCCATTTCAGACCGTTCTAACCCCTTGCCAACTCCAGAAACGACACCCCTAACGGTGAGCCTGGAAAAAATTCGTCTGAAGCTCAAGAATTTGTTTGAAGGGAATGTCGATGGCCAACTGGTTGTGGAGCGCTCCCTGTTGAACCCCATCCTGGGCGGGGAGATTCGTCTAAGTCAGGGCAAGATCCAGCTTGTTGAACCAGCAGCCCTACCAGCAGGCCCTCCGGGGAATCAAACCAACCCAGGGTTGGAATTTGATAATCTGAAGCTGACCCTAGGCGATCGTATGCGGTTGGTGCGGGAGTTGCTGCTCAATTTTGTAGCATCGGGCACAATTACAATTAATGGCTCGGCGGAAGATCTACAACCTGTGGGTGTGATCAGCCTACGATCGGGGCAGGTCAACCTATTTACAACCCAATTTAATTTAGACCGGGGCTACCCTCAAACCGCTACCTTTGAACCTCGTTATGGGCTTGATCCATTCCTGGATGTGCGACTGGTAACAACCGTTGCCGAGGTCACCCAGAGCCGCTTACCCAGTACAGCCAATTCGGCTGAAATTCTGGATGCCTCTGCCTTTAATACCAACATCGGAAGTTTGCAAACGATTCGGGTGCAAGCAAAAGCCTATGGTCTGGCCAGTCAAATTTCAGATAACCTGGTCTTGACCAGTAGCCCCCCTCGATCTGAAAGCGAGATTGTATCCCTAATTGGAGGGGGGTTTATCAATACCTTTGTCAGTGGGGATCCTACTGCTGGTTTAGCAAACCTAGCTGGCTCTGTATTATTAACAAATTTTCAAAATTTTATTGGCAGAACCTTGGGGCTGACTCAATTTCGGATCTTTCCTGCCTTTGTACCCCAAACAACCCGCGATCGGGATGGTAATGAACAAACCACCACCACCTTTGGGGTTGGCCTAGAAGCGGGGGTTGACATTACCCGTTCTTTATCGGTATCAGTGCTCCAACTCCTAACCGCTTCTGATGCCGTAACTTCTTCTGATGCGACTCAGTTTAGCTTGCGTTATCGGATCAATGACCAGTTGCTCCTGAGAGGGTCAACTAACTTTTCAGGGGATAACCGAGGGGTCATTGAGTACGAAAACCGCTTCTGATAGGGGGGATAATCCATGTCATACCGCGATTTCACCCTGGAAAGTATCAAGAAGAAACTCCAACTGCTAATTCATGAGCAAGCAGATTTGTTTGCCAATGCACCTGAGCTTCAACCGGGCACATTGCTGTCTGACACGTTGACCTATAACTTACCACTAGCACTAGCCATTAATACCGAAAAATCTCGTTCTGAGCTAATCATTGCCCCGATTTTAGTGGAGCTACGACAGCAATTTGAACAAATTAGTTTAGTCTATGGTACAATTGTTTTATCTTGGGCGGTACGGTAAAGGGCAGAACAAAGATTCTGAGTAACCCGGAGACACGACCTCCCAATGAAAGGGAATAAACCTGTAAATCTTAAGTGAGTCGGTTTATACACGTCGGACTCCGGGTAAAAGAAATCAACCAAAAGCCCCTTAGCGGAAACGACTAGGGGATGTTGCTGGGCAAAAGCTCCCAGAACACGGCGAGAATGCCGCCTGTCGCAATGGTTAACACCTTGTAACCGAGACGGACATCCACACCTCGCATCAGCAGGTGGGGGAGCATTCATACAGGTAGATGTTGAGATTGATTTAACAGAATATTCGGTCAATGGCACTGGTTCAGCCTAATGAGAACGTGAAAGTATTGGTATAGGCTCATTAGCGAAGGATGCGAAGTTGGAGAAGATCTTCCCAAGAAAGCCCTTTTTCAAGGATTCCTATCGCAACCGCAGGAACTTTTTGAGTCGTAA
>JBJTUO010000208.1:0-21369 GCA_046080785.1 Leptolyngbyaceae cyanobacterium | reverse complement strand
CTAGCCTTCACCCGCCAAATTAACGGACGAACCGCCGCTGCTCAGATGTGGGTCGGCAACGTCTCTGATGGGCTCCAAGGCCAACCGAATCGGGTGGGCGGCACCTTCCACGCGGTGAATACAGGTGCAGGTTCCGGGATCTTGGGAGAATATCATTTCCAAGGGGAGAAATAACCCTGATCGCCAGAATTGCTCAGGAAGCAGGGGTCTGCGAGAGGTTGATGTGATCAATCTTAACGACTAAAAAGACCCCGGTTTCTGACCGCTCAATTTTTCGGAATAATTTTCGGCGGACCTGAATTGTAATCATTAACGACGGAAAACGTCTGACTCACCCCCAACCCCAAGGTAACCATCATGGCATTTCATCAATCAACGGCTGCTCTGTTGAGTAGTACCACACTCATTGCTTTGGCTTGCTCAATGACTTCTCCCAGCAATGCGGCGGGCTTTCCTCCTGGTCAATCCGTCAGGATTGCGCAAGCTGCGGCCAGTACAGTATGTTCGCCCGTAAATGGGCAATGGTATTTCTCGGGGCGACCCGGCCCGATCATCACTCAATCCGGCGATCGCCTGACGGTTGATATGTCGGCTTATCGGCGACCCACAGCTACGGGGCGCATACTTAGTCCAACCCAAATCCAAGTCACCTTTCCCGATGATGCTACGTTTGTTGGCACTTTGAATGGTCGGGGCCAGATTAATTGGAGCAATGGCACCGTTTGGCAAGCCCTCAGTTTTGCCGGAACTTGGCAGTATGAGGGCAGGCCGGGTCCTGTTGTCACGCAGTCAGGCAATCGCCTGACGGTTAACATGTCGGCTTATCAGCGACCCACAGCGACAGGAAGAGTCACAGCTCCCGCTAACGCTACAGTCAGATTTCCCGATGACGCGACTTTCAATGGCATCTTAGTCAGCCCGAGCTGCATTCAATGGTCAAATGGCACGACTTGGACGAAATAAGCAACGCCTAATCCTGCGTTCTTGTCGAATTGTCTGCATACATCGGCGATCGCCTTACTACTCAGGGCGATCGCCTCTCTAGAATTCTTGGAATATTTTCCACAATGCATTCGTTAACAGTCATAGACCAACTCACAGATATTTCTCACGTATTGAGGAACAATGATAATGGCAACAACGTTGATCAAAAAGATGGCGATCGCGATCGCCATGTCCCTCTCAACCACAACCGTAGTTCTGGCTCAAACCACCATTCCGACACCCAGTAGGATTGACATTGCGCCCCTTTCCGGCAGTTTTACCTGTGCCCCCCACTTAGCCACCTTTGCGGTGAAGCCTCTCGATCAGCGCCAAGGCACTGGCGTGCGCTGCGTCAAGATGAGCGAAGGGACACCCAGTAATCCGCGCCTGCCCAAACTGGCATGGTATGGGGAAGGGAAGTGGAATGGCAAAACCTATCGCCATGTCGGCCATGCGTTTTATCAGGGGACAAATTTGCTGGGCGCAGCGGCTGATTTCCGAGAAGAGATTCACAACAACTTCCCCTTTGGCACTCTAAAGTTAGAACTGGTGGATGCCAATACCATTCGTGTCACGGGTGCCTGGAACGAAATCTGGACCCGAGTGGACAAAGCCGCTTACACTCCGCTGCCTCGCCCTATCGCTTGCGGCAAGTACTTCGACCAATATAAGGTGAGTGACCTAGTTCCCGGTGCCCGTGTGGGAGAAGGATTGCGGTGTGCCTTGCGATCGGAACATATTCCCCCCGCCTTGCGCGAACCGCGTTTACCGCTAGTGAAGGGCGTGACCACTTGGTTTGGTAATGGTTATTGGAGTGATCGAGGCAACACCTACTCCCATTTGGGCACTTTTTCTGCCAATGGTTATGGCGCTAGCGATATTTGCGATCGCCCCTTTGGCCCCGTCTGCAACACCTTTGGTTGGGGTTCACTGCGATTGCGAACCGTTGCCGGAGGCTATGAAGTGACCGGGGCT
This sequence comes from Leptolyngbyaceae cyanobacterium, assembly GCA_046080785.1. Lineage (GTDB taxonomy): Bacteria > Cyanobacteriota > Cyanobacteriia > Leptolyngbyales > Leptolyngbyaceae > JBJTUO01. The sequence continues at coordinate 19,410 of JBJTUO010000208.1, read as the reverse complement.
TGGCGCGAACGCTGGAGCCGATGAGATTTGGTGCAATATTCCATGTTATTGCCGATTCAATCACAAAACCTAATAAATACGAAGGAGTAAAATAATGACAACTCGACACTGGTTAATGACTGGGTTAATGGCTACTGTGTTTGCAACCGGAGGGTTAACACTTCCGGCGACAACTCCTATAGCCTATGCCCTCTGCGCTGCACCGGCAGAACCGTTTGAAGGAGTGTGGACAAATGTTGATGCTAGAACTAGAGGGGTTCGGCGAGTTCAGATTGATTTTCAATGCAATGACGTGAAAATATGTCCTGCTGGTGAACCTTGCCTTCCTATATCACCCTCTGGTTTATATATCCGTCCTTTTGGTGCCTGCTCTCCAACCGATTGTGATTGGGGTTCGCAGTTTGCCCGTTACTCTAGGGTTCGCAGAAATATCTCCGCACAATTTAACCCTGGATTTTCCATTAAAACGGTTGAAGCTAGCATTCTTCGTGGAGGTCGTCGAGATGGACAGTTAATGCTGGTTCATCAAACTCGTTTTACAGACGGTAGTGGAAGGCGTAACTACAGTATGACGGAGTACTTTACTCGTCGTCGTTAAGGGATTGGAATATTTCCCCTGCGGCATTCGTTAACAGTCATAGACCAACCGATTAATGACCTCTACCCAAAGGCATAATTATGACCACATCACTGCTAAAAAAGAGCGCATTGACAACGGCTTTCCTCCTCTCTATTACCGCTGCCATCTCTACTCTGGTTCAAGCGGCACCTCAGCCTTCTCCGGTTGGACAGGTGAATAGTCAGGCGATCGGGGGTAGGTGCCCTGATCTTGCTGCACAACAGATTCAATTTCAATTAATTCGACGAAATTCTTCCTTCAGAGGAGTTGTCCGCATTACTGGAGTCATTCGCAATGTGGGTCTTGTTGCCTACAACTCTGGACTTGGGCAGCAAGTAGCTTACCTGTATGAGCAACAACTTGGAGTCTCCACACCTCGTCTAGTCGCGGAACAACCCTTCCAAAACTTGGTTCCCGGTCAAGAAGTCCGCGTCAGCTTTGAGCGCGACTGGAATGGATCTTCACCGGCTGAAGGCGAATTTCCACCGATCTACAAGTTGTTAATTGGCTATGATCCGGATATCTATAAGGACGGTAACCCCAAAAATGACGATTGCAATCGCATCAACAACCAGCGAGAACGCAGTGGTTCGGATATCAACTCGACCTACTTTACCCGTCGCTAATGCAGCAGGAACATTGGCGATAGCCAATTGATCGGCTCCTACTGTCAGGCCACAATGCATCAATCGTCAACCCCACGATAGAGTCAACCCCATGATAACCGCGTCTCAAACTAAAGTTCCCCTTCCCACAGCCTTGCGCCATATTTTTTACCAACTGCTACTTGCGGGTGTTGGCTGCCTACCCCTGGTCAGTTGTCAAACAATCCAGACTCAACTGCCCAAGCCTCAGACCGAGGAGTCTGGCACACCCACCCTAGCACCAACCTCTCAACCCAGCCCTAACCCGACTGGTGAGGTGAGGGCCAGCTCATCTGGGAGTTCACTTTTGATGGTCAGCTTTACAGATATTGCCAATATTCCTCAGGCTAAAACAATCCAGGAATTGGGACAATTGGGCGTGTTTGGAGATTTGCCGACCGGCGAGTTCCAACCCAATCAACCCATTACCCGCGCCGAGTTTGTCCGCTGGCTGGTGCTGGCCCAAAATGCTATTGTTAAGGGGTCAGTAGGCAGCTACGAAAACCCAGAAAGCAGTATGATTCGGCTGGCTGAGTCCGGTACGGCAACCTTTCCCGATGTGCCGGTGGCCCACACCGACTTCAAATATATTCAGGGACTACTGAATACTGGTTTTGCGACTGGCTACCAGGAGCGATATTTTCGCCCAGATCAGTTTCTGACCCGTGAAGAAATGGCGGCGATTAAGGTTGGCGTTGACTATGGGCAAGATTTAGCCAATACACAAAGGCAAGTCAAGCAAGATTCACGCCCCCAGAGTGCCCAACTCGCTGCCCTAGGGGCCAGCTGGGGTTGGAGCGATTATGCCAAGATTTCCCCCGGCTATATCCCCCACCTCCAGTCTGAATTGCGCAATCCGGCGCAATGTCTAAAGCGCACCTATGGCCGCACCCTCCGCTTTGAACCCAAAACCCCCGTAACCAGGGCCGAAGCAGCGATTTGCTTGAGTCAAGTGAGGGCAAACGGCGTCGAGCGAAGTTCAAGCCAGGCAGTAACCCGGTTAACTCAGACCAAACCTTGATTGGTTCCTGGTTTTCTGGTGAAGTCTGACGGTTTCTTTGAGAATTGCTGCCCAAACAGAATTATTGCAACACTGACTCAGCAAGACTATCGGGCGTTTCATCCCCAGCCTCCAGCGCCATCTGCCCCAACTGGGTCAGGAACCGCAGGGCCTGAGCAACATAGTTGGCGCAGTCGTAGGGCGATCGCTGGTAAAACGACTGCCAGGCGGTGGCCTTGTGTTCATCATAGCGATCGCGGTGATCGGGATGCTGCTCTAACCAGGCCAGGCGGACTGCGTGCCCCACCAGCACGTCTAACACAATGTATGCTTCAATATATAAATCGGGGTTTTGTGCTGCGATCGCCGCCAGTTCCATTAACGCTTCAATGTTGACCTGACGGTACTCCGGAGCCTGCATCTTGTTCAGTAAATGCTCCACCCGCAGGGCAAAGTTTTTCTCACCTGGGGTCATCTCTGCCAAGATCAGATCGCTGTCTAATCGGTTACGACGCTCTAGTTTATCTCCGACGATCAACCCACGACAATGTTTCAACAATTGCCACACATTTGGATAAAACTGTCTGGGTACCCGATTGAGGGAGCCATCTAACTGACGTTTGCGCCGCCAGCCCCCCTCCGCCGCCGCAGAGCCGCCTTCACTAGTATCTGACAAGATCACCCAGTCAATCACCTGTTCTTGCTGTTTTACATGCAGTGACTCTTGCTGAAAGAAACTGCGGGTCAGGCCTTCATACCCCACTAATACCTGATGCAGGCGAGTCTGAATCTGATAGGGATTGAGCTGCATCAATCGTTCATAGGCTTCGTCCTGGGTGACCTGCAATGCTACAGCCAGGTCGCTGGTCAGTAAGAGGATCAAATAGCCCACCCGCAGGGTGAGCAGGCCATTAAATAGCTCTGGCTCAGATCGAATCAGCAGGCTCAAATAGATCAAGATTTCTTGAGTCAACATGCGATCGCGAATGTCTTCCCGGCAAAATTCATTGATTTTATCGACAATCTCCATAGGAGATTCAGGCCGGGTAATCAATGAATATTCGCTGTAGGAGCGCCCAATTGCAATTTGCTTTTGCCGCACCAAAATATCATTCACCGCATCGGCCAGAGTGGGGATCACCTTACTATTCAAGCCCGCTGCCCGCCGGACGATCGCCCACAATTGATGCTCAGCAGCCCTGGTATAGATCTGATCCAGCCAGTCGGCAATCGGCCAGGACGATTCAACTGGGGGCGGGGCAGATTCTCCATCGGCTTGGCCCGCTACTACTGCCGCCTGGGCTGCCAACCGTCGGGCTTTTTCTTCTTCCTGTAGCCGCATCAGCGTACTGATCAGCTCAACCTGTTCATAGAGGTTACCCGACTGCTGTAGGCGGCTGACCCCATAGTCGCTGTTTGTTTCATACTCCAGGGCAAACTCCTGATTGCTATCCAGCGGGGTTGTTTGCTCCAGAGAGAAGGGTAAAAGCGCCATACCTTCCACCCGATCAGGGATTGGGGCGGCAAACTCAAAATCATGTAAAAAATCAATGCGCTCAATACCGGCCGTCTGCATTAATTGATTCAAATGGCCCAATTTCACCGGCACCCCATTGCAATTGCCATCGGCCAGATCTTGTAACAGCTTTAGCATGGGAGACGGCTGGTTACTGGGGGTCGCAACTGCTTCAAACATGCTGTGGGTTAGGAGCAGGGTTAGGGTGGGGCGGCCCAACTGGCTCCAGTACCGTTGAATGTGGGCTAACTCTGCCCGAATCTGGGCCACCAAAAATTGGGGATCACTGGTCAGGTAAAACTGCTGTAGATCCAGAAAGCTAGGGAGAAAGACGATCGTCTCCCCCCGAATCGAAAAGATGCGAGAGGTGGTGAGAATGCGCAAGCGCCGGGAGGGGCGACCGGTTAAGCCCAATTTGTCGTTGCGACCAATTTGAGTGTAGACCGCTGTCAAATCGCTAGCCGGACGCACTTGAATCGGGGCAATTTGGCTGGGGGTCTGGGTGTCAATGCCGTAGGTAGACAGCTTGGATTGCAGGGCCTCGTCTTCTGTTAGTAAAGCCACCTGCACCAGGGGTTGCCGTTGCTGTCGTACATGCAGATGCCGTCCCAGGGGATCAATTTCTCCCACAGAAATTAACCCTTCCCGCAATAAATTCCCCAACAGGTAAAGGCTTTGTGCCCAGACCAGGGGGATATTCTGATTGGGCAGGCGCGATTGACTGTGGGGGGTCTCCTTTTCTGCTTCTACAGCCGTTTCTGGTACGTAGTAAAGCTCTGGCAGCAGGCCGACCCCCTCCCGCTCCACCAAGAGGGTCTCCAAGCGAGATTGGTAGTAGTTTACCTGCCCCCAATCACCCCGAAAGACCCCGTCCAGTAGCAGATAGGTAAAAAAGAGGGGCCATTCGCATTCAATGTGCTCAAATTGCTTTAACTCCCAGGGTTCGTAATGCAGCCGACTGGTATCTTCTAAAACGGTTTGGTGCCCATCACGTAAAAACCGTTTGCAGCCGTAGTTACCCTGGAGTTTGGTGACAATCTCATGGCGGGTGCGATCGCAAAGGGCTATATCTTCCACGGCAAAGGCAGGAAAGCCAATCACACTCAGCACCGCCGCATCCACTTCTTTGGAACTAGATTCCCGTGGCAAGAGTGACTGCAAGGTAATGCGGGAGCGGGCAATTTCATCGGGTAAAACGTGAATGACCGATTGTTGACTGCCATGGGCACCAAACAGATCTAAGCCATTCATCGCCTCTAAGGCTGCCTTCGCCATCCCAATCGAGCTGGCGTTTAATTCGGGATTACCGTGATTGATCTTGGCACCCCGCTCCCAGATGCCATAGTCTGGGGTGCGGTAGGTGCGACCAATGTAATAGACCAGATTTTGAATGAAATTAACTTCATCGAGACTAAAAATGATGTGCAGCCCAGCCGCAGTCATTTGAGCCAGCATCAGGAGAAACAGGGAGGTGGCATCCAGTTGCAGGTGGCCCCACTGGTCGTCTCCCACCACCGTATCTCCCGTGTGGGTGTCGTACTTGGCATGGAGGGCATCCAGGGGAGACTGAGTTGCTTTAAACCGTTCGACCTTGTGGACCTGCCGCATCATGGCAAAGAGTAGCCCCCGCATTAGCTTGACCACACTTTGCTCTAACTCAAAGCGGCGGCCCCCATCCTCATCGACCTTGCGGTAAGCCAGCCCCAGCCCCCAAACCGCCAAAATACTGTAGACGTTATCGCGTACCCAGGCATCGGTGTAGTCGCCATGGGCATTAACGGCGGTGCTAGCGGGCAACAGACCTGTAATTGGATTTTGCCGCGCCAAAATAATGCGACGAATCTGGTCATAGTACGCATCTAGGCGAGCCGTGAGTGGATTAGTCATTGTCGGTCGTGATTGGGTAAAGGTATCCCTGTGGCTGAGTGTAACTCACATACTTTTACACAGCCATAGAGGAGAGACCAGTTCTTCTGGTTCAATTTCCCATCTGAATCGGGAACTCGCTAAAAATGTAACGGTTTGCAACGTATAATAAAAATCGAATAACTTAAAGAAATTCTAAAGAAGTCACATGCGAGTTGCGATCGCCGGGGGAGGGCTAGCAGGGCTGGCCTGCGCCAAATATTTGGTAGATGCCGGGTATACCCCTCTTGTTCTGGAGAGTCGGGATGTGCTGGGTGGTTTGGTTGCTGCCTGGAAAGATGAGGACGGCGATTGGTATGAGACTGGCCTACACGCCTTCTTTGGAGCCTATCCTAATATGCTGCAATTGCTGGGTGAGCTGGGGATCCAGGATCGCCTGCAGTGGAAAGAGCACGCTTTAATCTTCAACCAACCAGAAAAACCAGGCACCTATTCTTACTTTAAGGTGCCCGATATTCCGGCACCCTTTAACGTGATTCTGTCGATTCTCAACAACAACGACATGCTGACCTGGGAGCAAAAGCTGCGGTTCGCGATCGGCCTGTGGCCGGGAGTACTGCGAGGTCAGAAGTATGTGGAAGAGATGGACAGGTACAGTCTGCAGCAATGGCTAGAGCGGCAGGGTATCGGGGAGCGAGTCACCTCCGATGTTTTTATCGCGGCTGCTAAAGCCCTCACCTTCATTAACCCTGATCAAGTTTCTGCCACCATCATTCTGACTGCTCTCAATCGCTTTTTACAGGAGCGTTATGGATCCAAGATTGCGTTTCTCGACGGCTCCCCCACTGAGCGGTTGTGCCAGCCATTGGTTGACTACATCACTGAACGGGGTGGCCAAGTGCAGTTAGAAAAGCCCCTGAAGCAGATCCTGTTAAATGAAGACGGCAGTGTGAAGGGCTTTCTCATTCGTGGCCTAAATGGGGCAGCCGATCAAGTGGTAACCGCTGATGTCTACGTCTCGGCGATGTCCGTTGATGTGGTTAAGGCCTTACTGCCTCAACCCTGGAAGCAGATGGAGTTTTTCCAGAAGCTAGAAGGGCTGGAAGGGGTGCCTGTGATTAATCTACATCTGTGGTTCGATCGCAAGCTGACAGACATTGACAATCTGCTGTTTTCCCGTTCCCAATTGCTCAGTGTCTACGCAGATATGAGCATTGCCTGTCGAGAATATGCCGACCCCGATCGCTCGATGCTGGAGCTAGTGCTAGCACCGGCAAAAGATTGGATTGACAAGTCCGATGAGGAGATCATTGACGCGACCCTGAAAGAGCTGCAACGGCTGTTTCCCCAGCATCTTTTGGGCGACAACCCGGCCAAGCTGAGAAAGTATAAGGTGGTGAAAACGCCGCGCTCGGTTTACACGGCGACCCCTGGCAGACAAGCCTATCGCCCGCCTCAAGCAACTCCGATTCCTAACTTCTATCTGGCAGGTAGCTATACGATGCAACGCTACTTGGGCAGTATGGAAGGAGCCGTACTTTCTGGTAAGCTGGCAGCGCAGGCAATTGCAGGTTATCATCCGGTAACCCCTCTTGACGGAGTGCATTCTGCCCACCTTGCTTCCACCAATCGGGAAGAGTTGGCCGTTTAGAAATGAGTTTGGTGTATTATCGTGCCTGCATCGTTGTCAAGCACATTTAAGGACATGCTGCAACTGCCTGACTACTCGCCTGTAAAAACGCTGGCCTCCTTAGAGGAATCTTACGAGATCTGTCGCCAAATTACAGCGACCTTCTCTAAGACTTTCTATCTAGGTACTCTGTTGATGTCAGAAGAGAAGCGCCGGGCAATCTGGGCAATCTATGTCTGGTGTCGTCGCACCGATGAGCTCGTCGATGGCCCTCGGGCTGGCTCAACCACGCCAGAAACTTTGGATCAGTGGGAACATCATCTGGAATCAATTTTTGCTGGCAACCCGATCGATGATGAAGATGTGGCCTTGGTCGATACCCTCAGCCGCTTTCCCATTGATATTCAGCCCTTCCGGGATATGATTGCGGGTCAACGCATGGATCTGTACCGGTCTCGCTATGAGACCTTTGATGAGTTGAATCTCTACTGCTATCGGGTAGCAGGCACCGTGGGGTTAATGTCTACGGCGGTTATGGGAGTCGATGAGACGGTCTCTAAAGCACCCTGGGATAGTGCCAATGGGAAGGTTGGTGCGCCGCCTACCGAAGCGGCGATCGCCCTGGGGGTCGCCAATCAACTCACCAATATCCTACGGGATGTGGGAGAAGACGCCCGTCGAGGTCGGATTTATTTACCATTAGAAGAATTGACCCTATTTAATTACACTGAAGACGATTTATTTAATGGCGTGATTGACCAACGCTGGCGCGAGTTAATGCGATTCCAAATTCAACGGGCTCGCAAATTTTATACCGCGGCAGAACGAGGTATTAGTACCCTCAGCCCCGATGCCCGATTTCCGGTCTGGGCTGCCCTGATTCTTTACCGCAAAATCCTAGATGTGATTGAGCGCAATCACTATGATGTGTTTCAACAACGCGCCTATGTCTCGGGTGCCGGTAAGTTAGTTTGTCTGCCGATCGCACGGCTGCGTGCTGCTGTGCTCTAGGAGTTGCTAAAGTTGAGATAGGTGTTGAGATTGAAATCATGCCATCTCTTTGTTCTGTGCCATCCCAACCGCCCTTGTTAGGCTTATCTCAGACAGAGCTTATACACTGGGTCGAGCAACAGGGGCAACCAGCTTATCGGGGCCGACAATTGCATCAATGGCTCTACCAAAAGGGTGCCCGATCGCTGGAGGAGATTACAGTTTTCCCAAAACAATGGCGAGCAGAGCTGGCAACATTGAATTTGGGGCGTTCTGAGCTGCATCGCCGTGCTGCATCGCCAGATGGCACCGTCAAGTTTTTGCTGCGGCTCCAGGATGGCCAGATCATTGAAACCGTTGGCATCCCTACAGAAAAGCGACTGACTGTCTGTGTCTCTTCCCAGGTGGGCTGCCCCATGGCCTGTGATTTCTGCGCTACCGGCAAAGGTGGCTTTAGCCGCAATCTGGCGACCCATGAAATTGTGGATCAGATTTTAACCGTACAAGAAGATTTTCAACAACGGGTCAGCCACATCGTATTTATGGGCATGGGTGAGCCCCTCCTCAATCTAGAAGCGGTGCTGGCAGCGATTGGCTGTTTGAATCAGGATTTAGGCATCGGGCAGCGATCCATGACGATTTCTACCGTTGGCATTCCTGGTCAGATTCGCCGATTGGCAACGCAGCAATTGCAGACCACCCTGGCGGTCAGTTTACATGCGTCTAATCAGGCGCTACGGGAGCAACTAATCCCCAGTGCTCGCCACTACCCGATCGCGCATCTGCTCGAAGAATGTCGGGAGTACGTGCGTCAAACGGGGCGACGAGTCACCTTTGAATATATTGTTTTGGCAGAATTAAATGATGGCCCGGAACATGCAGATGAATTGGGTCAACTGCTGCGCGGTTTTCAAAGCCACATTAATTTAATTCCTTACAATCCCATTCAGGAGGTGGAATTTAAACGCCCCAACAGACAGCGTTTACAGGCATTTGTGCAGGCGTTGAGAGATCAGCACTTGGCTGTCAGCGTCCGCCAAACCCGGGGTCTAGAGAGGGACGCAGCCTGTGGTCAACTCCGTGCTTCGGCGATCTCTCAGTAAAACCCCTGTGTTGAATTAACGGTGAAGATAACGACCAGGGGCATAGGCCTCGATCACCCGTGCCGTGACGGTACAGGTCACCATTAAATAGTCACAAACTGGGCACTGGGTGCGGGTTAGTTGCTCAACTACGAGATGATGCCGCTCTGCCAGACTACCGCAATTGGGGCAGCGGACTTGGGTAATCGTACGATCGCTGACTCTGTCAGAGTGCAAGTCGAGTAGGGGCAAACTGAGAGAAGAATTCTTTAAACCAGCCTGATGAATCATAAGATGTATTAATCTCTCGCTAAAGGTTTACATTTCTAAATTAAACACAACAAATCATATCTAAACTAAACACTTCAATCGAGATAAGTAGAAGTGATGTTCTCAATATCTATGATCTATTATGTCAACCTGAACCCGCGATCGCAACCGCTTTTTACTTGGAAAATCTCTGATTTCGATATATTTTGATGCGGGATCAATTGGTTTCTTCCGATCCCTGCAATATAACCCCGCTGACTTGCTGCTTTAGCGGCAACTGCGGTGATATACAACCGGTTAAAACTCCTAGCCAGTCTTGGCATTTGATCGATCGACCTTGCCCCAAGTGTTTTGATAAAAGCGATAATTTCAATCGATAAAGCTCTATATCAAAAGCTCCATTTTTAATCTGTAATCTTAAGAAAAGATTAAATAAATTAAAAATTCAGGTTTAGTATTCCGTCGTGCAACCTTAAATGGGTGGAGGGGATGGTCGGCAATAGGATTCCTATTTTGTTGGTGGAGAAAATGAAAATCCTCGACGCGTTGGCCGCCCATTGGTTTGTTGCACTTCAAACTGTACCCGATCTCGTTGGTCGCCACTGCGAACTTCTAAGACCCAGTTGCCTGGTTGAGGCTTCCAAACCAGGGAAGGGGTCGATCGGGTTGCCAGTAACCTGCCATTTAACCGCCACTCCACAGGCTGGGCTGGCATACTTGCTAGGCGAAACTGAAGCTGCTGCACGTCAGGTAAGGCTGTCGGGTTAGCTGGCTCAATTAAAAAGAAGTCGCCAGGGTGGGGGGCCACAATTCTCAAGGCTGCGGCAGATCCGGCAGCACCTTCTAACGCTGGGTGACGCAGGCCCAACCACTCGTTATACTCTGACGGCAGAGTGAGCTGATAGCGGGTGCCGTGGCTAGCCTGGAGCGGCTGAAAGAAGGGATCTGGCTGGCGATCGTAGGTCGCCAGGTTTTCTGGAAATAAGTACTCTTGCACCACAGCAGGGCAGGCGGGCGTGGGTCGCGCCCCTGAAATGGCACAAATCGGTCGTTGCAGCAGGCCCTCTGGCGCAGGAAAAGCCTGGGGTTCCTGGTGCTGATGCAGATGTAGCATGATTCGATGCCACAAGGGAGCTGCCCCCATCACCCCAGATACCTTGTGCATTGGGCTGCCATCAAAGTTACCGACCCAGACCGCGACGGTGTAGTCCTGGGAAAAACCAACCGTCCAGGTATCGCGAAAATCAGAGGAAGTCCCGGTTTTGACTGCGGCTGCAAAGGGAAGCTGCAGCAATGAATCAACGCCAAAGGCGCGGGCACGAGCATGGGAATCGCTTAGCATATCCCTCACTAAGGCCCAACTGGCAGTGGAACGGGCTTTAACCGCTGGTTCTTGCTGGGCTTCTGAGGGGGAATGGGAAACCGATGGGAGGTCACTGGTTTTTAGGGGAATACGATCGCCCTGTCTGGCCAGGGTCAGGTAGGCCTGGGCTAATTCCCATAAACTGACTTCGCCGCTACCCAGGGTTAATCCCAGCCCATAGTAGTCTGGTGGATGGTTGAGATGGGTAAAACCAAGTTGGTGGAGGTGATGTAAAAAGACAGGTACAGTCAGCTTTTCCAGGACTCGCACTGCGGGTACATTCAGGGAGTTGGCCAGGGCATAGCGCAGCCGGACTGGCCCCTGATAGGTCTCACTATAGTCGGAGGGGGTGTAGAGTCGGGCACCGGGGATGGCATAGCGAGTGGGGACATCGGGCAAAATGGTATTGGGTTGGATGATATTCCTGGCCAAGGCCAACTGGTAGAGAAAGGGCTTCAAGGTTGAACCCGGTTGGCGCAGTGCCTGAACCCCATCATTCTTGCCCAGGGCTGATCCGCTAAAGTAATCCGGTGATCCGACGTAAGCTAACACGGCCCCTGTGTGATTATCCAGCACCAGAGCTGCTGCCTGATGGGCGTTATGGGCAGCCAGACTTTTAGTAATCTGGCGCACCTGTGCTTCCACAAATTGTTGTAGGGGGCGATCGAGGGTGGTGGTGATCTGCGGTGGGTGTTGGTCAGGCAACTGCCCAGCCAACCAGAACAAAAAGTGGGGCGCAGCCTGGATGCCCTGCTGGGGGGGGTGGAGAGTAACCACTTCCGCTTTGGCGCGATCAGCTTGGGAGGGGGTGATGTAGCCATCCTGCACCATGCGCTGTAACACATACTGCTGTCGGCGTTTCAACCGATCCCAATGGGCATAGGGGTTGAGTTGATTGGGGGCGTTGGGAATCCCTGCCAGCAGAGTGGCCTGGGCAAGGGTTAGATCTTTTGCACTAATGCCAAAAAAAGTGCGCGCTGCCGCCTCGACACCGTAAACATTGCCCCCCATTGGTAGACGGTTGAGATAGGCAGACAAAATTTCATCCCGGTTCAGACCCGCCGTGAGCCGCCAGGCCAGCCAGATTTCTTGCAGTTTGCCCCAGGCCGTCCGAGGGGTCGGCTCAATCATGCGGGCCAGTTGCATCGTAATGGTAGAGGCCCCGCTGACAACCGCCCTGGCCTGGGCAGCCTCTAATAGAGCGCGGACGATCGCCCGTTCATCTAAAGCGCCATGCTGGTAAAATCGCTGGTCTTCTGCAGCAATGATGGCTTGGATGAAATGGGGTGACACCTGACTCAGGGGCACGGCGACGGTCTGCTCCTGGTCACGGGTCAGCAGGGTACCTAGGGGTAGGCCATTCCGGTCTCGAAATCCGATCGCCTGGTCATTTTGCACCAGATCAGTGGCTCGAATCGGGGCCAGGTAGGGTGCCAACCGAATGCCTCCCCCCAGAAGCAGGGTTAGGGCGAATAGTCTGAGGGCTCGCCGCCGCCAAAGTTGACCTAAAATGGCGCTCACCTGATCAAGGGTATGAGCACGAGGGAGATAAGACTGCGGCTGTTGGGGTTCCATAGGGGGGCGGGACACTGTGTTTCGATCGGAAGCTTTCCTACTCCCAGATCTACACCGTAGCTCAACCAACTTCCAGTTGCAGTAGTGGTTTTGTAGAGTTGAGGCACCCCTCAAACCCATCCTGAGTGACTAATCCTTTCAGAAGGATAATCGGCACTTGAAAAATCGCTGTAAAAACCCTGTTGATTTAACCCCGAATTTTGGGAATTTTAACAGCAATGAAGTTTCGGCTTCTCCTGAATCGTCAACAAAGTTAGGGGCCTCTACCGTGCAAAATTTTCTATCATCTTCCCAATCTTCCAGGTGTTTCTGCTTCCAGCCTGCCAGCACCCCCGAATCCGGGTTTACTCTCCTAGAAATGCTGGTGGTGGTCGTGATGGTTGGGATGCTGGCGGCGATCGCAGCCCCAAGCTGGGCAGCCTTTTTCAATACCCACCGATTAAACTCAGAAATAGATGAGGTGTTGCAAGGCATTCGCATGACCCAGAGTCAGGCTAAACGCACCCATCAGGTCTGGCAATTCAGCATTCGAGAACAAAATGGCATGGTTCAGTGGGCGACCCATGCAGCCAGTCTTGCCCCTACCAGTGCCAAGTGGAATAGTCTGGACTCTGCCATCAAGCTTGATCCAGAAACCAGTTTACAAACAGCGGGGGGGGTTCGACGGGTTCAATTTGACATGGATGGTACTGTAAACGGCCAGTTGGGGCGCGTTACCCTCCGCACAACCATCAGTGCCCGCCTTCAACGATGTGTGATTATCTCTACCCTATTGGGTGCCGTTCGTGTCAGCAAAAACCAACCGTCAGCCCAAAGTGGTCGATTCTGCTATTAACCTGCATAATTCATGCATTAACTGAACTGCTGCTCATTCCCGCGTAGGCGGGAACTCAGGCTGGTAGAAGTTGCCCAGCCGGGTTCCTGTTCCCCATTCACAGGTGGAAACTCCACGGGAATGACAACCGATTTTCTTGTTATTCTGTCTAGGGCTAAGCTCTGGCAATTCCGATGTTTGATACCCCCTATCCATCCCCTGATCCTGCCCCAACCCGGATCCCGGTCATCGAAACAGCTGATCTGTGTAAGGTTTATCGCACGGGTTTTTGGCTTAATCAACGGGTTGAGTCTCTAAAAAACTGCACGCTCCAGGTCTTCCAAGGTGAGACATTTGGCTTGTTGGGACCAAATGGAGCCGGCAAAACGACCCTATTTAAAATCCTGCTGGGGATTATTCGCCCGACCCGTGGGCGGGGTAAGCTGTTGGGCATGCCCTTGGGCGATCGCTCTGTCAAACAACGAATTGGTTACCTGCCCGAAAACCCTTATTTTTATGACTATCTGACTGGTTGGGAGATTTTGCGCTTGACTGCCAATTTGTTTCAGATTCCGGCGTCGGTTCAGCAGGAGCGCATCCCGGAACTGCTGGATCTAGTGGGCTTGGCCCAGTCGACAGCCAGGAAAAAACAGCTACGCCAATATTCTAAGGGGATGTTGCAACGCATCGGTTTAGCTCAGGCTCTGATCAACGATCCAGAGCTAGTGTTTTTGGATGAGCCGATGTCTGGTCTGGATCCTTTGGGCCGCTACCAGATTCGAGAAATGATTGTCGCCCTAAAAAATCGAGGCAAAACGGTTTTCTTTAACAGCCACATTCTCTCGGATGTGGAGTTAATTTGCGATCGGATTGCCCTGCTTGCTGGGGGAGAGTTGATTTGTAAGGGGTCTTTACAGGATCTTTTAAAACCTACCGATGCCTACCAGGTGAAGGTCAAAGGGGGTACTCCAGAGATGCTCAAGCGCCGTATTACCAACTTGACGTTTCAAGATGGTTGTTGGGAAGGCCAACTGTTGGGTGATCCCCAGGATTTTCTCAACAGTCTTAACTTCATGGGAGCAAAGCTGATTTCTCTTGAAATTGCCCGTCCTTCTTTAGAAGAATTTTTTGTCCGGCAGTTGCGAGAGCGGGGAATCACCGTCAGTAGCTAGTTCCAGGGGTGTTTCAGTAAAATTACGGAGACCCTCCTCAAATCTTTAACTAGACTTCCGCAATCCCCGTCAGGTGACTGAGGCGGTAGGTTTGGCATTCTAAGTATAGACAGGCAAGCGTTGAAGAGCTTAAAAGTCTGATTGCCCAACCTGACTCCCTACTCTATCCCTTATTTCCTATGAAAACGTCTTTAAAAGTAGCTTATCTTCCCCTACTGGAATACTTAAAGCAGCCCTTATTTGACCCCCAGCATAAATTAATTTTGAATCCCCGCCGCTTCTGGTATTTCCAAAATGTTGCCTGGTTAGAACGGTGTGCAGCGATGGCATGTACTTCCCAGAGTAAGGGCGATTCTTAACAAGACTGGGACGGATGGGATTCGCTCCATTCTTTTCAGGGTCATCTACACCAATCCGTCCCTTTTCATTGACTTAAGCGGATACCCCTTAAAATTTGTCAAAAAATAGGTTTCCGAGCAAGTGCGTTGCCCCCAAAATGGGGGCGCTACACATTAAATCGAAACAGCATGACATCGCCTTCCTGCACTACATAATCTTTGCCCTCACTGCGTACCAGCCCTTTTTCTTTAGCTGCTGTCATTGAGCCACTGTTGACCAGATCATCGTAGGCCACCGTCTCTGCTCGAATAAAGCCACGCTCAAAATCAGAGTGGATCACCCCGGCAGCCTGCGGTGCCAGCATGCCTGTCTTGATCGTCCAGGCGCGGGTTTCTTTGGGCCCAGTGGTGAAATAGGTACGCAGCCCCAAAAGGGCATAGGTGGCATGAATTAAGGATTGTAGGCCACCTTCAGTAACGCCCAGGGATTCTAAAAAGTCTTGCCGCTCCGCCTCCGGCAATTCAATCAATTCGGATTCGACCTGGGCCGAAATCACTACCACCTGGGCTTGCTCTTGCTGCGCCCGTTCTCGCACTAAGTCAACCCAGGCATTGCCAGTGGCTAGGTCATCTTCTGAGACATTGGCAGCATAGATTACAGGCTTCCGGGTCAGCAGGCCCAGCGGCTTAATGGTCAGTTCTTCCTCTGGTGTCAGGGCGACCTGGCGGGCAGGCTTGCCTTCGTTCAAAACAGGGAGCAACGTCTCTAAGGTATCGACCTCAAGCTGGATTTCTTTATTGCCACGGGCCTGCTTGCGAGCCCGGTCTAGGCGACGATCGATCTGGCTCAGGTCGGCTAAGGCGAGCTCCAGGTTGATGACGTCTATATCTCGCAGTGGATCCACAGAACCGGAAACATGGATAATGTCGTCATCTTCAAAGCAACGAACCACATGGACGATCGCATCTACTTCTCGAATATTGGCGAGAAACTGGTTGCCCAATCCCTCCCCCTGGCTGGCCCCTTTGACCAGGCCGGCAATATCCACAAATTCAACCCGGGTAGGAATGATCTCTGCCGACTGAGAAATTTGGCCCAGCACCCCCAGACGGGGGTCAGGAACCGCAACCACTCCCACATTGGGTTCGATCGTACAGAATGGAAAGTTTGCTGCCTGAGCTTTGGCATTGGCAACCAGTGCATTAAATAAGGTTGATTTCCCAACGTTTGGCAAACCTACGATCCCAGCTTGCAGCATATCCGATGTGTCATTCCGCTATGGCAACAGCCTCTCATTGTATCGTTTCAGGCTGGCGAGATTGCAACATTCTGCTAACTGGCTGTAAAGGTGTATGATTTTTCAATAAGAGAACTTTACTTTCGGTTCACATAATAATTGGGTTTGCAAAATAGTAAAGCTGAATTGGTTCTGAGATCGGATTGGTGTGTGGGGTTGCTATGAATTTGTCTAGTATTTGCGCCCGGTATCGTGAACGGGAACGGCAGGCGTTGAAACCCTGGTTAATGGGAAGTCTGATCGGGTCAGTTGGGTTACATGGTGGTCTTTTTACTTTTATGGCGAGTCAGTGGCAATCGGTAGAGCAACCCTCTACTTCTGCCCTGCCTGCAAATCCCATCCCGGTCGATCTGCTGATGCAACAACCCACCGCAGAAGCAGCCCCTACTCCCTCTAGTCCATCATCTGCTCCGATTGCGTTAGCATCCACCCCTACTGCTCCCGCTGCGATTGCTCAGGCACCCAGTTGGGCAACGCCTTTGCCATCATCCCAGTCGCCGGAGCTTTCTGATCAACCCACTCCCCCATGGCAAGCATCAGCCCCCCTGCCGGCACCAGTAGCATTTACGCAACCCCCTACCCCATCTATCGTCTCGCCACTGCAACCAGAACTGATGGCATCTCAGCCGGAGGTCGCTCCGTCATTACTTCCTGAAGTTGCATCCCCGGTCGAATCGGCCTCGACTTCTCCTCCCCTTACCTCACCCGCCCTGCCGTTGCCCTCCCCGATCACAAATTCTGAGTCCGGTGCAGCGAGTACATCTGGTACTGCCAAACCATCCCCCTTTGCAACTGCATTTCGCCAATGGTTTACCCCTTTGATGGATAGCATACCTACAACTCCAGGGGAGGCAGTAGGGGCGTCAGGGTCTAAAGCCGGTAGGGGCCAATCTCTGGGGCTTGGGGCCAGCAACCTGGGAGGGCTGGTCGCTCGTAGCTTGAGTCAGGGCTGGCTGCAGTTGCCTGGTAACAGTGCGATAGATGCGGCCAGTCAAACAACTTGTATCAGTTGCAATAAACCAAGCTATCCACTTGCGGCTCAGCAGCAGGGGCGACAAGGTGCCGTTAAAATTGGCCTCGACTATGATGCGGAGGGCAATATTACAGCAGTTCACTTGTTGCAATCGAGTGGCTCTGATGATTTGGATCGGGCGGCAATGGCAGAAGCCAAACACTGGAAGCTGAAACCAGGAAACAGCAACAAGCGTCAGTTTGTGGCAGCGATCGACTTTCAAACTCCTGGGAGAGAGTTTTCTAACTCCGGGGAGAGCCCACAGCCTGATCTGGCTAGGGAAGCATCTGCATTCCCACCGGCCAGTAAGCCAGTCAAGGATACAACCTGGGCTCCAGAAAATCCTGACTCACGCCGGGGCAGTGACACCCCCCGTGTGGCTGATTTGGAGTCAGCGCCGACAGGTGCCGCTGCTTTGCAACAACCTGCCCAAGCAACGCCGACCATTCAACCCAAGGCAGAGCCTCCTGTCTCTGCGTTAGAACCTGTCGCCCCACCTGAGCCAGCACCCCTTTCCAGTGAGCCTCCATCCCAATCGCTGGCTTCTGAGCCTGTCGGGTCTGGTTTGGCAACGCCAGTCCCACCGCACCTCCCTTCCTCGGAAGAGCAGACGGCTAGCCCAGAGGCCCAGCAGGGCGGCCGCTAAAATTGATCCTTCATGCCCCGTAACCGGGCAAAGGTTTGGATATGATCCCGACCTTTGACAGCGGATTGCAGGGCAGGGTTGTCCCAACGCAAAAATGGATTGGTGGCTTTCTCAACGCCTATTGTGGAAGGAATGGTGGCCTCCGATCGGCTGCGGGCGGCTTTTACTTGTTCAAATCGTGCTGCCAGGTCTGAATTGTGGCGATCGACGGTGAGCGCAAACTCTAAATTTTTCAGGGTGTATTCATGGGCGCACCAGACCTGGGTCGTATCGGGTAAGGCCCGCAATTTACTGAGGGACTGCACCATTTCGGTGGGAGTGCCTTCAAACAGACGGCCACAGCCACCGGCAAACAAAGTATCACCACAAAAGAGATCCCCCCCTTGCTTCGGGGGTTGAGGGGGAAAGTAGTAGGCGATGTGGGCCCGAGTGTGACCGGGAACGAAAAGAACCTCAGCTGTGTATGACCCAAAAGAAACCCGATCGCCGTCTTCTAAAAACACCTGCTGTCCAGAGATGCGGCCTTTATCCGCCGCCCCGCCATAGACAACCGCCTGGGGAAACTGCTTGAGCAGTTGGGCATTACCACCGACATGATCGCCGTGGTGATGGGTATTGAAAATGGCTACCAGATTGACCTGGAGTTGTTTCAAGTAGCCTAATATGGGGGATGCTTCTGCTGGATCAACAACCGCTGCAATACCGTGGGCGGGGTCGTGTAGCAGAAAGATATAATTATCAGAGAGGGCGGGGAGTCGGTAGACCTGCATATTTAGCGCAATCCTAAACGTCGAAAAGTCCCACCTGTTATTTTATCCAGTCTTTAAGGAATCCTTATCAACGCTTTGTTTTAGAGATACAAGAAAACAGCGAGAATAAGAACAGTTAAAACGATTACATCTAACTCCTCATTTCTAATCATGCGAGCAGTTTCTAGTCAGGTTGATCCCAGCGTTCGACAATTGGTGCAGCGCATTCTTGTGTCTGGTCACTTGACCCGTAAAGATCACTTGAAACTGACTTCTTCTCTATTATCTGAGAACTGGATGACAGATGAAGAACGACATCAAATTAATCGCATATTTGATGACACTCACAGAGGACGACTCACGCTGGTCGACTAACTTTGGGGGGGTATCAACGTAAGCCGGGGCGCACAGGGAGATCAAGGAGTCAGGAGGCAATACTTTTGAATCCCGCTGCGCCTGTGGCTTCAAAAGTATTGAAAGGAGTCAGGAGTTAGAAGTTAGGCAAATTACTAAATTCTGTCTTCTGGATTCTGACTTCTGGATTCTATCTCCTGACTTCTGGATTCTGAATTCTGTCTCCTATCTTCTGAATTCTTCCTGTTCTGACTGTTCTTGCAGCAGCCTTTCTTGAAACAGACGCGGGTAGACCAGTAGGAAAAAAGTCATCCACAAGGTGACTGGAGTTGCTACCAGCAGCGTCACCCAGATACGGTGACTCAGCCACCAGGCACTACCAACCAGCCCACTGCCAGTGAGAATGATCGACCAGGGCTGGCACCACCAGGGTTTGTAATTCCACACACTCATATTTATCTCTCCTTGCAGT
>JBJTUO010000207.1:0-18282 GCA_046080785.1 Leptolyngbyaceae cyanobacterium | reverse complement strand
AGACTTTGGGGCAGATGTTCCCTTTGGGCAAATTCCTCAAAAGTTGCAAGAGCATCGGAAAGGGCTTAAAGCCTACAGCATACCGGGAAAGTGTGTAGTTTGCTTCCCGTAAGAGTGGACGGACTGAGTAGTTACCAATTGAATATTTATCCATAGCCATAGTTATAACAAAAATAAATATTTTTTAAATGTTTCTCAATATAGTTGTTGTAATTAATTTAATTAGCACTGAGTAACAGAAAATACTGCGATTAAGTTAGAGATCGCTGTTGTTAATGCGATAAAATTTAATGCTCATCTGCATCGATCAAGACGCTTATCACCATGAATTTGCCCGCTCTGACAACAGTTTACCTGAAAGATTATGCAGTTCCTGCATATTTAATTTCACATATCGATTTAGATATTGATTTAATCTGTCAGGAAGAAGCCCGCATTCGGGCACTGCTATCGATTGAACGGAATCCTCAATCTACCGATCTAGGGGCTGCCCTACAACTGGATCTGGATGAATTAATCGTGGAATCTGTGGCGATCGATGGGGTTAGCCTCACCCCCGATCAATACAATCTGGACGCCCATCACCTCACCATTACCGCTGCGCCCCCTGCCTTTAAACTGGAGACTGTCAGTCGGGTCAACCCCAAAGCCAATAGCAAGTTAATGGGGCTCTATACCTCCAGCACTGGCTACTTTACCCTCTGTGAAGCAGAAGGCTTTCGCCGGATTACCCCATTTTTGGATCGACCGGATGTAATGACGCGCTACACGGTAACGATCCACGCTGACAGGGAGGCATACCCGGTTCTGTTAGCAAACGGCAACCTCTCAGCTCAGGGAGAAGAGGCCAACGGACGGCACTGGGCCACATGGGAAGATCCCTTTCCCAAGCCGTCTTACCTATTTGCCATGGTGGCTGCCAAACTGGAGCATCGAGCGGATACTTTTATGACTCAATCTGGTCGCAAAATTCTGTTGCAATTTTTTGTGGAACCGGGCAAGCTCGATCAGGGTGTGTTTGCGATGGAATGCTTAAAACACTCGATGAAGTGGGATGAAGGCACCTACGGTCTGGAAGTAGATCTGGATCAATATAATGTAGTCGCCGTGGGAGACTTTAATGCCGGAGCCATGGAAAACAAAGGGCTGAATGTGTTTAACACTAAGCTGGTGCTGGCCCGTCAGGATATCTCCACCGACTTTGACTTTAAGTTCATCGATTGCACCGTTGCCCATGAGTATTTCCATAACTGGACGGGGAATCGCGTCACCTGTCGCGATTGGTTTCAACTGTCCCTCAAAGAAGGGCTGACCGTCTTCCGCGAACAGCAGTATGCCGCCGATCGCTACTCCCCCAGCGTGGAGCGGATTCAGACCGTGCGTAGTCTGCGTTCCTTCCAGTTTCTTGAAGATGCTGGCCCCATGGCCCATCCAGTGCGACCTGCCTCTTACCAACAGATCAGCAATTTTTACACCAACACAGTCTACAACAAAGGGGCGGAAGTGGTGCGCATGATCCATACCTTTCTCGGCCCCGCCGCCTTTCGCAGAGGGATGGATCTCTACTTCCAGCGGCACGACGGTCAGGCGGTGAGAACCGATGACTTTGTCCAGGCAATGCAGGATGCCAGTGGCTTTGACCTGACCCAATTTAAGCGCTGGTATGACCAGGCTGGCACACCCCGTCTGACCGTAAAAGATGACTACGATGCGGCCAGTCACACCTACACTCTGACCGTCACCCAATCCTGCCCGGCCACCCCCAGTCAACCCGAAAAGCTGCCTTTCCACATCCCCTTTGCGATCGGCCTGCTGACCACCAACGGCCAGGAAATGCCCCTGCAACTGGAGGGAGAAACCACTCCCCAGGGCAGCAGTCGAGTCCTCCCCCTACGACAACCTACCGAAGTATTCCGGTTTGTGCATGTTCCAGAAAAGCCGGTTCCTTCCCTGGGGCGCAACTTTTCTGCGCCAGTGGTGATTCAGTACAACTACAGTGAGGCCGCCCTAACCCATCTGCTCAGCTTTGACAGCGACGCCCTTAACCGCTGGGACGCCGGGCAACGGCTGGCGATGCAGTTACTCTTACAGGCGATCGCCAACTACCAGCCAGGTCGAGCCATTCAGTTTCCCCCCGCTCTGGCCGATGCCCTGCAAAAAGTATTGCAGGATGGCTCCGCTGATCCGGCTTTTACTGCGGAGGTACTAGCTCTGCCACCAGAGATTTATATCAGTGAACAGGTAGCCGAGATCGATCCAGACGCGATTCACCAAGTAAGGCAGGCCATGCGTCGCTACCTGGCAGAACGGTTGCAAGAGACGCTGCGCAGCACCTACGACGCCTGCACTGTGATTGGTGACTACACCCCCGATGCCGAATCTGCCGGACGGCGATCGCTGCGCAACCTCTGCCTCACCTACCTGATGGAGCTGAATGACCCAGAAATTCGTAGTCTCTGCCTCGATCAATTCAATCAGGCTGATAACATGACCGACGCCCTCTCTGCCCTGACGGCCCTAGCCAACTGTGACTGCCCTGAACGGCAGCCCGCCCTTGCTGCTCTTTATACCAAATGGCAGGATGAGCCGCTGGTGGTGGATAAGTGGCTGGGGGTTCAGGCCAGCTCTCGCTTACCCCAAACCCTGGAAGAGGTGAAAGCGTTGACCAGCCATCCCGCCTTTACCCTGAAAAACCCCAACAAAGTCTATGCCCTGCTGGGTAGTTTTGGCGGCAATCAGGTTAACTTTAATAGCGCCGATGGTTCAGGGTATGCTTTCCTAGTGGAGCAAATTCAGGCACTCGATCCAATCAATCCCCAGGTGGCGGCTCGTATGGCCCGCAGGTTTGAACGATGGCAGCGGTTTGAACCCCGCCGTCGGCAATTGATGCAGGCTGCGTTGCAGCAACTCGCGGCCCTGAGCCAACCGTCTGTCATGCAGGGGGGGCTCTCTCAAGAAACGGCAGAAATTGTCGCAAAAGCACTGGCCTAAGCTACACAAACAGGAGGATAGGCAATGGCTATCGTTTACGAAATTGAACACATTACCAGCTATAAATACGCCAATCCTGTCAGGCTGGGTGAGCATCGGGCTATGTTTTTACCCAGGGGCAGTCACTCTGGCCGCATTCTCAGTTACTCGGTAGAAACCAATGTGCCCTCCAAGGTGCATTGGATTATGGACACCCTCTCCAACAACGTGGCGGCGGTAGAGTTTACAGAACCTACGACCGAGTTGACGCTCACCTGTCGGTTTCAGGGCATGCATTTTGGTACGAAAGGGATTGGAGATTTTCCCCTTGATCCACGGGCGCAGGAGGTGCCGGTGCAATATACCCCTGACGAGTGGATTGACCTCTCAGCCTATTTGCGGCCCCACGCCGAAGACCTGGACGGCAGTGTCGCCGTCTGGGCCAAGAGCTTTGTGGCTGGAGATCGGGATGGCACCATTAATGTCTTAAACCGCATCATGGATACCATTCGTGATAGCTTTACCTACCGGGCTCGGGAAGAGGAAGGAACCCAAACACCAGGGCAAACCCTCAGTACGCGATCAGGCACCTGTCGCGACTATGCCTGGCTGATGATCGAGACATTGCGACGGCTTGGCTTTGCCTGTCGCTTTGTCTCTGGCTACCTATACGATGCCGCCCTGGATGGCGGAGATATTGGCATGACCGGGTCGGGGGCCACCCATGCCTGGCTGTCGGTGTTTCTGCCAGGGGCGGGCTGGTTAGACTATGACCCCACCAATCGCATCACAGAAGGGTTTGACTTGATTCCAGTGGCGATCGCCCGCCATCCAGGGCAGGCTATTCCCCTGGTAGGCTCCTGGTTTGGAGACGCCAGCGATTACCTGGGTATGGATGTCAAGGTCAGTTTCAGCAAACAGGCTGACTATCCTGACTTACAGTAGTGGTGCGCTTTAATGTCTGTTTAAGACCGCCCAGATAATAAACCCTAAAAAAACAAGATAACCGATTACCATCAGCCACTCCTGCGGGCTACCAGCTAGACGGTCAATCTCCATAGCTAGCTTTTACCGGGAGACTGAATATTGCGGCTCAGGTTGAATCTCACCGACACGATTAGGGGGCCAAAAGCGCACAATTGCACGACCAATAATTTTATCTCGCGGCACAAAGCCCCAGTAGTGGCTGTCGTAGCTATTGTTGCGGTTATCGCCCAAGACTAAATAGGCATTGGATGGCACCACCACGGGCCCATACTGATATTGAGCCACTTCAGCCACATAATTTTCTCGCAGGGGTTGGTCATTGATAAATACCCGACCGCCCTTGACTTCAACCCGATCACCCGGTAAACCAATCACCCGCTTGATAAAGGCATCATGGAAGTTTTGCCGTTGCAGGGTGTCGGTGGGAGAAAACACCACAATATCCCCCCGTTGCGGAGTACGAAAACGGTAGCCGACTTTATCGACAATCAGCCGGTCATTAATCTGTAGCGTTGGTAGCATGGAGCCAGAGGGGATGTAGCGAGCTTCTGCGACGAAGGTGCGAATCCCAAAAGCTAATAATGCACTCAACCCAATGGTTTTCGCCACTTCTACCCAGGGGTTTTCGGTTGGTTTGCGATCGCCGCCAAATTGAGGAGAGGTGTCGTCTGAAGGATTAGTTTGTGCACGGGCCATAGATGTTTACTACCGAGAACTGCGCGATAGGGAGAATGAAAAAATCAGGGGATGATGAGAGAGGGGGGAATCGAGCTGAAAATAGTTATATCTACTACTTTACTGATTTTCCTGCGTTTTGGGGCAAGCATTTATTCACGAACCTCTCAATTATTGGCTGTCATTCCCGTGGAGCTTCCACCTGCGAGCGGGGAGCGGGAAATCCAGGTTGGGCAACCTTTACCAAAGTGGATGCCCGCCTACGCGGGAATGACGAACAGTTCAGTTACCTGATAAATTATGCAGACTAGAGCAAATCTGGCTTATCAGAGCCAGCACCATGTAAAGGTTCTAGCATTTGGATAAAGTCGAGCTCAGGCAAATTATTGGATTCTGGCCCCTGACTCCTGACTTCTTTACAGGGATAACTTTTCGCCTTGAAGCATATGCCATTCAATGGTTGGCTGGCGGTGGTAACTCATCCAGAATGGTGAATCGAATATGATTTAAGGCCATATCTCCGATCGACAGTTCTTCCGGTTTGTTTTCTGCCTGAATTTTCTCAAAGGGAATGCCTTTGCCGATTTCGGCATGATACCAGGGCAGTCCCATAAAGAAGCGGGTGGGATAGGGACCTTGCTCCATGATGTCGTCTGGATTAGACTCCATGGGTAACCAGCCATAGCCCGGAATGTAAAACTCCAACCAGACATGATTAAAGTCTGGTTCTAAAGGAATATGCCGCAGATCAGGTTTTTGAGGGCATTTGTAACGACCTACCGTCCGACAGGCAATGCCATTCAGGCGGGTCAAGGCTAGCAGCACTCCCACATATTCTCCGCAGGAGCCCGTCCCTCGTTGTAACGCAATATCCGGCGTGTCGATGTGGGGCTTAATCCGGTAAGAGAGGCGATCGTACACATAGTTACGAATGCTCAACATCTTGCGCAGTAAGTTGGTTTCAGTGCCGATCGCTATCCGGGCTGCCTCCCGAATTACAGGGGTATGCATCGCTAAGTCATCGTCATCAACCAGATAGGTAGTCTGATACTGGGCAGGAAGAGGGGGGAGTTTTTCCACATTACCTGGTTGAAATAAGTACTTGATTCCCCGGAGTTCTAGGGTTGCTCTCCAACCAAATAGATGACGCTCATGGTACTTGAGGGAGTCAAATTTAAATACCGCAACCCGCTGACCGTTCTGGACTTCTTCTGTAAAGGGTAACCCGATCGGTTCTACTTTTAATACTTTTTGCCGATGGGTTTCAGCGGGCAAGGCAATCCGCCACTCCAGGTTGCGCAGTTCCACATTCTGCATTTCTTCTAGCGGCAGTAACTCTTCAAAGTAAGACATTTCTACCAGGTAGCCGTTAGAGAGGGCATAGTGCTGATCAGGGTTGTGGTAGTAGTGCAAGGGATGCACAAAGGTGCGATCGCGAAAGGTCAGGACATGGGGCGGGTCGGAGTTTGGATCATCCCGAACGTAGGCTTCTTCTGTGGCATAGGCCACGTAGAGCAGAGAGTCACCTGTTTGGGGATGGGTATAGAATGCCAACCCACTGGGATTTTCAAAGGGGGTGAGGAGACAAAACTGTTGCTCACCCGTGGCTCGATCCAGACAGTAAACTGTTTGCTCGGTGCGATCGCAGACCCACAATTCCTCCCCGCGAATTGTCAAATTTTCGACGCCCACCCCAGGCATTCTCAGGCGAGTAATTAAGCGCCGTGAATCGAGATTAAAGATGGAGATATATCCTTCACGTTGACTGGCAACATAGATGGTTTTGCCCTGCACAGCTACGCCATCCACCCAGTAAGACATTTCAACAAATGGACGAGGAATCAAGTTATTCAGGTCACAGCAGTACACCGTTCCTTCTTGAGCAAACCAAAGCGTATTTTCCCAGATAGATAGGCCACTTGCGCCAATAAAGGCATCAACCTGGCAGGTATTCAGTATGCGTGTGTCGTCGGTTTTAGGATCGACCCTTAATAAATAGCCTCGAACTGTATCGAGAGCCAGTAAATAGTTGCCCTGAAAGGCAATGCCATGGAGGGCATAGGCTCCAAATGGGCGAATTGTACGATGCCAGGGATGCAGATGGGGTTCCAGCATGAATTCAGGTCAATACCAAAAACGACAATAGTTGGTCTGTCAAGACTATTTTGAGGGGCGAAACCGCCTCAAAACACTGATTAGATGGCTTTTGTAAGTTTGAGGTACCCCTCAAACCTATCCTGACGGACTAATAGTATTTGGATGGATTTCCCCGAATCATAAACAATATTAAGACCGGATAACTGTATCAAAAGTAGGTGTCGATCAAAATATAAGCGTGATAAGGGGATGGCTTTAGCCTACTCCGCCTACTCTGATGGGAGTCCGTGCTCTCGAGCCCAACTGGCTTCAAAGCTGTAACAAAATTCTTGAACCTTAGCTTGTTGAACGTAGAGGGCTACCAAAGTTGCCAGTTTTAGTGGCAGCCTTGTCGTACTAGCCAACTGCTGAATTGCAACTGCGGTTAAGGGTGCCTGCAAGACTACCTTCATTTCAGGCTGACAAATAATATGCCGCCACCGCTTTGCCAGCCCCTCAATCCAGCGATCGCTCACGTCTGGTTCCTGCCCGACCTCAATCGCCACCGAAATGGCGGCATCTTCTAAGTCACCTTCGCAGGCTTCTAAGGTATCAATCGCCCCTAAGGCCTCAGGTAAATGGACTAAGGCAGTCCGTAATTGTTGCAGTAAGTCTGGCTCTACTGTAATAGTCATAGGCGATCGCTTGGTTCACAGGCAGATCCTAGCATTTGCGCTTGAAGCAGGCAGTTAAAATCCTGCCTACAGCACATGCTTCAAGGCGAAAAGTTGTCCCCGTAATAGAATCCAGGAGACAGAATACAGGAGACAGAATACAGAATTCAGGAGACAGAATTCAGGAGACAGAATACAGAATTTAGTAATTTGCCTAACTTCTGACTCCCTGAACTCCTGACTCCTTGATCTCCTTCTCTCCTGACTCCTTCTCTCCTGACTCCTTTCAATACTTTTGAATCCTGCTGCGCCTGTGGCTTCAAAAGCATTGCCTCCTGACTCCCTGATCTCCTAGCTTCTGACTCCTAGCCTATCCAGGATTTTCCGGCTTAAATTACCTGCCCTTGGATCCCCTTTATGCTTCCTTTGAATTTTTATAGTTTCTGTTTAATCCTGAGATTTCACCCTTGACGAAATCTCTCTCCCTAGTTCACGCTAGTTAACGGGATGCATAACTAATAGTAAATATCGCTAGCCTGTATAGGTAAAGCTTAAAAAACAGTTTGATGCAGTTCACTGCAGCAGCTCGTTGCTTGCTAAAGCGTATTGTATCCAGCCCCTGGAAACCCCTAAATTACGAGGAAATTTCATGACTGTAACTCCCATTCGTCCGAAAGAAATAACCTATGATGTTGCTGATTTGTCTCTAGCAGCTAAAGGTAAGCAACGTATTGAATGGGCTGGTAGAGAAATGCCAGTGCTACGGCAAATTCAAGACCGTTTTGCTCAAGAACAGCCTCTAGCGGGTATTCGTATATCTGCTTGTTGCCACGTTACAACAGAGACGGCCCACCTGGCGATCGCGTTAAAAAACGGTGGAGCTGATGCCATTCTGATCGCTAGCAATCCCCTCTCTACTCAAGATGATGTGGCTGCCAGCCTGGTTGCAGATTATGGCATTCCTGTTTTCGCGAAGAAGGGTGAAGATGATGATACCTATCATCGTCATGTCCAGATTGCACTGGATCACAAACCCAATTTAATTATTGATGATGGCTGTGATGTGGTAGCTAGTCTGGTAAAAGAACGGCAGAATCAACTGTCTGATCTGATTGGTACCACCGAAGAGACCACCACTGGTATTGTGCGGCTGCAAGCCATGTTTAAGGCTGGTGTGCTTACCTTCCCGGCCATGAATGTGAATGATGCAGATACTAAGCACTTCTTTGACAATCGTTACGGTACTGGCCAATCAACCTTGGACGGGGTAATCCGTGCTACCAACATCCTGCTGGCTGGCAAAACGACTGTGGTTGTTGGCTATGGCTGGTGCGGTAAGGGTACCGCCATGCGGGCACGGGGGCTGGGAGCCAACGTGATTGTGACTGAAATTGATCCGGTTAAGGCGATCGAAGCCGTCATGGATGGCTTCCGGGTACTGCCGATGGCAGAAGCTGCCCCTCTGGGTGATTTGTTCATTACTGTCACAGGCAACAAGCATGTGATTCGGGGTGAGCACTTTGCTGCCATGAAGGACGGCGCGATTGTCTGTAACTCAGGCCACTTTGATATTGAGATTGACCTCAAGGCTTTAGCGGCTCAGGCTACAGAGATCAAAGAAGTCCGCAACTTTACCCAGGAATATCGGCTCAAGAATGGCAAGTCGGTTGTGGTCTTGGGTGAAGGCCGTTTAGTTAACCTGGCGGCGGCTGAAGGCCATCCTAGTGCTGTGATGGATATGAGCTTTGCTAACCAGGCGCTTGCGGCTGAATATCTGGTTAAAAATAAGGGTAAGTTGCAACCAGGGATCCACTCGATTCCTACTGATGTGGATGGAGAAATTGCCCGCTTGAAATTGAAAGCAATGGGTATTGTGATTGACTCTCTCACCTCTGATCAGATTCAGTATATAAACTCCTGGACTTCTGGTACCTGATTTCTGGCGTTGCTGAAAAGCAGTATGAATCGAAACGAAGTTTCGAGCATACAGCAATTTTTTCATACCCGGAATCAGCAACACCTGATTTCTTGATCTCCTTGTTGAAAAGGGCACAGAATTATCTGTGCTTTTTTTTTAAGTGCCCAATCCCCACTGGGCCTGAGGGTAAAGGGAAAAAACCTAAAAGGATACATTATGAAGTTGCGGCCCCGTCGCTGCACAACGCAGGGATTCAGGTAGATTAGATCTATGCCGGATTGGTTGCAGGAGGGGCAGCAATGATCACACTACTGGCACTATTGGCAGCCATTGTCCTGCTTGTGTCGGGATTTATTCGGGCCAGACCCTTTGGTAAGTTGGGGATTCTGGCCTGGTTGCAATCGGTCGCGTTAATGGCACCCTGGCTCATCTTTTTTGGTCTGTTTGCCGCCGGAATTTACCTGAATCTGGTGGGTGTCCTCTTTCTGTTGGTAGCCTCTACTGTCGTTTATATTGTTTTGGGCAGACAGCTCAGAACGCTGGGACAGGATCTCACCTTAGCTCGCCGCATAGCCGCCATTCAAGAGGCCAATGATACCAGCGATAGCACGGCAGAAGCTCTAGAGGGCAGCACCCCAGCCCAGGCAGAACAAGCACCCCAGCAGCCTGTGCCTGCTTCTGCGGCAGCTACCCAGGTGCCAGAAGTAATTCCCATCCCTGCCGAAGATTTGACCGCGATTCGCAGCATTTTTGGTGTCGCCACCTTTTTTGCCACTGAAACCATTCCCTATCAAGATGGGGTCATCTTTCGGGGCAATCTGCGCGGCGACCTGGAACAAAGCTACCAGGACTTATCTGCCAGTTTGCGAGAGAAGCTGGGCGATCGCTACCGCCTGTTCCTAGTCGAGAACCAGGACGGCAAGCCCGTGGTGATTGTGTTGCCCAGTACCCGTGACCCCCAACCCCTGACCACAGCCCAGAAGGCACTAGCGGTGGTTTTGATGGTAATGACCATCGCAGCCTGTCTGGAGAGTGGAGGGTTGATGTTGGGCTTTGATCTGTTCAATGCGCCTGACCGGATTGCCCAGGTGATTCCCCTAGGGGGGGGCATTCTTGCCGTGCTGGCGGCCCACGAAATCGGGCATTGGCTGATGGCCCAACGCTACACCATTCCTCTCAACTGGCCTTTCTTCATCCCAACCTGGCAGATTGGTTCCTTTGGGGCCATTACCCGCTTTGCTTCTCTCTTGCCCAATCGTAAGGTTTTATTTGACATTGCTTTTGCTGGGCCCGCAGCGGGGGGGCTACTCTCTCTGGCAATGCTGGTCACGGGGCTGCTGCTATCCCATAGAGGCAGTCTGTTTCAAGTGCCTACCGAGTTTTTCCAAGGTTCTATTCTGGTTGGTACCCTGAGCCGTATTGTGCTGCGCGAATCTTTGCAAGACCCGATCGTGGATGTCAACCCCCTGGTGATTTTAGGGTGGTTGGGGTTGGTCATCAATGCCCTCAATCTATTGCCAGCGGGCCAGTTAGATGGGGGGCGCATCGTGCAGGCCATCTATGGCCGCAAAGTGGCTGTTCGCACGACGATCGGTACCATTATTGTGCTGGGGCTGGCCTCTTTGGTAAATTCACTGGCATTGTTCTGGGCGATCGTGGTGCTGTTTTTGCAACGCGATTTGGAGCGTCCCTGCCTCAATGACCTGGTAGAAGCAGATGACGCCAGAGCTGCCCTGGGGTTGGTGGCCCTATTTCTCATGATCACCACCCTGTTGCCCCTGACTCCCAGTTTGGCAGGCCGCCTGGGGATTGGTGGCTAGTTTAAACATAGGATGCCAGTACCCTTGCTGTCTCCTGACCGGTCTTGACCCAACTAAAATGACTGGCTTGCTTCAACCCCGCCGATCGCAGGTCTAACCAAAGTCTGCGGTCTACAATGACCTGCTCCATTGCGGTTGCGATCTCTTCCACCTTATAGGGGTCGATTAGCAGCGCTGCGCCTCCCGTCACCTCCGGCAGAGAAGCCAGGTTAGAGGTGATGACAGGTGTCCCGCAGGCCATTGCTTCCAGGGCAGGCAGACCAAAGCCTTCCCACAGGGTGGGAAACACCAGTGCGATGGCTTGATTCAGCAGACGGGGTAACTCAGCGTAGGAAACATAGTGCAAAAACTTGACTCGTGCTGTCACCTGGAACTCAACTACACACTTTTGCAAGAGCGGCAAGTACCGCTGATCTGGCGGGCCAGCTAAATAAAGCTGATAGTCTGGGTAACGGTGACTCAACTGAGCAAAGGCTGCAATTAAACGCTGAACGTTTTTATAAGGATCAAGCCGGCCCAGGTAGAGAAAGTAATTTTGGGTTGGCAGGTTTAGCCAACGAAAGTGGCTGGCATCGTAAGCGAGGGGGATAGGGGTAATCCGCTGAGCGGGGACACTAAAAAAATCGACAATATCCCTGGCGGTTGCTTCAGAGTTGACCACTATATGTTCTACTCGATTCAAGATCTGGGGAACCATGGAACGGGTATAGAGGGTGAGGGGAGAAAAGCGACGCGGAAAGCGGAGGGGAATCAGGTCGTGTACCATGACAATCGAGCGGCACCCTGACCAGAGGGGCGCTTCTGGCACCGGAGAAAACAACAGCTTAGCCTGCAGGCGGCTATAGATTGACGGTAGTTGCCCCTGGGTCCACAGGATGCGCTTCAGGTGACCCTGAGTTCCCTCTGCGGCTGTCATCCCCCCTGGGATGGAGTAACAGGTGTACCCCTCGATCTCCTGGGCTGTCAGCAACGTCGGATGGAGCGATCGCAACTGGGGAAACAGATGCAAAACGTAGGTTGAGATGCCCGTGGGCTGTGGCATCAAACAGGCCAGATTAACCAGAAAGGGGGAACTCACGCTGAACGACTCGCCGAAGGTAGAGAAGAATTCCAGTCCATTTGCCCAACGCCGCTTCCCGCTTCAAGGGAAACAACAGCAGCGCCGCCGTCAAAATTCGGAGTAGACGCAGGGGAGTAATTAGTCCATTAGTATACCGTTCTAGGGTTAACAGGTAGCTATAGGTGCTGTGTTGCAATTTCAAGCGCTGATTGCGATCGGTAATGGCAGAAGGGGTGTGGATTACTTGCAGTCGGGTTGCCCAGCCAACAGAGTAGCCCTGGCTGGCGTAGCGCCGACAAAAATCAAAATCTTCGTAATACAAAAAGTAGGCCGGATCGAACTGCGGACAAGTCGCAAAGCAAGCCAGGTTGAGCATCAAACTGCAACCGGAAACCCAGTCACAGGGCAGATAAGTTGCCTCTGGTTCCGGTGCTTCCGTTGCCATCCAGATTGCCCCCGTTTTGGGGTTAAACCGCCCCCCGGCAAACCACACCCTACCCGATGGCTCTGTGATAGAGGTGCCGACAATTGCCGCATTAGGGTGTGCCTGCCAAAAAGCACAAGCTTGCTTCACCATACCCGCAGGCAGGGTGGCATCAGGATTGATCAGCCAGACGATCGCTCGCGGGTCTTGTTGATAAACCCATTGCAAACCCAAGTTACAGCCTCCCCCAAAACCCAGGTTATGACCAGCCTCCAGTTGGGTCAGGGCCGGACTGCGCAGTCTGGCAAGCTGGAGATCTGTCGGCGAGTTGTTTACCACAATCAACCGATAGGGCTCTGTTTCTGACTGCAGGGAGGCGAGTAAGCGGGCAATCAAATCGGCAGAGTTGTAATTTACCGTAATCAGATAAATCACCGGCCCTGGCTCAGGGTTTGCCATTCTGACAACATTAGCCGCAAGCTACTGCGCCAGTGGGGCGGTGGCCCCCCTAACAAGGGTTGAATCTTGCTGGAGGAAAGGACGGAAAAGGCAGGGCGTTTAGCAGGCAGGGGATAGTCTGCGGTGGTGATGGGGACGACCTGCTGAATTTTAAGCGGCCACCCCAATTGCAGGGCATCTTCAAAGATGGCAACGGCAAAATCATACCAGCTAGCAACGCCGCTACTGGTGTAATGGTAGGTACCCACCGTTTCTGGGGTGAGTTGGGGCAAAAGCTGGGCGATTGTTGCGGCGATATCTTTAGACCAGGTGGGAGAACCAACCTGGTCTACCACCACTCGCACCTCCTGCCGTTCTTGCCCTAAGCGCAGCATGGTTTTAACAAAATTATTTTTGCCATAGCTGCCATAGATCCAGGCGGTTCGCAAAATCAGATGCAAAGGACAGGCAGATCGAATGGCTTGTTCTCCGGCCAGCTTAGAGGCACCATAGACGCCCAGCGGCGCAGTTGCCTGGGACTCTGTGTAGGGAAACCCCTGCTGACCATCAAATACATAATCGGTCGAGATCTGGAGCAGACCCGCCCCCATCTGATGGGCGGCCTTGGCCAGTAGACCAGGGGCGATCGCATTCACCTGGTAAGCAATTTCGGCATCACTTTCTGCCTGATCTACGGCGGTGTAAGCGGCAGCATTCACAATCCAGTTGGGTTGAGTGTCGGCCACTACTGCTGCAACTTGGGCGGACTGAGTCAAGTCAAGCGCCTCGCGCCCAACGGCAATCACTGCGCCTAAATGGGCTAGGGTCTGACGTAACTCTTGCCCAACCTGACCGTCAGCCCCCACTAACAAAATTCGTGTCATGGCAAAAAGCATTGGGACGTAAAGCTGCCATGCAAACCATAGGGGATATGGTGCTTCAGATGCAACCGGGAGATCGGGCCTTGATTTAAATTTTTGGCATCGAGAATCACGACATCAGACCGGTTCTCGGCAGCATCAAATACCAGTGTGACCACCCAGCCGTCATCTTCTGCCCCTTCCAATAGGGACTGCTGGCGAGGAATAAAGACCGGTTCTCCCACATAGCCCTGAGCAGCGGCACTCCAGACCTGGCGATCGTTGGACTCCACATCCACCTTCATAATTGCCTGATGGGGCCCATTGCCAGTGGGAGCGTGGGCTGCTGCCAGATAAAGATAGCGATAGGGTTGGCCCACCCTAGCAGGGTGGCGGGTGGGAAATTCACAACACCGGGCTTCTAGTAATCTGCGTTGGGCCGTTTCAGTTTTCAGGTTAATTTCTGTGCGCCACAATTGACCGGGCGCCAGCTTAGAGAAATCAGTCTGACGAAAATCGGCATCTGGCTGCACAGAGGGCAGGTCAGCATAGCAAACCGAATCGACTACCAGACTATCGCCCTGCTCAAAGGCATTGCCGTGGTGAAACACAAAGCCAGCTTGCAGCTCAATCATTTGGGCGGAGCCCGTCCCAAAGCGAGGAATCACCACAATCCGGGTTTTCTGATCTGGTTGAAACTGGATGCACTCCGCAGCAGACCGCCATCCCAGGAGATAGGGAAGAGGATTAAACCGGACTGGATTTTGGAAGAACACACAGTAGTGGGGGGTGATGACAAAGTCGTGGATAAAGGCAAAACCCGGCACATCATGGCAGGAGCGATCGACCAGTTTGCCAGCCCCATCTAACTCGTAGCGGGTAATGGTGGTGGAGAGCCCTGGCTTGATGGCAAAATTGACCAGACGGGGGCCCCCGTCTAGCACACAGGCCGGATCAACCCAGGGGTGGGCTGAAAAAGCCGGACTAGGCTGGAGAATGCCCCCTAGGTCATCCAGTCTGATGGTCTCTAAGGTGTGGGGATCAAGCTGGTGCGGTTCCGCCGCTTCCCAGAGCGCCAACAGCTTGCCGCCCCAGTAAATCACATTGGTATTGGCAATATTCTTGATCCGCAGGTCAAAAGCATTGGACAGCCAGCCCCCTGGCTTCTGGGTGCCAAAGACACCCCGGTAGAGAATCTTTTCAGCCTGCTGCTCGGCCTCATAGCCCGCCGTTCGGACATAGCGGTTGCGAAAGTGGGCTTTGCCATCGGTGAAGGTGATCGCACACACCATGCCATCGCCATCAAAAGGATGATGAATTCGCTGGCCTTTTACGTCCAATAAACCGGGGCCATTGCGAAACAGAGTGCCTTCCAATTCTGGGGGAATGACTCCCTCAATTTGATCGATCCAGTAGTCAAATTCTTCGTAGAGGGAGTTGTAGCCCCGCTGCCAGTCTTCTCGGCAGTAGGACAGATCAGAGGACACTGATTGATTCAGAGTGGGAGAAACAGCCATAGGAGTTTTGAAAAATTAAAGCTTTTAAAGATCATCAGAGGCCAGGGCAATCTCTTCCACTGGCTCGCCAGCATGGGCCGCATGCATCAGTTCACTGACCAGATCGGGCAAAATGGGCTGCTCTAAGTGCTTACTGGCTGCCATATCTAGTTCTAGAGCGATAGGGATAGCTGGCAGTGTCGCATCCGTGCCCTCGGTGGGTAGGGAGCTGGCAGATGGCAACCAGTTGAGGAAGGGCAGCGGCAACAGGGTGGTCAGATTGGTCAATACCACCAGCAGGGCTAGATTAGAAAAATCTTGCTCATTAATCCCCATCCAGTGCATCAGGGCAGCGCCTGACTCGTAGGAAACCAGACCAGCCAGGTTCACCACTGACATTAGCAGCGCAAATAGGGTAGCTTCCACCCCAGGGGGGCAGAGACGGGCGGCCAGCACTAATACTGGCATGTAGGCGATCTGGCCCATCACCGTTAGTACCAGACTATCCCCTAGGCTAAACCACTGGTCACTGATCCCCAAAGCCCGGTTGGCATGGGTCACCAGCAGCAGCATAGACATGCCCAGGGCGGCAGAAATCACGGTAGACCAGCCAAAAATCACCCGAAAGGGCACGGCTTTAAAGTAGCGTTGGAATAGCCAGATGCCAGCCAGGGAAGCAAGACTGGTCACCAACCGCACCCGGCCCAAAAACTCTGGCTCAAACCCCAACTCATTAGTCGTGAAGTAGAAAAAGGCAGAGTCTGCTGTGGGGGTGGCCTGCCAGAAGAACAAAAACAGGGTGGGTAACCAGATTGCCTTTTGAGAAACAGCCTGTTGCAACCGCCCCAACTGCTGCCGAACTATCGCCCAGTCTGTTTTTTCTTGATCGCGAGCCTCACTGATTAACCAGGCCACCAGCGCCACAATCAGGGGAAAGGCCGCAGTAATGCCAAACACCTGTCGCACTGAGAAGTGTTGCAGCAGGGCACCACTGAAGTAGGCCGTCATAATTCCACCCAGGGAAGCGGTGCCCCAGCAGAGAGCCTGTAGAGAACCGGCATCGCCTACAGATTCTTGCCGGACTCGCTCCACCACCAGAGAGTCTACAATCACATCGCTGAAGGCAACGGAGAGAGAACTCAGTCCGATCGCCAGGGTGGCAGCCCAGGCCGATTGCACCACTGTTGCCAGCAAAACCCAGGCGATCGCCCCCAGTACCCCTGACAGAATCAAGTAAGGCCGACGCCGATACCCAAAGATGGGCCAGCCGTCCGAGATCACCCCAAACAGGGGTTTCACCATCCAGGGCAGGGCCGCAATGCCCATCAGGGCAGACACTTCTGCAGGGGTTAAACCCAGGTCGTCTTTTAAGAAAAAGCTAATGGCCAAGCGGGCCAGACCTAAGATGCCTTGCACAAAGTACACGAGCAAAATCGCCAGCAATTCGGGGGTTGGCTCATGGCCAAACAGCACCCTCTGACTAAAAGATGCTTTCAAGCGGGCCATGCCGGACTCAGAAACAATCATCAATGATTTGTTACAAATAGTTACCAACTCCTCTATGATAGCGTGTCCTACTGCTTGTGGTATTCTTCGGAGGCTGATTTACCGTGGTGCTGCCCTGGTATGAAGGTTGCAACCTGGAATGTTAATTCGATTCGGACTCGCCTGACCCAGGTCACGAACTGGTTGGCTGCAACCCAGGTGGACGTTTTGTGCCTGCAGGAGACGAAGGTGGTTGATGGGGACTTTCCGCAGCAGGCATTTATTGACCTGGGCTATTCCGCAGTGTTTTCAGGGCAAAAGAGCTATAACGGGGTGGCGATTCTCAGTCGCAGGCCGTTAGATCATTGCAGCACTGGGTTTACTGCGCTTCTGGGGGAGGGGGCGGCAGATCTGGATCAACAAAAACGGGTGATTACCGGGAGTCTGGATGGCATTCGGATTATCAACCTCTATGTACCGAATGGATCCGCGGTCGGCAGTGAGAAATACGATTACAAGCTACGCTGGTTAGCAGCCCTGGCCCACTATTTGAAAGCGTCCATTGCTGAATATCCAGACCTGCTGGTCTGCGGAGACTTTAACATCGCCCTAGAAGACATTGATATCCATGATGCGACCGGGCGGGCGCAACTGGTCATGGCCACTGATGCAGAACGGCAGGCTTTGCAGCAAGTGATCGTACCACTGGAATTGGCGGATGTGTTTCGTAAATTTACCCCTGACGGTGGCCAGTTTAGCTGGTGGGATTATCGCGCCGCCGCCTTTCGTCGTAATCTGGGCTGGCGGATTGACCATATTTACCTGACTCCCAGCTTGTATGAACGGGCGATCGCCTGCACAATCGATCGAGCCCCCCGCAAATTAGAGAAACCCAGTGATCACGCCCCCGTGGTTGTAGAACTTTAGATGGTTTGGAGAGAGCCTGTGACCTGTTACATTGCTGCCGACCCCTATCCCTACCCCTATAACGGCGACCTGCGCCCAGAAAATACAGTATTTCTGATCATTGACATGCAAACTGACTTCTGTGGCCAGGGGGGCTATGTTGATCAGATGGGGTACGACCTGTCCCTCACCCGTGCTCCGATCGAGCCCATCACATCCGTGCTGGCGACTTTACGACAAAAGGGGTTTTACATCATGCATACCCGGGAAGGGCATCGCCCCGATCTCTCTGATTTACCTGGCAATAAACGCTGGCGATCGCAACAAATTGGTGCGGGGATTGGCGATCCTGGGCCCTGCGGCAAGATTCTGGTGCGCGGCGAACCCGGCTGGGAAATTATTCCAGAACTGGCACCCTTACCGGGGGAAGTGGTGATTGATAAACCGGGTAAAGGGTCGTTTTATGCCACTGATCTGGATTTGATTTTGCAGC
>JBJTUO010000206.1:0-3793 GCA_046080785.1 Leptolyngbyaceae cyanobacterium | reverse complement strand
GAAGCCAAACTAATCACTGCAAATTTGTCAAATGCGACCCTAAGCTATGCAGACCTGAGACGGGGCAGTTTGACTGGTGCCTGTCTAGATGGGGCGGGTTTACAAACGGCCAACCTCAGTTACGCCGACTTTCGACGCTGCCGGATGGTTGGGGTAGACTTAAGTGGAGCTAATCTTTATGGTGCCAGGTTAGACCACGCTGATTTACGACAAGCCAACTTGGATGGTGTCAATCTGGCCGGTGCCAGCGTTGACCGGGCCGTAATGGCAGGTGTAGTAGGGCTACCTCGCAATTTAGCCCATGACCTGAGAATGCGCGGCGCAGTCATAGACTAACCTTGGGATCAAACAGACAGATAGGTATATCGCCGCAGGCTGTTTTCATAGTTCTGTAGCAAACGTTGCGACTCTTCCAGGGTAATACGCCCTTCTTGCAGGGCTTGTTCTGTCTGTTGTCGAATGCTTTCAATCAAGTCTTCCCAATCATATTGCACATACCCCAATACCTCCGTCATCGTGTCGCCTTTTACCACATGGTCGATGCGATACCCTTTGGGCGTCAGGGTGATGTGGACTGCATTAGAATCACCAAATAAGTTGTGTAAATTACCCATGATTTCCTGGTAAGCCCCATTGAGAAACATCCCCAGGTAATAGGGCTCTCCTGGTTTGATGGCATGGAGTTCCAGCACAGGTTTGACATCTCGCAGATCAATAAACTGGTCAATCTTGCCATCGCTATCGCAGGTCAGATCCGCCAGAGTGGCCCGTTGGGTTGGCTCTTCATCGAGTCGGTGGATGGGCATAATCGGGAACAACTGGTCGATCGCCCAGCTATCGGGAGCTGACTGAAACACTGACAAATTGATGTAGTAGATGGAAGCCATAATCTGTTCCAGGTCTTCCAGATCGTCGGGTACGTAGTCTTGCCGCCGGACAATCTGTAGAATCTTACCACAGCAGGCCCAGTAGAGCCGCTCTGCCCGGGCTCGTTCTGGCAGACTCAAGTAACCAAAGTTAAACAAGCTAATGGCCTCTTCTTTGAATTGGACAGCGTCGTGGTAAGCCTCCTGGTAGTTTTCTTCTGAGATCGACTGGTAGGTTTCGTAGAGGTTACGAATAATCAGGTGTTCCTTTTCTTGGGGAGGCTCTGGTGCATCTGTGGGCACGTCACTGGTACCCAGAGCGTTAAACACCAACACAGACTGATGAGAGGCGATCGCCCGTCCACTTTCACTCACCAGGGTCGGCGGAGAGATGTTCCGTTCCGTACAGGCTTCTTTGACTTCAGCCACAATGTCGTTGGCGTAATTCTGAATACTGTAGTTTTTAGAGGCGTAAAAGTTAGTCTTGGATCCGTCATAATCTACCCCCAGACCACCACCCACATCCAGATATTGCATGTTGGCTCCCAGTTGGCACAGTTCCACATAGATCTGGCTGGCCTCACGGATGGCGTCTTTTACGACAGAGATCGAAGAAATTTGGGAACCGATGTGGTAGTGCAAGAGCTGCAAGCTGTCTAGCATCTTTGCCGCCTGTAATTGTTCCACGGCATCAAGAATTTCGGGGATTGTCAGGCCAAATTTGGCGCGATCGCCCGCAGATGTGCCCCAGCGCCCGACTCCCTGGGTACTCAACTTGGCCCGGATACCGAGAATCGGTCTGATCCCCAACTTCTGGCTGGCCTGGATCACAATCGAGACTTCTTCAATCTGCTCCAGCACGATAATCGGGGTTTGCCCCAATCGTCGTGCCAAAATGGCCGTTTCGATATACTCCTGATCTTTATAACCATTACAAATCAATAGGGCACCGGGAGTTTTCAGGGTCGCCAGAGCAATCATTAGTTCTGGTTTAGAACCTGCTTCCAGGCCAAACTGATGGGGTTTGCCAAAGCGCACTAACGCCTCCACTAGATGGCGTTGCTGGTTGCACTTAACCGGAAAGACCCCCTTATATACCCCATTGTAGCTATAGCGGGCGATCGCCTTGGCAAAGGCTGAATTCAAGCGTTCGATGCGGTCTTCTAGAATATCAGAGAAGCGTATCAGTAAGGGTAAAGAGAGATTACGCTGTTGTAGCGCTGTAACCAGCTCAAATAAATCGAGAGACCCCCCCCGATCTCCCTGGGGGGAGACTGTCACATGCCCTGCTGCATTAATGGAAAAATAGGGTTCTCCCCAGCCATTGATGCGGTATAGCTCTTCACTGGCTTCGATCGTCCATCTAGCAGAGGGCACTGTTGCGGCAGAAGACTGGTTACTGTTACGAGAGGCAGGGGAGTCTGATTGTTTTTCAGTTAAAGCCCTTGACTGTCTTGCAGTCCCGTCCATATTAGCGATCGTGAACGACTCCTCCATCCTGATTCAACCTCCCCTACACTTTCTGGATTGCCAATCTATTTTATTCTTACAAGGATTGCAGGCAAGTTGATCTACCTTACTAACCCTATTCAACTTCAGATTTTGGTGGCTCTGCGGCTACCGTTGATGGAGCTGGCGAAGTTACAACCGCTGGCTCTGGGGTTGGCGATTTTACTGCTGGCGGTTTTACTGCTGGCGGTTTTACGTCGGCCTTGGGGGCAGGGGGAACGACTGGTGATTCAGACCCGGTATCAACAATCCCCAACCGCTCCTTTGC
The DNA here is from genome assembly GCA_046080785.1 of Leptolyngbyaceae cyanobacterium. Lineage (GTDB taxonomy): Bacteria > Cyanobacteriota > Cyanobacteriia > Leptolyngbyales > Leptolyngbyaceae > JBJTUO01. The sequence continues at coordinate 1,150 of JBJTUO010000206.1, read as the reverse complement.
GGAGGCAACCGCTTTAGTCGCACTGGTTTTACCCAGTTCTAGGAGCGATTTTCCCGTTTCATTAAAAACACGATCGCGGCCTGGTTGGTCTAAGGTGTTTACCCAGTCCCTGGTTTTCCAACCTGTGCTATACCCAGTTTTCCAGAGCCACTCCACGAAGACCAACCCTAGACATAGAACTAACCAGAGTAACTGGCCAACTTCTTTAAGGATCTGCCATGCCAACGAAAAAGCATTTTGAAAGGTTGTGCCAGTGCTGGGGTTGGTCAAAAGTTCCAGCACCTTTGCCGCTTGGGTCTTCAATTCATTCATCGCTGCTTCTCCCACTTTGTGAATCAGAATTAGTTCATTCTTCCACTATAACTGCCCCAAGCAATCTCCCTGATGGAAGAAATAAAGTCAAGGGGAGTAACAACACAAGGAGACATTTGTCAACAGTAAACACAAGACAAATCACAGTTGGCTTGCTTCTCTAGCTTGTGATCTTGCAGCTAGTTAACCTAAACGAAGGGGTCGCCCCCTCCGCTCGGCTCTAAAACCGTGCGTGAGACTTAACCCCTGCGGAGACGCTACGCGAACACCTCACACGGCTCCTGAGATACCGACTCTTTGTCATAGACACCAGTTCGGAATGAACAGGTCAACCCAGTTGATACGTGCTCATCGATTGCTGGCTTGCGACCTCCCGGTTGGCGGCTTGCGGGGTTTCCCCCTTATCCCACCGTCGTGACGAATCACTCGGCTTTAGGCTTATCAACCGCTACTGAGCGCGTTCACAGAGTGTCTCCGATAGGAGAATCGCTTGTCGGTATCCCGCCCTACGTCTGCATATCCCCTGGCTTTCCCAAGGGCATTGGCTTCTTAGGGCATCCTCCCACACTGTTGCATTCGGTTGGCACCTACTCAGTTTCCTGAGAGCAAACAGGCGGTTACTTCGTTCCTGATCACCGTTGATAGAATCATTAGGATGATGCTTTCTGCCGGGTTTTGTGGGAATGCATACGGGTCGTCTGGCAGGGGGACAGCGGTCTCAGAACGTAGACAGGGCAAGATCTATGGCCCGTCGCCCCTTCTTGTAATAATTAAGCCAACGACGGTTAATTTGCAAAAGTTCGTCCAATATTTCTTGACACAATTGCTCTAGCCGCAG
>JBJTUO010000205.1:0-11764 GCA_046080785.1 Leptolyngbyaceae cyanobacterium | reverse complement strand
AGGGAGGCGATGGGGTTGCCCAGCCTGTGAACTGTGTAGCCGAAAGCTTGGAAGCCCACGCTGTATTGCTTGCAATCAGCGTCGGGTAGGCAAGCTAGTAGGATATGTCACACTTGATTCCTAATGCAGACGGCTATCAACAGTAAAATTGAGATAGCACCCCCTGGGTAATTGAGAGGGGGCGTCTGCACTGACTGGGAGTTTTACTGTGGCTACTTACGAAGAACGGACTCAGGCGATCGCGCGTCAATTATTATCTGCTACCCGAGAAAGTCGTTCCTTTTTGGCACAAATGCGGGATCAGATGCGATGGGATGACAAAGTGTTGGGTTGGGCCATGAGCAACCCCCACCTGCGGGTACAACTGTTCCGCTTTATCGATTGTTTACCCGCCCTCCATAGCAAGGCTGAAATTGCGCGTCACCTGCAAGAATACCTGGGTCAAGCAGATGTGGAACTCCCAACTGCGCTCAAGGGCATGCTGAATTTTGCCAGCCCCGACTCAATGCCGGGGCAGATTGCGGCCACAACAGTCTCCACTGCAGTAGAGGCTCTGGCTCATAAGTATATCGCCGGAGAAAACATAACCCAGGTGATTAAAACCATTGAGCGCTTGCGCAAAGACCGGCTGGCCTTTACGGTCGATCTTTTAGGGGAGGCTGTGATTACCGAGGCAGAAGCTCAGTCCTACCTGGATCGCTACCTGGAGTTAATGACTCAGTTGACAGAGGTTGCCAATCGCTGGCCTACGGTGGAGCAAATTGATAGCTCGGCTGGGCTACCGACGGATGCAGACCCTTTACCCAGGGTTCAGGTTTCTGTAAAGCTAACCGCCTTTTATTCCCAATTTGACCCCCTGGATGAAAAGGGCAGTCAGGAGCGGGTCAGCGATCGCATCCGAGTCCTCTTACGTCGGGCCAAGGATCTGGGGGCTGCGGTTCACTTTGACATGGAGCAATATCACTATAAAGACCTGACCCTAGCGATTTTGCAGCAGGTGTTGTTAGAAGCCGAATTTCGCAGCCGGTCAGACATCGGTGTCACCCTGCAAGCTTACCTGCGCGATAGCTACACCGACCTAAAAGATTTAATTGTCTGGGCTAAGGAGCGCGGCACCCCCCTGACTGTGCGACTGGTCAAGGGGGCCTACTGGGATCAGGAAACCATCAAGGCGGTGCAGAAAGACTGGGCCCAGCCAGTCTTTAACAACAAAGCCACAACGGACGCCAATTTTGAGGCCATGACCGAGCTGCTGTTGGAAAACCATGAGCATCTCTATGCCGCGATCGGGAGTCACAACGTCCGTTCCCAAGCCCATGCAATCGCGATTGCAGAGACGCTCCAGATTCCCCGTCGTCGCTTTGAGCTGCAGGTGCTCTACGGCATGGCCGATAAACTGGCCAAGGCGATCGCTGATCAGGGCTATCGGGTGAGGGTCTACTGCCCCTATGGGGAGTTGATTCCCGGCATGTCGTATTTGATTCGCCGACTGTTAGAAAATACAGCGAACAGTTCCTTCTTGCGCCAAAACTTAGAAGACCGCCCCGTAGAACAATTACTGGCGGCACCAGTGGCAGAAGCAACCCCCTCCCAGGTTCTGCCCTCCGATCACGCTTTCCACAACGTGGCAGATAAAGACTTTGCCCAGGTGTCACACCGCCAACAAGTGCAGCAAGCTTTGCAACAGGTGCGGCAACAATTGGGTAAGACCTACTTGCCCCTGGTGAATGGGGAGTATATCCAGACCGAAACCACCGTTGACTCCCTTAACCCCTCCCAGTCTACCGAACTGGTCGGAAAAGTTGGCTTACTCAGTCTCGATCAGGCAGACCAGGCGATCGCGGCTGCCAAAGCTGCCTTTCCTGCCTGGAAGCGCACCCCCGCCAGGGAACGGGCTGCCATGCTGCGACGGGCCGCCGAATTAATGGAGCAACGGCGCTATGACCTGGTGGCCTGGATGGTGCTAGAGGTCGGTAAGGTTGTCAGTGAAGCAGACGGGGAAGTCTCGGAGGCGATCGACTTTTGCCGATACTACGCCGATGAAATGGATCGGTTAGATGCCGGGGTGGCCTACGACTACCCCGGTGAAACCAACCGCTATCAATACCAACCCCGTGGCATTTCCCTGATCATCTCTCCCTGGAACTTCCCGTTGGCGATTCCCACTGGTATGACAGTGGCCTCGCTTGTAGCGGGGAACTGCACCCTACTCAAACCCGCTGAAGTTTCATCGGTGATTGCCGCCAAATTAGCCGAAATTTTGGTAGAAGCGGGCTTCCCTCCAGGGGTCTTCCAGTTTGTACCGGCGAAAGGTTCGACGGTCGGTGCCCACATGGTGAAACATCCTGATGTGCACCTGATCACCTTCACCGGCTCCCAGGAAGTGGGCTGTCGCATCTATGCCGATGCTGCCATCCTGCAACCAGGACAGCGCCACCTAAAGCGGGTTGTGGCTGAAATGGGCGGCAAGAATGCCGTGATTGTAGACGAGAGCGCCGATCTGGATCAGGCGGTTCAGGGTGTGGTGCAATCGGCCTTTGGCTATAGCGGCCAGAAATGTTCTGCCTGCTCCCGTGTCATTGTGCTGGAGCCGATCTACGATACCTTCCTCAGTCGCCTGGTGGAGGCCACCCGATCGCTCAACCTTGGCCCCGCCGAGCACCCCGGCACCAGAGTTGGCCCTGTCGTCGATCAGGCGGCCCGCGATCGCATCCTGGAGTATATCGAGAAAGGCCGCAGCGAGTGTGATGTCGCCCTCACCATGGAGGCCCCAGAGGGGGGCTACTTCATTGGGCCAGTCATCTTCCACAATGTGTCACCCGATGCGGTGATTGCCCAGGAAGAGATCTTTGGCCCGGTGCTGGCGGTGATCCCTGCGAAAACCTTTGATCAGGCCTTAGAAATTGCCAACCACACTTCCTATGCCCTCACCGGTGGCCTCTTCTCTCGCACCCCTTCCCACATTGAGCGAGCCAGTCAAGCATTTGAAGTGGGCAACCTCTATATCAACCGGGGCATCACCGGGGCGATCGTCGCCCGTCAACCCTTTGGCGGCTTCAAGCTGTCAGGGGTCGGTTCTAAAGCAGGTGGCCCCGATTACTTGCTGCAATTCCTGGAGCCCCGCGTTGTCACAGAAAATGTGCAGCGGCAGGGGTTTGCACCGATCGCCGGGGCAGATTGATCCTTTAAGCGGCGAGAGGCTCACGGCTAACATCTGGTAGCCCTGGTCGCAAGCTCAGATAGGCCGCTGGCCCCAAAACGGGAATGACTGACAGCAGCCAAAGCCAGGGGCGATTGTCTCGCCCTACAGAAGGCTGAGCGCGACGGGCTTTATCATCTGCCAACAAGGCTGGAAATAGGAGGGAGAGCAGACAAAAATCCAGACTCATGACATGGATGAAGCGATCGCTCTGCCATTGCCGCATAAAGTCAGCCCAGTCTCCCCAGCCAAGACCATAGACCATTAAAGCCAGACTACCGAGAAATAGCCCGACTCCCAGCAGGCGAGACTCTACCAACCTGAGCACAGCCGTTTTGGGGCCGCTAAAGCTGGGACTGGGTTGGCGCAGTGCCAGATAGGGCAACACAGCAAAGGCACCGACTCCAAAGGCACCCACGACAAAGGGCCAGGCAAGAAGCTTTTGCCCACAACCATCGACCAGCATCACCGCGGCGTAAATTATGGGCCAGACCCCCATCAGGTTGAACAAGGCCACAATCAGGGGATTGATGCCAGCCCACTGGCCAGTGGAGAGGCGTTTGATTAAATCAAAGGTATCTGGCTGATTGGGGGGCGCTAGAAAAAATGCGTAGACAATCAATCCCAGCCAAACTACCCAAAACAAAGCATTGTGTTTTCCTGCCATGGGGCCATCCAAATCTGTCTCTCTCCTCTAGTCTAGAGAGTTTCAGTCACCCTGGCGACTGAAGCCACGGCTATACAAAGAAAACCTGCCGACGTGGGTTACTGAAGATTTATAGCTATAGCGAGTGGGAGTCCCTCAATTCTGGCCCATCCCCTTGACCGAGGGGCAAGCTTAAATTAGGTAAAAATTTACTTTCCTGGTGCCCAAGTAAACGTATACTTTGGCTGAATTTGTGCGTTGGAAAGGTGCAATTCATGTCTAGATCTGTTCATTTGCCTTTATTGCTAGGCTTATTACTGGGTTCTGGATTCGCTGTTTCAGGGGTGGCAGCGAAGGAGGTCGGCTCCCCGCAACAGTCTTTGCGGCGATCTCAGGAACAGGTGGCTAATTGGTTGGAGCGGCATCGCGATCGCCCACCTGTGATCAGAGCCTTTGTGCAACGGATGCCCAAAGGCGGTGATATCCACACTCACCTTAGCGGTGCAGTCTATGCTGAGCACTATTTAGAATGGGCGGCAGCGGATGGCTACTGCGTAGACTCAGGAGCGGGTTCAACTACGGGCGTAGGGGTCGGAACAGTAAAATTGGTGCCGCCTCAAGACTGCGGCAAAGTTGCCACTTACTTTCCCGCCACGCAATTATTTAAGCAAACCAAGATTTATGATGCACTGATTAATCAATGGTCGTTGCGGAATCTTGCCTTTGCTGGAAAACCAGGTCATGACCAGTTTTTTCAGGCATTTGAGGGGTTTGACTTGATTTCTTCTGCGCCCACCCGTCGCGGTGACATGGTGGCAGAGGTGGCAAACCGCGCCGCTTCCCAATATATTTCCTACCTAGAACTGCTATTAACGACCCAGGGCAGCCCCACTCGCCAACTTGCCCAATCGATCAATCCCCCATCGCTCAAGAGCAATGCTGACTTTGCCGAAATGCGCCGTCAGCTCCTGGATAAGGGGCTATTGACATTAGTGGCCAATGGACGAAAAGAATTGGATCAAATCGAACAACAAACGGTAGCTGCCCTAGGTTGCCAGACTACCAAGTCCCAACCAGGCTGCCGAGTCACCATTCGGTTTTTGCAACAAACCACCCGCACAAAACCACCCGCTGAAGTATTTGCCCAATTTGTCTATGCCTTTGAGCTGGCGAAGGCCGATCCACGGGTGGTGGGGATTAATTTAGTTGCACCGGAAGATCACCCCATTGCTCTGCGAGATTACACCTTACAGATGGAAATGATCAAGTTCCTACGTAGTCAGATTCCTGGAGTAAAGGTGTCCCTCCATGCCGGGGAGTTAACCTTAGGATTGGTACCGCCTGATGATCTGCGGTTTCATATCCGACAAGCAGTCGAAATTGCCCAGGCCAATCGGATTGGGCATGGGGTTGGTATTTTTTATGAAGATGATGCGTTTGCTTTGATGGAATCAATGCGGCAACGGGGTGTACTAGTAGAAATTTGCCTCACCAGCAACGAGACGATTTTGAATGTGCAGGGGCAAAATCACCCCTTTGCAACCTACCGAGCAGCGGGAGTACCAATGACTCTCGCATCCGATGATGAAGGGATTGCCCGCATCGATCTGAGTCACGAATATCACCTAGCTGTGTTGCGCCATGGCATGAAATATCAGGATCTGAAGCAGTTGGCTCGCAATAGCCTGGAGTACAGTTTTGCCGCTGGAGCCAGCCTTTGGCGGTCTCCCCAATTTACAGGTATGGTTGCCGCATGCGAAAGCGATACGCCAGGATCAGGAACGCTGTCAAAAGACTGTAGCGCCTTTCTCAAAGGCAGCGATCGCGCCCGACTGCAATGGCAACTTGAAGCTGACTTTGCCAATTTTGAGGCTTTACCGTGGTTACAGCAAGGTAATGATAAGTTAGGAGCCAGAAGTTAAAAATCAGAATACAAGAAGGAGCTGGCTTTTGCCTCCTGCCTCCTGACTTTTATTAAGGGAATATTTTTCGCCTTGAAGAATGGGCTTGGTCTAAGGTCTAAACTTGCGATCGCTGCAAGCACTCCAGGGCTTCTTCCATGCTGACCTGCGGGAAGGCTTGATAAAAGCGACCGACGCTATAAAAGGGAGTTGGCGTTGCCAAAACAAGCACCCGATCGCTGAGGGAGCGTAAAGAGGGCATCAAATCTGGTGGGGCAACCGGGGCACAGATCCAAACTTGGGCGGCCCCTTGCGCCCTCAAAGACTGCACCGCTGCGGCCATGGTCATCCCCGTGGCAATGCCATCATCCACCACCAGGGCGATCGCCCCCTCTGGCCCGTAGCCTGGGTGAACCGTCAGAAACTGGGCCTGTTGCAACCGGACCTGGTGTTGCGCCTGCTGTAAAGCCTGGTCTCGGTTCACCTCCAGAGAGCGGGGCATACTCCTAGCCCAAATCACTTGACCATCGGCGGTGACAGCACCGATCGCCAGTTCCTGATTGGCGGGAGTCGTAATTTTTTTAGCGACCAAGACGGTTAGAGGGCAACCCAACTGACGGGCGATCGGTGCTGCAATGGGCAGGCCCCCCTTGGGTAAGGCATAGACAATACAGGGAAGTCGCTCATCGGGGGAGAGTGCTGTTATTGCTGACCAGACAGATTGCGCCAGTTGCTCCCCTGCATCCTGGCGATTGATAAAGATGGCTGCTAAACTCTTACCACGAGGCACTGAAGATGAAGTCATCGCTCCTCCTGCTCTGCAGTCGGCCTACTTCTATGATGGCGAACTTTTACCAGTTCCAGCCAAATCTGGTATTTTTTTTGCTTACAATTTACGGGGCTTGCCTCATTTTGTCGTTTCTCACCAACCCGACCCATGGCCAACGACCAACAAATTAATCTGTTTGACCAGGGGGGCGGTGCTGTCACCCCGGCCAGTCTGCCTGACCCTGAGCAAATTCCTGCCAGTGCCGCGATTCCCATTCCAGTTGGCACCTACACCAGCATGGATCAGATTGAAGTTCATTGTAATCGCTGTTCCCGCTGCGATTTAGGCAAGAGTCGCACCCATGCCGTGATCTATCGCGGCAGTCTGACGGCCCCGATCATGATTGTGGGAGAAGGCCCCGGTCAGCAGGAAGATGAGCAGGGCAAACCCTTTGTCGGGAAATCGGGCCAGTTGCTCGACAAAATTTTGCAATCGGTCAACCTGGATGTGGAACAGGATGTGTTTATTTGCAATGTCGTCAAGTGTCGCCCCCCCGAAAATCGGACTCCGACGACGGATGAAGCCGATGCCTGCAAGGGCTATTTGATGGAACAAATTCGTATGGTCAACCCGCCCATTATTCTGCTCACCGGGGCCACCGCGCTCCGGGGGCTGTTGGGCATCAAACAGGGCATTACCAAAGTGCGTGGTCAATGGATAGAGCAAGATCACCGTCTCTACATGCCGATCTTTCACCCTGCCTATCTGCTGCGCAATCAGTCGCGAGAAAAGGGGAGCCCCAAGTGGTTAATGTGGCAAGATATTCAGGCCGTGAAGCAGAAGGTGGATGAGTTGCGCGGTGAATAAATTCTAAGAGCCTTCCCACCAGATCCATCGCGATCGCTCAATCCTCTGGCTAGAGTCTCTCAATCTCCCGCAACAAAACAGACGTGGGTATGCAATCCTAAGATATTGTTAACACCGATTTGATCAATTTCAAAAAAACGTCATGGTACAAGAGCAGCAAAAGCCAACAGTCATCATCACAGGAGCATCGTCTGGGGTTGGGTTGTATGGAGCCAAGGCTCTGGCCGATCGGGGCTGGTATGTGATCATGGCCTGTCGCAACGTGGGTAAAGCAGGAGTAGCCGCTCAGGCTGTGGGGATGCCTCCTGGCAGTTACAGCATTATGCAGATTGATCTGGGAGATTTAGAAAGTGTGCGGCGATTTGCGCGGGAGTTTCAGGCAAGTGGGCGACAATTAACTGCCCTGGTTTGTAATGCGGCCATCTATATGCCCCTGCTGAAGCAGCCCCTACGCAGCCCGGAGGGCTATGAGCTGACCATGACCACCAACCATCTGGGGCACTTTTTGCTGGCCAACCTGCTGCTGGATGACCTGAAGCAGTCTTACGCACCGGATAAGCGCCTGGTGATCTTGGGCACTGTGACCCATAATCCCGATGAACCCGGTGGCAAGGTCTATCCCCGTCCCGATCTGGGGAACCTGCAAGGGTTTGAAGTTGGGTTTAAAGCCCCCATCTCGATGGCGGATGGCAAGGCGTTTGAACCCGTTAAGGCCTATAAAGACAGTAAGGTCTGTAATGTCCTGACGATGCGGGAGTTGCACCGCCGCTTCCACGATGCTACCGGCATTACCTTTACCTCTTTTTATCCGGGCTGTGTGGCAGATACCCCCCTCTTCCGCAACCACTATCCCCTGTTCCAAAAATTGTTTCCCCTGTTCCAGAAGTACATCACCGGCGGCTATGTTTCTCAGGAGTTAGCAGGGGAGCGGTTGGCAGCGATCGTTGCTGATCCTGAGTTTAAGCAATCTGGTGCCTACTTTAGTTGGGGTAACCGGCAAAAACAGGGCCGCAAAGCCTTTGTGCAAAAGGTCTCGTCCCAGGCTAGAGATGATGAAAAAGCAGAACGGATGTGGGATCTAAGTGCCAAGCTGGTGGGTCTGGCCTAGCCAGTAGGCTATCAAAGTAGTCTGCCAAAGTAGGGTGGGCATCGCCCACCGCACTCTGCTGTCTTAGGGGTTCCACAACTAACTGTCGAGAATTCGCTTAATCTGCTCAACCGTTGCGTTTTCCAGCACCAACTTTTCACCATTGCGACCAATGAGGAGCACCTTGTCTAGCTTGGGTTTTGGCTGTTGACGACGATAGGTTTGATACCAGGTGTAGAGTTTTTCTGCGATCGTCAGGGTGCCAGTGGTGATAGCCACGATGGTAGCGATCGTCGCCAAAGCCACCTCTCTTTGAGCTTCTGTTTCCGCTGCATAGGTGCCGGATAACCCCTCAATCTGGAGCAAGTCTTCCGTTGCCGGAACCGCACCTTCGCCTTCGATTTCTAATTGCAGATTGGCCATAGGGAGATACTGACGTTAGTGACTTAAGGGAAGTAAATCAAAGCTACCCATGATTGTAAATTTTATTCACGGTATCAGAAAACCTATTCTGACCCCGTGAATTTAAACAGGAATCCTCTTTGATTCAAAGGCTACCATAGCGAGATTACCGCTACCCTTGATTCATTCCCCTGTCCTCTCCCAAACTGAAAAGGCTCCGTTCTCATGCAGGTTTTGCACATTGCTCTTAAACCCCTGGAAACGAATTACGTTGAGCTACGCTACTGGGGCGATCGCCCAGCTAACTACGAGCCTCAGGTCTTACCGCTCCAAGCCATTACAGACCTGATTGAGCAAAGTGAGCAAGATTACTACAGGCTACGGCCAGATCTGCAAGCAATGGGGAAGCGCCTGTTTCTCTGGCTAGATGGGGATGGCCGCTGGCTCAGTCAAGCGATTAATGCATGTGCCGCAGAAGGGATTGTGTTGGCCATTGATGCAGAGGCTAAACTCTCCCACCTGCCCTGGGAAGTATTGCACGATGGCAATTCCTTTCTGGTAGAGCGGGGCTATCCCCTGGTGGTGCCGGTACGATGGGTAAATCAACCATCTCCTGCACTGCCGCCCCAAGCCAAATCTCTACAGGTCTTGTTTATGGCGACTTCGCCAGAGATGGTGCAGCCCGTCTTAGACTTTGAGCAGGAAGAAGCCAGCATTTTGCGGGTGACTCAGGATCTGCCGCTGACCCTGCGGGTTGAAGAAAGTGGTTGTGTGCCTGAGTTGGGCAAACTCTGGATGCGTTACCCGCAGAACACTTTTGATGTATTTCATCTAACTGGCCATGCTTCGGTTCAGACTCAGGCCCCCTACACCCCTTACTTCATCACCGAATCGTTGACCGGGGAAGCCCAGGAAACTCCCGCCTCTGAACTGCTGCAGGTCTTTAGAACCAGGCGTCCACGCCTGATCTTCCTCTCCGGTTGTCGCACCGGCCAAGCGGGCAACCAGGGGAGTGTGCCCTCCTTTGCTGAAAGCCTGGTGCGTCAGGGCATGCCTGCGGTGCTGGGCTGGGGACGGCCAATTGCAGACACCACCGCCACCCGGGCCGCCCACTGTCTGTATAAACGATTAGCCGCTGGAGACGAGTTGGTGCAGGCCGTGGCGCTGACCCATCGCTTTCTCTTGCAGGAGGAGCAGGTGAGAGACTGGCATTTATTGCGCCTGTATGTGCGGGGAGAAGCCTGGGGCGCATTGGTGGAGCCACCGGGTGAGTATGTGCCCCCACCAGAGCCGGTGCAGTACCAGTTCTTGGATGCGGAACAGAAAGTGCGGGTGGCCACCCCGGAGCAGTTTGTCGGCAGACGGCGGACAATTCAGCGCAGCCTGCAAGCCTTACGGCAATCCCGGACGGTGGGGGTATTGCTGCATGGCTTGGGTGGGGTGGGCAAGAGTTCTACTGCGGCCCGACTATTGGAACGCTTGCCCGACTATCAGCCGCTGGTGCTTTATCGGGTTCTGGACGCCCAGAAGTTGGAAGGTGCTTTATTCAAGCAATGCACGTCGGCCCTGGGGCATGAGATTCTGAACAGTCAACTACCCTTGATGCAGCGCCTGACAGATTTCTTGAAGCGGGGATTGAATGCCCCCAACCAGAAGTTGATGCTGGTGCTGGATGACTTTGAAGCCAACTTAGAAGCGCGGGTGGATGGCAGTCAGGGGCTAAAACCAGAAGTGGTGGAGGTGCTGATGGCCTTGTTGCAGGCGATGGTGAGTAGTGGCAAGCCCCATCGGGTACTGATGACCAGTCGCTATGATGTGCGGCTGCCGGAGTTGGATGACCGCTTGCATCGGGAACCGTTAGCGGCACTCCAGGGGGCAGACCTGCAAAAAAAGTGTGAGCGGCTGCCGTCGTTTCAGCCCCAGGCGGCAGTCAACCCAGACTTGCAAGTCAACCCAGACTTGCAACAGCGGGCGCGTACCCTCTCGGATGGGAATCCCCGCTTGCTGGAATGGCTCGACCGCATCTTGCAAGACCAGCAGGTGGATGCAGCGGTGATTCTGGAGCGGATGAATCAGCGGGCCGCCGGGTTTCGGGAACAGATTCTGGCCCAGGAGTTACTGAATCAGCAGGAGGAAGCCCTGCGGACGATGCTGGGCCGGGGGTTAGTGTTTGAATTGCCGGTACCGGCCAGGGTAATGGCCGCCATTTGGCAGGCAACTCCCACCTGGGAGCGCCACTGTCAGCGGGCCATTGCACTGGGGCTGCTGGAGTCAATTCCGGCTACCCCGGAAGCGGCCTACCGGGTACCCCGCCTCCTGGCTCCGCTGCTGCCACCCTGCATGAAGGCAGAATTGTACCAGACGGCCACCGAGGCGCTCTATCAACAATGGTGGGCAGAAGCAGGGACGGGAGAGGAGCAGGCCCTGGAACTGGTGCGGCTGGCTCAGTTGGCCCAAGACAAGGCAAAAGTGGCTGAAATTGGTGAAGCTGTGGCACTTCGGTGGAATGAGCAGGGCCGCTATCGGGAAGCCATTAGTCTCTATGAGCAGGTCTTGCCAGCCCGCCGGGAGCTATTGGGCGAGCGCCATCCCGCTGTCGCCACCAGCCTCAACAATCTGGCCGGACTCTACAACGATCAGGGGCGCTACGAGGAAGCAGAACCGCTTTATCGCGAGGCCCTGCAACTGAGCCGGGAGCTATTGGGTGACGATCATCCCGATGTCGCCTCCAGTCTCAATAACCTGGGTTTAATCTACGATGCGCAGGGACACTACGAGGTCGCAGAACCGCTTTATCGCGAGGCCCTGCAACTGAGACGGGAGCTATTGGGCGATCGCCATCCCGCTGTCGCCACCAGCCTCAACAATCTGGCCGGACTCTACAACGCTCAGG
>JBJTUO010000204.1:0-8184 GCA_046080785.1 Leptolyngbyaceae cyanobacterium | reverse complement strand
GGGTTGTCACCGGGACGTTATGCCTGTGGAGTCTCCTTTAGTGGAGGCGATGAAGCAGGAATCCCAACCCGTGAGGGTAGGAACTGTACCCACAGATGAACAGGTCGATAGACCTGTCGATCACCTAACTTCTCAAGCCTCTCCCACGGTTTTACCGTCATTAAGACCTAAAGCTCCTTCCAATTCCGATCCCAACTGGGCACAGCCCCCGCCTGTGCCTAAAAATCCACCGTGAGGAGAGGCTTAAAGCAATGGTGATCGCAATCATATACCGGGGTTGTTTTCTGAATGAGAGGATCGCTGGGAAGTCAAAAGGTAATCGCAACCGTTTACTAGGGTTGTTTTGCTGATTATTATCAAAACGGAGTAGTAATGAGAAGCTGTAAGGTGATCGTAACAGTACCTGTGACAGGTTAATTGCACGAGTTACGATAGGTGATTGGCTCCTACTTAGCCCACCTGACCATCTCACAAGTAACGACATCACTGTCACTTTTGAGTTTGAGAGTCAGGGAACCATTCGAAATCAGCCGTTCTCAGGGCGGAATGCCATTTCTTTAGATATAAAAGGTGACAAACTCACTGGTATTCGAGAGTATTTGGGCGACATTGATTGAAATTGAGCTTCATGCTTATCGTAAAAGATGTCCGAAAGGGGTTAACCCATTGGTAACGCGATCTGCGAAGATCGAGTATGTACAGGAGTAAATTTGCGTTTAGGAAATACAAAAGAGATGGCAGAAACACAAGAGCTTACCCCAATCGATCAGGCAAGCCCTGAGGAATTGACCGAAATTATTGCCGAGTTGGAACAATATCGGAACCGCTTGGTAGACGATACCCTCGCTATGGCGCAGAAGGCTAAGGTCATGAAAGCACAGGCCATGGCGAGTTTGGACCCGCAACTTGCTCAAATCGATGCCCAACTCCAGGCACTCCGCCAGCGGCAAGCGGCTCTCACCGGTGAGAACTAAGTAGCAATCAGTAAACAGAGAATTGGTGATGAGTGATTCGCACAACCCCAAGTCTTCGGCAGTCAATGATCGGAGTCTGGAAATGACGGCAGAACAAATTCACGCTGAGAACGATGCTTTCATCCAGCAGGTGAATGAGCAAATTACCTTAGGCACCTTTGATCCAACAGATCAGCTACTCCAACAATTGGTCGAGGGGCTAGGAGATTCACGCGGATTGGTGCGATTGCGATTTGCCGAAACCTTGGGAGAGATTGGCGAGCCTGCGACTCCTTTTCTAGTAGAAGCCCTAGCTAATCATGCTGATGTTGTGGTGCGGCGGGCAGCAGCTAAGACGCTTACCCTGATCGCTGATCCAGCAGCAGTGCCAACCTTGCTCCATTCTTTCTTGAATGATGAAGATACGGTGGTGAGAGGATCTTCTGCGGGGGCATTGGCAAGAACCGGAGCAGCATCTGTACCCGCTTTGCTTGATATTCTAGGATCGAAGGATCAGCCGGAGGATATCAAAGGCCATGCCGCCTGGGCGCTGGCATTTATTGGGGCTGAAGCCGCAGATCACCTGTACAAGGCATTGAATAATGCGTCTTTGGATGTCAGATGTGCGGTGATTGGGGCGTTAGGGCATGTCGCCCAGGAGCAATGTGACGAAAAGTCCTGCAATCTTCTGGTTGCCGCTTTGACGGATCCAGAACCACTCATCCGCACTGAGGCCGCCGCCGCATTGGGTCAGGTAAATTATCTGCCTGCGGTGCCGCATTTAATCCTGGCTACTCAAGATGCCGATTTAGATGTGAGAAAGGCAGCAATTAATTCCCTTGGTAAGAGCGGCAGTCCTACAGCCCTAAACCCACTTCAAACCCTGCTCAACGATAAACAAGAGGTGGTGCGGGTTCTGGCGAAGCTGGCGATCGCTCAAATTGAACGGCAGGCTGAAGCTGATGATTGGTAGATTCCTTTAATTCGACATCCAACTCCTCCTAGCTCTTGTAAGCTTTTTTGTGCAGCTCCAATCGGGCTAAAGATTACGTCTGTCACAATTTTCCACTCTTTCACCATTAAAGTGGCAAATCGTTCCTCTTGCTCCGGGGGGCCGCCATTTGTGATGTAATACTTCAGTCCATTTTTTGCCGTTACAAACTCACCATTAAAGAAGTTAAACGTCACGTTATCTTCTAATTTATCTCGGAGTACTTTTATTCCTGCTGCTTGTAAATCTCTTTCGGCTTCTTCTTCTAACTCATGTTGTAACATGAGCTTCGCCGCTGTAGTTTTGGTCGTCAGACAAGGAACTGCTTCTACCATTTCCATGGCATCTTTTAACGCTCCTCGGCTGTCGTTTAGCACCACAACACCACTACCAATAAATAGTATCGCCAGATCTAAATGAAATTGACCAGGCTGCTCTACACAAATGATCTGGTCGATCGCAGCCAAACCAAAATCTTCGCAAATAATCTCCCGCACCTGTTCTCTCGTTAACTGATAAAGATGGGCTGTCGCATCGATCGCATCTTTGCCAATCAGGATGACAGGTTTCCCTGCTGCATCCTCTCCAGCAATCATATTCCCACCTTCTATATAGGCTCTAATGTGCCCAACTCCATATTTCTCTGCCGAAGCTAAAGATTCCAGTGCGACTCCTATTTCACTGGCATTCACTCTAACCCCTAGCGGAATCCACAAATGATCATCCTGTAGTGCTGCTTCTAAGATTTCTGGTGATACCTTTCCTTGCCAGCGGGATCGTCTTCCTGACTTCATAGCCCATTCTAAAAGCTGGCTGTCAAAGGATTTGACCACAGCTAGTTTGCCATTCTCCAGATATTCCACACCGTCTTCTGCCCACTTTGTTACAGGATAGGGACTTTCAATGACTTGATACTGAGTCTCTCTGTAGTGATCCTTACTCAATTCTTGTTCCACATCGCTTCGACTATCGCGATCGGTTAGAATTCTTAATTGCAATCCTAACGCTTTGGCGATAGTTGCAAAGAATCGCAAATGAACGAGTTCTGCTTCAGTTTGCTTTTCTGTTCGTCCCCGAACGTAATTCATGTGAAGAATCTGCGTGTTGCCACTGGGAGTTTTCTTGTGTGGCATTGCCCCTCCCGTATCTACAGATGGCAGCAATGGCCGGGAATCGGTTGTAATGCGTTCCACACTGGTGGGTTGGGTCTGATCATTCACTTCCACTTTGCGGCATTGTTAGTCAGTAGGGGTTAATAGAATAAGTTGTTGATGTTGCAGCGATCGCACATCCGCCAGGCTGGCCTCTGTCCGCTGCAAAATCTGCTCCACGGTTTTCTGCGCCGCAGGATTTCCAGCACAACCTTTTAGAAATTGCCACTCTGAGTCACTGAGACGAACGATCTGATAGTCAAAATTGAAAAACTGTTGACTCTCTTGCCATCCCTGAATACAAGGACTCGGTTCCGGTGTGGCGGCGAGCAGCAGGGGATCTGAAGACCAATCGTGTTGGACAATGGGGCTGCGTCCCAGGAAAAACTCATAGTGGGTAATTGCTTGCGGATCCAGCAGTTCAATCAGCCGATAGCGCTGGCGATCGCTCAAATCTTGAGCACGTTTTAGCAAGTCGGTTGCTTGGCCAATCAATCGATCTAAAGTCCAAACCTGTGGATTAGAAAAGCCAATAAACTCTAGCCCCGAGGCATCAATCAATTCAAACACCGTCTTGATGTTGTAATCAATCTCTTGCGGATGCACATACATATCCGCAAAGTAGGCATCGCGCTGATTTTCCCAGAACCAGCGTTCCTCTTCCCGCTTACGCAGACGGTTGTCTTCGGGCAACGCTGCAAATAGTTGTCGCCCAATGGCTACACCATCGGTATAATCACCCTGCTGATTGCCCTGCAAAAGGGAGATCGCCTCCTGCATCAACTGAATCTCCCAGCGACCCAACTCCCCATAGACAAAAATATGGAGCAGTCCCCCTGGTGCCAGTTTTTTGGCCAAAGCCTGAATGCCGCGAATCGGATCAGGAGTATGGTGCAACACCCCCACGCAGTTAATCAGATCAAACTCACCTGGTAGTTGATCAACATCAAACAAACTGAGGTGATGAAACTCTACTCGCGTTGCCCCTGACTTCTGGCACCGCTCCTTTGCTACGGCCAACGCGACCGCACTCAGATCAATGCCCACTACTGTTGCATCCGGATTCAAATGCACCAGATATTCCGTTCCAACTCCCGTGCCGCAACCGGCATCCAGAATCCGAGCGTTCTGCCGTGCTGGTTTTTGGCCGGTGCAAAAGTTATAGGCAGTCAGCCAATTCCAGCGCCAGTTATAGCCTGGAGGGGGTTCATCCAGCAACGGTTCAGGTGGAAAGGGATAAGTGTTGTAGAGGTTGGCAACGGCGGCATTAATGGACTGGGAATCTGACATAATCGCTAAGGCTATTGGGGCGGCTGGTTCTTCATCAATAGTTCCAGGCGGGATAGGGCGCTAACTGCTGTTTCGCGCACATAGGAGTCAGTTGATTCATCCTGGAGCAAGCCAGTCAGCACCGCCAATGCCCTCTCATCCCCGATCGATGCCAGGGCATTGGCGATCGAAACTGCGAGTGCCGGATTGTCTGTGGTTTGCAGTGCCTCGATCAAGCTCTCCACGGCGGGTGAACCAATTTCACCCATCGCCATCACGGCAGCAATATGAACGACTGGATTGGGATCATTCAATGCAGTCTTTAAACCTTGTAAACCCTCTACCGGAAACGGCTCATCAGGATAATTAATCGCCACCTGGGCCAGCGCTTTCGCTGCACTCCCTCGCACCGTGACATTCTCACTCGTGAGCAATGCCTCGACCAGCGGGGGCACAGAATCGAGCCCGATCGCGCCTAAGGCTTTCACGGCAGCCCGCCGATAGTTGGTATCGTCCTCATCCAAAATACCCATCAAGCGAGGAATAGTCGTTTCGTCTGGGTTTTCCGCCAGTTCCCACATGGCCTGATCCCGCAGATGAGGATTAGGGTGTTTGAGTTGTTGAAACAGTTCTTCCGTAGTTGCCATTATCGTATACCAGGATTTATCAAATCAGTTGGCGATCGCCAGTTTAGAGTTGGCCTTGGCTTGAATCAGCCAGTCGCTATCATTGGCAACGATGGCATAACCACTGGTGTCGCCTAGTTTTTCCAATGCTATCAACGCCGCATATTTCAAGTCCCAGATTTTGGTTTCCAGGCAGGCTTTCAAGTCTGGAATAGCACGAGGATCTCCCAGCTCCGCCAGGGCGATCGCCGCCGCCGCTCGTGATTTCTGAAATTGGGGTTGTTTGTTATGTAAGGCTTCAATCAATAAATCATAGGCGGGTGCATGTTTCAGCCAACCAAACAGCTTCATCACATGGAAGTGTGCCCCATAGTCATTATTGGCTTCTTTGGCGTAGGTTGCAAACAGAGCCTCTGGCGCGGCTTCTGGATGATGCTCCAGAAGTGTCTTGGTTGCTAAATAGCAGCGTCCAAAGTCAGTTTCATACAATTCCTGAATCAGAAAGGGTAAGGTAGGCGGCTGGTCATAAGCATGAACTAAGTCCAGATCCCCAGGATGATCGCGGAGGGATTGTTCTAAGTAGGGTTGAATGGCGGCAAAGGGAATGGCTCCAGCAGGAACTCCAGACTCAGCTAACATCCGAATTCCACGCAGGCGGAACACCAGCGAGACAGGGCATCTGGCAATGTTGGGAATGGCATCGTAGTAATGGGAATCAATCAAATCCTGAATTGATAAGCGGCGGGCCAGCACATTGGAGTGTTGCAACATCCCCACCACTTTGTCCATCTGGGAATAGTCCCCAGTAAACCGACAAACCGCTGTAATGGCAGCACTTGCTGTGGGCAGGTCAGGGGAATCCGTAAAGCAGCGAATCCGTTCCAGTGCAGGTTCATAGTTCAACTTGGTCAGGGTATGAATAATCACCCGATAGGTGTGCCCTGGTTGATCTAATAACTGAGCCACGTCTTCCAGGATGGCTGGATCTTGGGTGCCAATCTCGCCGATCGCCCAAACCGCATTTTCGACGGTATAGCAGTCGTCATCGCTCAGGCAGCTATGGATCACCGGCAAGGCTTGCACAGCTTCCAATCGGCCCAGGGTTTCCACCGATTTGCGCCGCACAATGCGGTTCTCCATGGCTGGATCGGTTTGCTGGATTGCCCGCATCAGGGCCGCGATCGCACGCTCCGTCGGGAAATTTACCAAATGGGAAGCCGCAATATAGCGCGAATCATCCTCGCTGATCTGGTCTTGAGGCGTATCTAAAAGGGCGATCGCCTGATCTTCAGTCAGATTAAAAAAGTTAAAAAAGCGCTTATCCATAAATCAATCTAGGGGGAGGATGAATTAATCCAAAAACAAACCTGGAGATTCTTCGTCATCACTAAACCTTAACAGGTAAAGTAAAGCACCAAGAACCTCCAGGTCTACAGGGGAAGAATTACCCCATTAGCACGATCACAACTCTGTAAATGGACTAGGACAGGGAGTTGATTGCATAGTCAAGCAGTGCATTGTACTCGGTCAATGCTTGAGGAGACATGTCGCGAGGTGTGCAACCACGGTTGCGCGCAAAACTCAATGCTTCAACATAAGGAGCGGTGGGCAGACCTAAAGCGCGATACACCTCACGCTGACCGGCAATGCCCCACTCATCGAGGGGACCCGTGCCGCCCACGATCAAGCTGTATTGGATCAAGCGCAGGTAGTGCTTGACGTCGCGAGCGCACTTAGCTTTAAAGGTGTCGGTGGAGTTTGCTTCGCCAGCGTTGTTCAGGTAAGGATACTTCTTGATGCAAGCATCGTAAGCTTCACGAGCAACGTTATCCAGGTTCGCACCCAGCTTCTCAGCTGCTTCCAGACGAGCAGCAGCCCGTTGGATAGAACCTTGCACGGATTCCAAGTCAGAAGTGCTGGGGAAACGACCGGCTGCGTCAGCAGAGGCGATCACGGTGGTAACAACGGATTTCATTTCTTAAATCTCCAAAATTGGTTTTGTACTGTGAGCTGAGTTTCAATTTTCCTGAGCGAATTGCGCTGGGCAATTGACTAGCTCAGAGCCGAAATCACGCGATCGAAGTAGCTGGACGCTTCAGCAACCAGGCTGGCGCAACGATCTTCGGTAACAATAGAACCCATTTTGCGGAGCTTAGCACCTGCACGAGCTTCGCTGGGGGTGTCTTGAATGTGAGCAGCAGCTTGAGCCTTCATGATTTGAACGGCACGCACGGTGGAGGTGGTGGGCACGCCCAGAGCCGCATAGGTTTCTTTCAAGCCATTCAGACAACGATCATCCAGAACTGAAGCATCGCCAGCCAACAGAGCGTAGGTCACATAGCGCAGGATGATTTCAGCATCACGCAGGCAAGCAGCCATGCGACGGTTGGGGTAGCAGTTACCACCAGCCTGGATCAAACCTTGATTTTCGCAAATCATCCCAGCAACAGCATCAGAGACCATGCAGCTGGCATTGCTAGCGATCGCATTCACAGCATCCAACCGACGATTGCCACTGGCAACAAATGCCTTCAGGGCATTAATGTCGGACACGGTAGAAGTGCTGGCATCGGATGCAACTACAGCTCTGGAAAAAGCGTCAAGCATTTCGCTCTCCTTAATAAATAAGTTATCTGTAAAACCTTTTGCTTGTTGTTTGAACAAGACAATAAAGAACATAAAAGATGGGAGTGACTCTAGTCTCAGTTATGAGAAACAAAGCAATAATCCGTAACATCCAAAAACTATCCCCACTCGGTTAAGTCTGAATGGGGATAGTCCAGTTGCAGCTAATTGGATGCCCAACGGCAAAGTCGCCAGCGAAAGATAGAGCGTTAGCTCACCTGCTTCATAACATGCTTGAGCATATTATCTTTCACCATTAGCTGGCGCAAAACCTCAAGCAAAAACTCTTGTGATTCCTCATGGCTCAACGATTTAACCTGCTCCTGATAGATCTTGAGGTTAAACTTCTGCTCCAAAGTAAGCTCCATTGGAAAATCCATAGCTACTTGCTCTCCACAACTCTGCAAGAACGCTTGACTGACTTCAAAGTTAACATAGGTTACAACCAGTTGACAAGAGCGACGTTTCATACACTTGAGAATGAACCAGTCTCGTATGACTCAGTCAAGGCATTGGAGTGGTGCGATCGCAAGAAGGATTCCGAACCGCTCTATAATGATCTTCATGCT
>JBJTUO010000203.1:0-5593 GCA_046080785.1 Leptolyngbyaceae cyanobacterium | reverse complement strand
TGGGAGTTAATCTCTAGAGAGCCTGATGGTGCTGTTGAAAAAATTAAGAAGAAATGGCTTGAATGGAATATTTAGAATTTAAAATAAATTTTTCTCTGAGGTGTTAATAAAATGTTGCAAGATTTAGTGGAAATTCGTAAGTATTGGCACACCGCTGAGGATCTGGGTTCTCTGCCTAATGATTATCAATCTTGGAGTGCGAAACAGAAGCAAGACTTTCTGTGGAATGAAAAAATTCTTAAATCTAAATACGATGAACTTCCTCCACTCGAAAAAATTGATATTCCTGGTCTGTTTCTGACTGCTTTAAAAACCAAGATGGATCGTGAATATGATGAAGCACCTCCTAAATGGAAGAAAGCAATTCATGCCCATGGCAGTGTTGCTAAAATAAAGATTGTTTCTACTGGGGATAGTCCCTTTACAGGTTTATTTAAAGGGGTAAATCATGGTTTTTTACGAGTATCTGTAACAGCCGATCCGGCAGATCGAGGGGTAGCTCCGGGTCTTGCCATTAAGCTTTTAGTTGATGGCAAATCTTCAGGGAATTTCTCTGCTTTGGTATCACTGACAGGACAAGGAAAAAATTATAATCTTTTGTCTAATGAGTTCTCAAATATTGTTCCTGTTGTCAATGAGTTTGGTCCAATTCTCATCAATCTTATCTTTAGCCGAGTTACAAGATATCCAACCAAACTTTATTTAGAAGATATGAGCGAAGTTGACCAACATGGCCAAACAGTGAGTAACCCTCATTACCCTTCACAACTGTTCTTGGTTCCTAATCGAGAACTTAAATTCTCTGAAGCTCCTCATGATTTTAGGAAAGACTTTACCACAATATCATCTGACACTCAATTGTTCTCCATTTATGCCGTTGACCCTAAGAAAATTGATGGCAAATTGATGGGAAAACCTGAGTATCGTCAGAAAGCGCAGTTAATTGGGCATATAACCACAACTTCCGAGTTTGTTTCCTCGTTCTATGGTGACAGTCAACTGTTTTTCAGACATCAGCGTTTTAAAAATCGGTAGTGATTACTTATTTTCACTGGCAATTCTTTTCTCTTATCAAATCTAAAAACCCAAATAGAACTGATAAAAACTATGAACAACATAGAAGAAACGAATATAGAAACAACAAACAATGAACCACCTGTTAGTAGTAAAATAAACACAGAACTAACAATTAGCGAAACTCCTGCTGAGGTTGAAATCAAATCGGAACCTGAATATGATTATGTCGTAGTGGGTTCAGGGGCAGGCGGTGGCCCATTAGCTGCCAATCTTGCCAAAGCAGGCTATAAAGTTCTGCTCTTAGAAGCGGGTGGAGATCCACTGTGGGATGATAACACTAATCAGAAAAAAGAACGTTATACCTATTCTGTGCCAGCACTTCATGCACGTTCAACAGAAGATGACGATTTAAGATGGAGTTTTTTTGTCAGACATTACTCTAATCAACAGCAACAGGAGCGTGATAGTAAATACGATCAAGAACATAAAGGCGTTTTATATCCTCGTGCAGGCACACTAGGAGGATGTACCGCTCATAATGCGATGATTCTGGTTTATCCACATAATAATGACTGGGATAAATTGGCTGAGATTACAGGTGACTCATCCTGGAATAGCGACAATATGCGTAAGTATTTTGAACGCTTGGAGAAATGTCAATACATTGATCGTCCCTCTAATCCTAATGATAATCCTAGCCGTCATGGCTTTGATGGATGGCTAACAACAGACCGGGCTGATCCAAAGTTATTGACCAGAGATGGAAAGCTCCTCAAACTAATTATTAAAGCTGCTCTTAGCGCGCTCGAAGCTCAGAAGGCAAATCCTCTTCTAGTAATTAAAACGGTTATCAGAAATGTTTGGGTAACACTGATTAGCTATATTAAAGGAGGCGGGCGATCAGATTCATTAGAGTTTATCGATTTACTTTTAGATCCAAATGATTGGCGAGTTACAAAAGGTAGTGGTGAGGGAATTTTTGTGGTTCCGCTTGCTGTCAATAAGGGTAGACGCAGGAGTACGAGAGAATATATTCGAGAAGTTGAGCAACAGTTTCCTGATCGTTTGATCGTAAAAACTCATGCACTCGTAACAAAAGTTTTATTTGATGACCAAAATACTCAAAATAAGGCGCTCGGTGTGGAATATTTGGAAGGTAAGCATCTCTATCGAGCCGATCCAAATGCTAGCAAAACGAACAACGATTCAGTCGTTAAAAAATCGGTGCTTGTTAAGCGAGAAGTGATTCTGGCAGGTGGTGCGTTTAACACGCCTCAGCTACTCAAACTTTCTGGAATTGGACCACACGAAGAACTATTGAAGCTTGGAATACCTGTTCGAGTTGATTTGCCTGGGGTAGGTGCAAACTTACAAGACCGCTATGAAGTCGGTGTTATCAACGAGATGACAGAAGATTTCTCATTACTTAAAGATTGCACTTTCAGGGAACCGACATCTGAGCAGGAAGAACAGGCAGACCCCGGTTTTAGGGAATGGAAAAATTCTAAAACAGGTATTTATACAACGAACGGAGCGGTACTTGGCATTGTCAAGAAATCTAGTCCAAAACAACGAGATTCTGATCTGTTCATTTTTGGACTGCCTGCCTATTTCAAGGGATATTTTCTCAAATACTCTCAGCAAATTGCTGAAGTACAAAATCGGTTTACTTGGGCTATTCTCAAAGGACATACGAACAATAATGCAGGAACTGTAACCCTTCGTACTAAAGATCCACTAGATGTCCCTGAGATTAATTTTCGTTACTTTGACGAAGGCAGCGATTCTCAAGAAGAAGATTTAGAAGGGGTTCTTGCAGGGGTAGAATTTGTCAAGGATATGACAAACCGCTCGAACTTGTTCACCAATTTATTAGTACCAAAAGCAGATATTGATCAACCAGATGAATTAAAACAATTTATTAAGGATGAAGCTTGGGGTCATCACGCCTGTGGCACTTGCAAAATTGGACATCCTAACGATCCGATGGCAGTTTTAGACGGGAATTTTCGCGTCTATAAAACGAAAAATTTACGAGTTGTGGATGCGTCAGTATTTCCTTTTATTCCTGGGCTATTTATTGTCAGTGCAATATATATGATTAGTGAAAAAGCCAGTGATGTGATTATTCAAGATGCTCAGGAAAATTCACTCTAAACTTTTTGGTATGTTCTCTAACGAAGCGATGAATGCTCAAACTGGGCAGTTTGCCACATATCTCATTGCCTTTTGCCTGTTTTGGTTCTGTCTTGGCGATTGGTTGGCAATGGCTCCAACCATAACGCTACGCTTCTTTAAGCCTAATCAGTATGCCCAAAACTATGGTCTTGTCTTCACGGCTTATGGAGTTGGTGCGAGTGCATCCCAATTTTGCAGTAAGCAGGAATACTCAGACGGCAATCATTACATAGCAAGCAATTTTTGAAAGACTGTCTCAAAACTGGACTTACAAGATTGGGATGCACTCGACAGTAGACTCTTTTCTGGATTAGACCGTATACAAAGTCGTGCGGCTAAGTTAACTGTTGAGATAGATTGAGGTTACGAAATCTAGAACCGACATTCAGCAGGTTTAGTCGAGTAAAAAATAATTACAACGAAGCAATGCTGGTTTGAGAGATTGCATTCTCATTAGTGCAAAGCTAATTGAGTACTATTCTCGGTAATTCAGTCTTGCCATGAGTCTTAAAAATGAAGAGATCTGTGTAGGCCTTTGCCAGTAAGCTTTTTCCAGTAATTCTTGAGTCTCAGGAAATACCTGCTGAATGTGGGTAGAATTGCGAACATTTTTGAACCTGTTATGGATTTCTTGTAGTAAGCAAGCGCAGGCTAACAACGCCCATGCACACCGACCGCCGAGAGTTGATCGGTTATGATGCAAAGGTGATCTACGGCGGGTGATGGGCAACGTTAGGCTGCTTGAGTTATCGGTGGAGACAGTACATGAAGATTTTCTGTCGAGGCTTAAAATTTAGCGCTTATGTTTTTTGATTTGATGATATATGTAGTGGCATAGTTGAGAACTTGTGGAAGAATTTTAAGTAGGTCAAGTAAAATCAAGGAAAACAACAATAAAGGTAGCATTTTATGGATTCCACTGTGGCGATAGCAATTCTCACCGGATCGCTTTCAGTAACCACCTCAGTTGTTGTAACAGCTTTACAAAATAGATCGCAGCTACAGAAAATACGAAAAGAACATGAACAAGGTTACGAAAAAGCTTTATTTGGGAAAAGGATAGAACTCTACCCGCAACTATACTGTGTGTTGAGTGAGTTCATTAAAGCTATCCAGTCTGGGCAACAGAGCCGTGAAAGCCTTCTGAAGTTCAAAGAGGCTACTGATAAACTGAATAGTGAGAACGCCATTTTCTTTTCCCTACATACAGCGCAAATCAGTGGTCGTCTCCGTAAGTATCTAATTCTCCTACTAGACGAACAGTATACAAAAGCAATTACTGATGAAAATTGGAAGCGTCTCTGGAAAATTATTGAGCGTTTTGAGAATTCTTTGAAGGCGGACATTGGCATCTTTAATCTACCAGTTGTAGGCGCATCTCCTTATCAAGAGAATGATATTCTATTAATTGATGAAATTGATAAGGAAGTTAAACTTTTGACAGGCTCAGACCTGTGGCGTAGAGATAGAAAGGAGACACAGTTACTTCCCTTTCAGTCTGATTCTTCACATAGCACAATTGATAGAAAAAGTTCCCCAAAAAGCCCTTTAAGGCGACTCCTAAAATTTCTTCAGGTTCCTAGAAGCCATTAGTGTAGTAAAGCTACATAGCTTACTTCAGAGTAGAACATTTGGTTCACCAAGTTAGAAGACATCAAATTTTTGTTACAATACCACTAGAGTTTAATATTCTGCGAGAAGGATATGCGATCAATCGAGCAGCTAACAGAAGAGCTATTGTCTTTGTCTAACGAATCTAGGGCACTTCTCGCAGACAAGCTGGTAGAGAGCCTAGAATTCGATACCGATTCGACTATTCAGGAAGTTTGGGTGGCTGAAGCCAAAAGACGAAGAGCCGAGATTCGAGACGGTTCAGTCCAACCGATTCCGGGGGAAGATGCTTTGGCTCAAGTTAGACGACTGATTGAACCATGAAGTATGTATTTCATCCTGAAGCCCTCACTGAATATGCTGAAGCGGTTCAATACTATACAGAGCAACGGGTTGAGGTTGCACAAGCGTTCATCAATGCAATCGAGGATACGGTCTATCGGATCAGAGAGTCCCCCACTCGTTATGCTGTGATTGATGATGACGTTCGACGGTGTATGGCGCGGAAATTTCCCTATGGAATCCTCTATACAATCGAGCAAGACTACATTCTTATTTTGGCGGTTATGCATTGTAGCCGAGAACCGGGATATTGGAAAAGTCGTAAATAGGCGAAGTTGCCAGCAGCCTAACACTGCGCTGCAACGGACGGAAGAGAGATCTTGGCGGTGATGCAAAGGTTGCTGGCAGCCGCTCAACCGGAACGTTATGTTGCCTAGAATGTGTTTCGCGTGAATTGAGCGGTGGTCTTTATGTAGGACTGCAATTGGCCATTAGCTGCCATTTG
>JBJTUO010000202.1:0-5771 GCA_046080785.1 Leptolyngbyaceae cyanobacterium | reverse complement strand
ACTCCGCGTGATGACCCACCGCAGAGTATTAATTTTTGGTTTGATGCGGCATCACCTTGCAGCTATCCGACTAGCGCAACTCTGCCCAATTGAATGAGTCTTGTACTCTTGGGTTTAGACATTCCCGGATTATGCTGGTTCTGATGGTTGCAGGCATTCCGGCTGGCGGCTTCACCAATAGATCTATTGTATCATTTTGCTTGTTTCGTTGGCATTAAGCCACACTCAACAAGCGCGGCTTTCATCCCGTCACCGAATCGCTGTTGAGTAAACACAATTCACGTTTTCGGTGCGGGGCTTCCCGCCGACTTAGCTAAATCCCGTTTGGATCTTCTCGTTCAACATAGAGAAACAACAACCCGAAAGTAACAGCCGGTAATAGCCAGCAGGTCACAGGGATCAAAATCCACGGCAGAAAAGAAGCAGCGTAATCACCAGTCATAACAAAATTTCCTATGATAGGTTAAATGATTCCAAGACAGACTTTAACTGTGATTGGTAGCCAAATTTTACTCTTCTAAAAATTCTTAACAAAGCCGTTAATTTATTATTGATCCTTAAGACAGGCACAGCCTGCTATCCCTGATTGAGTCCTGAACCTCACGGTTTTAGCAGTGGGAGTGGATCAAAGCCGATCGCTAAACTCATCAAAGGTGACGGCAGGTAAGTCAGGGGGAACCACTGGGCGCATGGCAATGGCTTTGCGGCTTTCCCACTGAGAATGAATTTCCAAAGCGATCGCTTCAAACTGGATGGCGGTGCTACCAAAGGGCACCGTAAGCTGCATAAAAGCATCCTGCCCCCCAAAGCCGTTAGCAATAAAATCAAGCAGCCAGTAGGGACCATCTAATAACTGCCGGGTTTCACAATCTATCACCCAAACCTTGGCATAATACCCCCCACTCTCTGCTGGTAGGCGCACCCGGAGTTGTACCAGTTCGCCAGACACCAGTTCGCCAGACACTAAATTGAGCTCAGGGACAGGCACATAAAGCTCGATCGATTGATCTGGCACAACGGTTTGCTCTGGCTCTTGCATGGGGGCTGACTGGGGGAGCGGCTTCCAAACTGTTCGCCGGGGCGCGACCACTGGCTGATCCTCTACAACAATTTCATCGGCCAGATAATCAGGCTGGGGCATGGTTGGTGGCGGTGTTTCAAGCGCCTGATCGATCTGATGAGGCTCAGTTCCTGCTTTTAGCCAGACGGCTAATTCTCTATCTGTCGCCAGTGATGAGAGGCGAGAGAGGAAGCGATCGTGCAGGTTTAATGCCTTAAATGCCTGATTCACCGCTACTACATAGGAATCTTCGATTACTTCTGCTTCAGATTCGTCTCCAGCATCCTGAGTCAGCTGATCAACAGAGACAACTTCCAATGGATTCTGCGCTTGCAGGTCGACTGTAACTGCACTATCCACCCCTTGAGTTACCAATTCACAGGGTTCAGCCTCACTGCCAGCCTGCTCGGAGGGGGGTGTGATAGGCTCGACGACCAATTGGGGAAATTGGGGTAACTGCAGCGATCGGGGTTCTGCCTCCTCCGATGCAGGATGATAAATTTGGGGAGGCAAGATCCTGTCAAGTTTTCCAGCTCGTTTCTCAAGCTCTTCAGGGCTTAGCAAAAAGGAGATTTCCAGGTCGAGGGGCCGATCGTCTGGCGGAGGGGCGGGGAGATCAAGGGTAGGAAGTTGGATGGAATCGCCAGTGCCCGCTGCTTCAACGACGTCATCTCGGGACTGCCCCATTGATGCAGGGGCGGGTACTTCCTCTAGATCTGGCTGATGCATCCACTCAGCAGGGTTGACTGTAATTGAGAATACCTGAGTATCAATGAAAATCAGATCACCCTGAGAATTCAGCGGGTGCCCACATAACTGGACTTCTCCCAAAATTAAATGGGTGATTAAACGGTCTGGCAGGGTAAACGAGAAGGTAAACAGGAAGGGTGGCAGCAGATCGGGGAATGGCTGGCGATCGTGGCTGATGACCTCTGAAGTTTGAGGATCCCGCAGCCAGAGTTGAATTGACTCAGGAGTAGCAGTTTTAGCAGTTATCGCCTGCACTCCTGAACCTGCACCTCCCCCAGCGTCAACCTGCTCAGAATCAGGAACTTGAATTTCGACCCAACCTGCCACCATCACCGCCTGCCCATGGTTGGCCACAATAGTTGGCTGCTCTAAGCGTAGGGTAAAATGGCGGCTGCCATTGCCAGACCATTCAGAAACAGTAAATGGTTGGGTTGATTGCTTAGGGCTGGTTGCGCTATTTGTCGGTACTGGCACTGGGTTTATAGTGCTTTCAACCGCATCAGATATGCCATCCAATAAAGCGGCTGATAGCAAAGCCTGCCCATTATCGCCCTTACTGGACGGGATATCCTCTTCCAGCTCCGTTGCTGCTGTAGACCATTCAGCCTCCCAATCTTCTTCAGCCTGTCTAGGTTGAACCTGCAACCGCACCTCATACTGCCAGCCATTGCCTAACAAGTCTGACATTAAATCTGTTGAGACGCACTGGAGTTCCCACGTTCCTGCTTTTAATTGAGTAAATGGAATTACAGCCACTAACCCCGTTTCATTCGTTTGACTGATCCGCTTTTGTAGCCGCCGCTGGGGGGGTGTTTCCTGGGCTGCAAAATGGGTCACCCGCAGCTCAACCGGGGTGTTAATTCGCTCAGAGCGAGCCACAATACGGTAACGCCCTTCTAAAATTTCAACATTGGGTGAATCCAGTGGAAGCCAGGAGCGATCTCCTTCCTTTTGTATCAAAAATTCCCAGTCTGCCATTTCACACCTGCACGGGGAGTGCTGCTCAATCGAGGACTAATTCAAACGCCTGTCTCTATATCTAGGGAGAGAATAGGCGATTTTATGGGTTAAAGGATTAGATGATAGCTAAATCTGGAGATTCGCGCAAATATTGTTACATTCTGTTGAACAAAGGTGAGACTGCTAGGAAAGAGCCAGGGCTTCCTAGCTTACCGTCTTACAGCATCAGAGGTATAGAACCCTCAGTACCAGCCTTTAGCCTTCTTACTTGGTTGTGCTCAACATGAGCTCGACGGTTGGTTGACTGACAAAACTCTTGAAACCCTGATTCTACCGTAGGCTGGGTTAGCTTTCGCGTAACCCAGCGAAACTATTACTGGTGTTGGGTTTCGCGTTGCTCAACACCAATCTACATCAGATTTTTTGTCAGTCAATCAGCTTAGGCGGTGTGATTTCGTTAATTATTAGGAAATAATGCTATTTTTTATGACACTCATTACCTCACCTTAGTCCAATCTTAAAGATTATATCAGATCATGGGTAAAGCGATGAGGAGTTCTTATCATGATTCTTTTTAGATTTCTGGTCGCATTCGGGCTGTTGGCATCGATCACTGAAATTTGGGCAATTCTATTCTAGACAGGGTATGCAATAAGCGCCAATTCCTTTAATTGAGTGGACTTAACTTAATCTTAACCACACCTTCATCTAGAGGTCAGGTTCCATGCTCAAGGCAGGATCTTAGTAATCCCCAGCACTCCTGAGCGATCGCCCAATCCTCGTGGGTATGGATGACCAAAACCCCGATAGGGGAGTCTGGCATGGCTATATCAGCATCGACCCCATGCAGGCCTGCAGCCGATGGATGTGGATGTCTAATACCAGTTTTGCCCTGGCATCGCCTGCCTCGATCACCTGTAGCACCACCCGGTACGTATCATTCCATCTGTATCTGTTGTTTCACCCAGTTGCGAAATTGTCGCTTAGCCATCAGTTCCCCGTTTTGTTTACAGGCTTCAACCAATGTCTGCAAGGTTGTAGCCTGCATGATCGGAAAAGTGAGACTGGAGTTGACCAAGTGATAGTGATCGTTTTTTAGAACGTAAAAGCTTAACTGCTGAGTCTTGCCACTATAAGCCCAGAACTCAGGCACTTTGAGCCTTTGATAAATTATTTTTTTGTTGCTGTCAGTGTTGGCAATGTTGATTTCAACTACCAAGTCAGGTGGTGGGTCTTGAGACAAATCGACTACTTTATCTCTAACCTGCGGTTCATTTTGAATATAGTAGCCGTTATCAGGTTCTGGGGATATTGATAGAGCTTGGGCTTTGAGTGTAGTAGAACCGATCGTTTTGAGGTTGAGAGCGAGTTCTTCACAGAGGGTACTAATGATCCAGTCTATCAAGCGGATCAGCACTTCATGAGCTTCTGAAGGCATTGTGATTTCAAGATTGCCGTGGTCATAGGTGAGACGGTAGGAACGTGCATCTCCGGTACTGAGCAGAAGTTGCTCATATTGCTCCCAGGAGATGTCTGGAATTGTGACCATACTGCCTGGGGCAAGTTGAAGGCGTTCGATTGGGACAGTCAGTAGAGTTGGGGGTGACATGCAAGTGTAATGGTTGATACGTCTGAATGCTGGAAACATTCGCTTAAGCAGGGAGTTGCTAAATCATAACCTTGCCTTACCCAGACAACGATAAGATCAGGCTTTGATGACCAGATTGCCAGGAGGTGAATATACTCCAAGCCACTGACAACGGCACTGGTTCCGCTACGTAAGTTACTTCAAAAGCCCACCATTTGTAGATTAGGGGGATAATATTCCAGGCAAACAAATTGACCCCAACCACATGATGGAACCATTCTCCCAGTCTTGTCCCTGCTGCAATGGCACAAATATCCATCCTAACGGTCGCTACGAGACTCAAAATAATGGTACACGTACCATTTACCATTGTCGGGACTGCGACGCTTACTTTAGCGAAACCTATGACACACCCATTGCGAGGTTAAGAACCCCCTTGAGTCGCATTGTCCTCATCTTCAAAGCCAGAAGCGAAGGAACGAGTCTCAACGCCACCGCTCGCACTTTTAATGTCTCCAAGAAAACCATTCTGGATTGGGAGTGGCGCTTGGCTGATCTGAAACCGACTCCGATGCTCTACTCCTTGATGCATAAATTCCTCAGTCAGGTGATTGAAGGGGATGAACTCTATACCAAAGTGGGGGAGAATCGTCCCGCCTCAGACTCTCAGGGGTGGAGCATCGTCTTGATGGAACGAGCCAGTCGGTTTTTATGGGAATTACACTGTGGCCCAAAAGACGAGAAACTGTTTCAGCAAGCTTTAGACTACTGACCGATGGGAAACGGCGCTATGGCAATATCCTCTTTGATATTTGCCATGAGGTGTTACGGCAAGGTCAGCCCGGTCGTCCGAAAAAGGTTCTCCGCAAAGGGGTACGGGTGCCAAACTTAGCGAGAATCGGGTGCCGAAGTTGAGTGAGAATCACCCGCCGAAGTTGGTGTGATTTTGCAAATTGTGAGGAAAACGTGAAATTTCCCAAACAGACTGTTACTTTTCCGGATTAAGGCTTTGACCTTAGAAAAACTGACTTAGATGTTTTGAATTTTATCAACTCATAGTACTCAATAGACAAAAAAGCCTTAACAAGTGAAAGCGTTATTCATGATTTTATGGAGAAAAAAAGTGATTTTCAATGATTACTGCTGCCACTGCCCCAGACACAAACGCTAAAAATCGTGAATTCAGTAAGTCAGAAAGTCTAGGATTAAACCAAGGAGAACACACGGAATGCTTAGTGTCTTCTGTATTCCGACATCTCTGTTAATCGTTAGGTAATGCACCATATTCAGAAAAATTTGCCCAGTCATGAAATCGGAAACAATCAATAGAAAAAACAAATTGGCGGTGCTCATAACATGCCATAACCGAAAGACAAAAACTCTTGATTGTTTAGATAATCTGTTCAATCAAAA
>JBJTUO010000201.1:0-3294 GCA_046080785.1 Leptolyngbyaceae cyanobacterium | reverse complement strand
GCAGTTTTCATATCATCTAGGGATTGAATCTCCATGTTGGCCAAAATTTGAGCCTCATAACGATTGGGCGTGAGCACCGTTGCGAGGGGAATGAGGGACTGTCGCAAAGCCGCGATCGCCCAATCGTCGATCAATTGTGCCCCAGCACGGGATACCATCACCGGGTCAACCACCAGATTGGGCAAGTTCAGCTTTTTTACCTCCTGGGCTACGACTTCCATGATGGCTTGATTCAGCAGCATCCCCGTTTTTGCAGCTTGAATGGCAATATCTGTAACAACGGTTGTCATCTGGGCCGCAACCGCCTCCGGAGGCAGGGCATCGACCCGATCAACCCCCAGGGTATTCTGGGCGGTAACACAGGTGAGGGCACAGGTTCCATGCACCCGATGAAATGCAAAGGTGCGCAGATCTGCTTGGATGCCTGCCCCACCACCGCTATCAGAACCAGCGATCGTCATAGCGGCAGGGATAAAAGAAGCCTGAGTAAATGAAGCCATAATTTCCCGAAATCCAGTCCAATCAGTATGATGAGAAATGATGTAACAAAAGATTTCAATCTGCGATGAAACTGACTCGGATCGATTTGAATAGCTGGATCTTTGAGCTGGGTGGGCAAACCTTACTGGTCGATCCCTGGCTTGTTGATCCACTCGTATTTTATGGACAACCGTGGCTATTTACGGCCTATCACAACACTCCTCTAGCGGTCACCCCCGAAACCTTACCTGCCATAGATGGCATTTTAATTTCTCAGGGAGTCGATGACCACTGTCATAAACCCACCCTGGAACGGCTCAATCGCTCAATTCCCGTGATTGCATCACGGTCAGCTACAAAAACAGTGCAAACTTTGGGCTATGAAACCGTCACCCCCTTGAGTCAGGGGCAGCATTGTTTACTGGGTGAGCGATTAGAGATTACTGCAATCCAGGGGGCCGAAATTCAGCCTGGTCAGGTCGAAAATGGATACTGGCTCCGCGATCGCCAGACTGGAGAGTCCTTATACTACGAGCCGCACTTAGCGCCTCCTGAAGCCTCGTTACGTCAACAAATTGAAACGGTAGATGTCTTGATTGCACCGGTTATTGGGCAAATCTTTCCCCTGCTGGGACAGGTGATCATGGGCCCAGAGCAAACCTTGCAACTGGCCAAAATCTTAAGCCCCCGTTTTATAGTACCCACAACGATGGGTGATATTCGCACCGGTGGAATTTTGCCGCGCTTGATTCAGTCGATCGGCAGCATCCCAGAGTTCCGCGATCGTCTAGTCGCCTCTGGCCTCAAAACAGAATTACTCACCCCCAAGCCCGGTGAGACACTGGTGTTGGAATTGGCCTAACAAAGTTAACCCATCCCTATCGTTGAGGTCGTCGGCGCTGGAGAAACTCTGGGATGTCTAATCGTCCACCGCCTCCCATTCCTGGTTGAGGACGGGGTGGCTCAGGGGGTGGGGGTGGAGTTGGCACACCTTGAACCGGAGAACCTGGACGCCGCAGGCTAGGGGCACGCATAGCAGGTTTTTGTTGCAGTTGGGTCTCGCCAGAAAAGCCCGTCGCAATCACTGTAATCCGAATTTCACCCTGCATGCGATCGTCAATCACCGCGCCAAAAATAATATTGGCGTTGGGATCCACAACTTCGTAAATAATTTCAGCAGCGGCATTGACTTCATGCAAGGTCAGGTCAGAGCCGCCAGTGATGTTAAAAACGACGCCCTTAGCACCATCGATAGAAGACTCCAACAACGGCGACGAGATGGCAGCAGAAGCCGCTTCTCTTGCTCTCGATTTGCCAGAGCCAACCCCAATCCCCATGAGGGCAGATCCAGCATCAGACATAACCGATCGCACGTCAGCAAAGTCTACATTGACCAGACCAGGAATCGTAATGATGTCTGAAATCCCCTGAACCCCTTGACGCAGCACATCATCCGCGACGCGAAACGCCTCTTGTACAGGAGTCTGCTCGGCAATTACAGATAGCAGGCGATCGTTTGGAATCACAATCATCGTATCGACACTGGTCTGTAAAGCGGTAATGCCCTCTTCTGCCTGACTCAGGCGGCGCCTACCCTCAAACGTAAAGGGGCGGGTGACCACGCCGATGGTGAGGGCACCCATCTCTTTAGCCACCTCAGCCACGATCGCAGCAGCTCCTGTGCCGGTTCCCCCTCCCATACCAGCGGTGATGAAAACTAAGTCAGACCCTTCTAAAACTGCCGCAATTTCATCCCGGGATTCTTCGGCCGCTTTTTGGCCAACAGAGGGGTTACCCCCTGCTCCCAGCCCCCGGGTTAACTTTTGCCCAACTTGAAGGCGATGGGGAACGGAGGATTGAGCCAGGGCTTGAGCATCTGTATTAATTGACCAAAACTCAATGCCAGATAGACCGCTAGCGACCATGCGATTGACTGCGTTACTGCCCCCGCCGCCAACGCCGATTACTTTAATCTTAGCCATGTGGCTTGGCACAATATCGCCCATAACTGGCTCCTCCCCGGTCATACTGATCACCTTTGATTGACTGACCTGAAATCCAGAATTTTTGTGGGGGTTAGAAGCATCCATAGCGAGTGAGGGATCAGAGAGGTTATCAGGGGGTGAAACATGAAGCTGTTCTTGTTTATTATCAAACATTAATGAATCTGCTGCCGCGTTCTCTTCCAGCATCATTTAAATTTAGGTGATTACAACACTGCTATTGAAACCCAGAATCCCTAATTCACTATAAGGTAAGTTGTTTAAAAAACCAATTGTACCGGTTAGAGTGGCTTTTATGATAGCGCACCGGCAGGCTACCACCGCAAAGTTGAGTGGGTTATCAGTCGAAAAACGTCGGCACAGGCGTGATGGGTGAGGCTGATTAGCGATAGTGAAGTTGAAGTCTGACTGTGTTATGGCATCAATTTAGCTAAGTCGGCGGGAAGCCGAGCACCGAAAACGTGAATTGTGTTTACTCAAGAGCGATTCGGTGACGGGATGAAAGCCGAGCTTGTTGAGTGTGGCTTGATGCCAACGAAACAAGCAAAATGATACAGTAGATCTATTGGTGAAGCCGCCAACCGGAATGCCTGCAACCATCAGAACCAGCATAATCCGAGAATGTCTAAACCCAAGAGTACAAGACTCATTCAATTGGGCGGGGTTGCGCTAGTCGGATAGCTGCAAGGTGATGCCGCATCAAACCAAAAATTAATACTCTGCGGTGGGTCATCACGCGGAGTCTAAGCAACGCATAGGGAGGCGATGGGGTTGCCCAGCCTGTGAACTGTGTAGCCGAAAGCTTGGAAGC
>JBJTUO010000200.1:0-13347 GCA_046080785.1 Leptolyngbyaceae cyanobacterium | reverse complement strand
TGATTATTGCCATGATCGTCAATATTTTTCTGCGCAGTCCTGAGTTTGATTTGGTGCTGAGCTTTATTGGGGTGATTTTGTTTACAGCCCTCACCGCTGCGGATACCCAAAAACTGGTACAAATGGCAGCTCAGATTCCGGAAGGGGGAGAAGCTAAGATGACCAATTTGAGTATTATTGGTGCCCTGAGCCTGTATCTGAACTTCATTAACCTGTTTATCTTCTTGCTGCGAATTTTTGGCAGACAACGTTAGGACGGTGTCACTGTGTAGACTAGCTGGGGCCGCAGCAAATACCCTTCTGGAAGGGGCTCCAGTTTACTAATTCCCAAAAACTCACTCTGTTCAGCGTGTATTCTCAGCAAGGAGGGAACTGCATCCACTGGCAGCCCTTTCATGACGGAATGGGTGGTCTCCAGTAAGAGCCGTTGCCCCTGACACCAGCGTTTTGCTAGATCGGGCGGTAGTTGCAGTTCCGGGATATGGGTCAGGGCGATCGCACCAGCGATCGGCTGAAACTGTCCTGCTTCAACCTGGATGGCTAATTGCTCCAGGGTCAGGCTCTCCCCTAACTCAAACCCGCAACTGCGGGTTCTGAGCAACTCAGCTAGGGTTCCACCCACCCCCAAGGCGGCTCCCAGGTCACGGGCGATCGCGCGAATGTAAGTTCCTGGCCCGCAGGCAATGGTCACTTCCAGTTCTGGGTTTTCCCCTGGTCGCCAATCCAACACATTGAGGTCAAACACCTGTACTGGCCGGGGTTTGGCCTTGATAGATTGGCCACTGCGGGCCAGGTCGTAAAGCCGTTGCCCCCCTACCTGTACGGCACTGTAGGCTGGCGGGATTTGCTGCAGGTGGCCAACAAAGGCTTGCAGGGCAACCTTAACCGTTTCCACATCAAGCTGGGCCCCAGAGCATTGATGCAGGATTTCTCCCTCCAAATCATCCGTTGTTGTCTGAATTCCCAGGCGAATCACAGCCCGGTAAGCTTTATCCGATCGCAGGTAGGGCAGCAGGCGG
This sequence comes from Leptolyngbyaceae cyanobacterium, assembly GCA_046080785.1. Taxonomy (GTDB): domain Bacteria; phylum Cyanobacteriota; class Cyanobacteriia; order Leptolyngbyales; family Leptolyngbyaceae; genus JBJTUO01. Next base: position 12,328 of record JBJTUO010000200.1, on the reverse strand, counting down.
GTTGCCTTACCCAGGGCAATGGGTAAGACCCCCGTAGCTGCTGGATCCAGCGTCCCCCCATGGCCCACTCGCCTGGTTTGCAGTAGGCGTCGCACCTTCGCGACACAGTCATGGGAGGTAAAGCCAGGTGGTTTGTTGAGATTGAGCAAGCCATGCAGGTCTGAAGTGCGAGTCATTAATTGACAGATTCCTTAATACCAGACTAAGCGTGGCATTATTGGGGCCGCCAGAACCATTGGAAAAAATGTAGGACTGGTAAAAGATTCGGCGAGATCGGCTACCTTTCGCTTAAGATGTCTAAAGGCTTTGTCGCGGTTTTTTGTGACAAAATACTCGATCGCAGTGTATACTGAAGCCTCAAAAATATCTAATCTAATTAAGAAGACATCTTAGGAGGATGCTATTCCTGAGCAACTTACCCTGACCGTTAGTTTAAGAGGCACTCGTGAAATCAGGGATAATTATCAGATATTTCGCCTCACGGGTCTCCTAGACGCTTTTTCTGAGCCAACCTTCCGTAAGGTTTTAACTAAATGCGTCGAAGAGGGGCCAAGTCACTTGATTCTAGACCTGTCCAAGATTGATTTTGTAGACAGTTCGGGGTTGGGTGCTCTTGTTCAGTTGGCTAAAAAAGCCCAGTCCGCACAGGGGTCTTTTCACATCGTCAGTAATCCACGGGTGACGCAAACGGTCAAGCTGGTTCGATTAGAACAATTCTTGTCGCTGCAAAACTCCGTTGAAGATGCGATCGCTAAGGTGTCTTCCTAGAAGCCTATTCAGTCTCGTTAATTTCAAATAACGGTTATGAGTTCACCTGTTTTATCCCCTGGGCAAATCGATCAAGCTTTGAGCGATTTGCCGGGTTGGGCCGCTAAAGATGGCAAACTACATGCAGAATATCGGTTTGCCTCCTTTATTGAGGCCTTTGGCTTTATGTCCAGCTTAGCTCTTGTCGCAGAGGCCATGGGGCACCATCCAGAATGGTTTAACGTTTACAACCGGGTGGTGATTGATCTCACCACCCATGACTCTGGTGGCATTACCGCTAAAGATATTGACCTGGCCAAGAAAGCCAATGAGCTGGCTCTGTGATTACTCTGCCCAGTTCTGGCTGGTTGATTGAAGGGCGGCCATGTTACCCAGCGATCTGCTGATTCATCGCTACAGTGGCGAAGCGATCGTACCCAAGCGGTTGGGGTTAACGGTTGAAAACCGGGCAATCGCTGCTGATGTGATTGCCCGATTTCAGCAAGCGCAAGGGGGGAGCCGGGGGGGGCTAGATCAACAACTGCTGGCATTAGAGGGAGAAGGGACAGACTACCGGGTGAAGCGGGGTCTAGCCCATCTACTGGCCAGCGACGCTTTCAGTACCTTTGAAACTGTTAGTCCCCTCGACCCGGTGGCCTTACGCCAGCGGGTTTTTGCCCGTTCCGCCGAGGGGCCAGCTAGTCATGCTGCAACGATCGCCACCCTGGAGCATCTGGCCGCCTGTCTTAGCCTGGAAAGTGGGCGCGAAGTTTTACCATCGCAAATTCAAGCAGGGCTGTATGCCGATCTGCCTGAAAATCAGATTCTGACTCGCTTTGAAGCTCCTGACCCCGATGCGCTCTTACATCGATACAATCTGGCGCAGGTACAGGGCGTGTTTTACCGGGCTAGCCATATCACGATCAATGCCCATCGCAATGATCCTGGTGAGTATAAGCTGCTCTTTCGCTATATTAAACTCTTTAGCCTGATGGCCTATATAGAAGGGGATGCCGATCATGGCTTTACGCTGACGATCGATGGCCCCACCAGTTTATTTAAGCCCAACACCCATTACGGCTTAAAGCTGGCCATGCTACTGCCGGCCCTGTTACATGTGACCCGCTGGAGCCTCACCAGCACCCTGCAACTACGAGACAGCTACTCAGGTAAGGTGCGTTCTGGCAATTTCTGCCTTGATTCTGAATGCGGGTTGGTGACTCACTATCCTGCCGGTAAGCCCTACGACAGTATGATAGAAGCAAGTTTTGTATCGCGCTGGGCTCGGACGGCTACTGACTGGCAACTAGAACGGGAAGTAGATTTAATCCCTATTCCTGGCAGTGTCATGATTCCCGATTTTCGTTTGGTTCACCCCGATGGCCGCACCTACCTGCTGGAGATTGTTGGCTACTGGCGACCAGAGTATTTGAGCAAGAAATTTTCCCAGGTGCGTCAGTCGGGGCGGGATGATCTAATTTTGGCTATCTCTGAGCGGCTCAATCTGGAAAAAGCGGGTGTGAAGTTAGATCAGCTTCCCGCCAAGGTGATCTGGTTTAAGGATCAACTGAATCCGAAAGCGGTTCTCAATGTTTTGTCGGGTGCTTGAGGCTTGCTAGCCGTGGGGGTTGTTTTGAGAAAAATGATTCAACTTCAATGAATGCGTATATCCTGTTTCCAGGCATTAGCAGGGTTATTCTCCCATCCCTTGTGTCACCTGGTTATGAAACAATCCACGACCAAAAACCTGAGCCCATCTGCTGAGATTTTAGCCATCTTGGCCGCCACCAGTCTTGTCTTTCCTGCCGGGGCAGAAAATCCCAGCCATACGCAACAATTACTGTCTACCCGCCAATGCCCCCAGTGTGACCTCACCAATGCAGGGTTGGTGTTTGCCAATCTCAATGGCGCTAATCTCAGTGGTGCCAATCTCAGTGGTGCCAATCTCAGTCGAGCCAACCTACAAGGAGCTGACCTCCGACAGGCCAATTTGTTGGGGGCCAGCTTAATGGGGGCCAATTTAACGGGGGCCAATCTGGATGGTGCCAACTTGACTGGCGCAGATCTACGAACTGCTCAACTGATCGGCTCCAGCACCAACGGGGCTAGATTTGAACAGGCTCTGTTGCAGGGAGCGATCGGCCTGAATGCGACCACCGGGAGTGCAGAGGAGTTTTACCAGTGGGCCATCAACGATAGCAAGAATAAGAACTTTGCCGGTGCGATCGATAACTTTACCCAGGCGATTGAGCGTCAGCCTGACCTGGCTCAAGCCTATTTAGGTCGTAGTTTTGCTCGATTTCAAACAGGGGATGTGCCGGGTGCTTTAGCCGATTCTAAAGCGGCGGAACAGTTATTTACCCAGCAAAACAACACCCAGGGCACTTTGATTGCGCAAAAATTTGTCAAACAGTTGGAGGCTCCCCCTCCCAAAGAGCAGTCGGGTAATGGAATTGGGTCATCCATTCTGGGCGTCTTGGGCACCGCGATGCAACTTTTCTTTATGTTCAAACCGTTTTAGGAGGTTTCCCGATCAGATAATGACTGGGTCAATGGCCCAGAGCGCACCCCCTTGGAGTAAGATACAGCGAGTCAGGTTTGAGGTTACAAACTCTTAATAATTCTGCCCAGTGTTTGGAATCTCTGTAATTTATCCGGATATCCAACCTGATTTGAAGAATCTTTCCAGAAAGCTGGTAATTAGAACCCGAACTGAAACTTTAGTGATTAAGTACGAGTGAGGATTTAAAGCATGCTACCTTGGTCAATTTCTTGTTGGCGACAGCTTAACCCGATTGGGCAAATCGCGCTTTTGGTCAGTGTTTGCCTGATTGGTGTTGCCGCCCTAGGAAAGGATCAGATCATTGTTGGCGCTGTAGAAGCGGATGATCAAGCAACAACGGGCAGAAATTGGCAAGGGGCCTCCTTCCCGGTTGAAAATTTCCAGGGTTATACTTCTCCGTTTGGCTATCGGCGATCGCCAGATGGCTCTCCCGGTCAGGAGTTTCACCGGGGGCTTGATCTGGCGGCCCCAGAGGGTAGCTATATTCGCAACTGGTGGACGGGCAAAATTGCTCGGGTTTCTGATGATACGGCCTGTGGCACTTCAATCGTGATTCAGTCAGGCGAGTGGGAGCATATCTACTGCCACATGAGAGGCTCTGTCCAAATCATCAATGGTCAACGCTATCTGGTTGATCGAGATGGCGGCATTCAACTTTTAGAAGGGCAGGTTATCCTGGCAGGAATGCGAATTGGGCGAGTGGGGATGACCGGTCGCACCACTGGTCCCCACTTGCACTGGGGCTTAAAGTTTACCGGCAAGTATGTTGACCCAGCTCTGGTGCTGCGGGCCATGTATGCCGAGCAAACCCAGTACAGTGCTTTGCCCCAATCCTCCCAATGATTTGCTATAGGTTGGCCAGTGGCTTCTTGAAAACCCAAGAAGATATAAACCAGTTCTACCCACTGACGGTGACGACAATGCCCCCACTTTCCTGGGCCAGACGATTTACGCCAGCAATGGCGTAGGTGCCCGCTGGTAGAGTCAGGCCAGTCGTCGCGGCTGGCAGAAGTCGCTGTAACCTCCAGCGAACTGGTAAACCAGTGCCTGCCTGATTCTCCGTTTTGAGGTACACTGCCCAACCCCGCAGATTAGGGGCTGTATTCCAACTGAGGTGATTCCCCGTGACTCTCAGATTAAGGGGCTGGGTTGGGGGCATCACCTGCAACCAATTGATGGTGGGGGCCAGGGCTGGGGTACTAAAGGTGGAGGTAGCAAAGCGATCGCTGATGCCCTCTCGATTTTGAGCCAGGGCATCCTGACTGAAAAAGATGTTGCCCAAGGCCAATTGAGGATTGAGGCTGCGGGTGATGGCCACCTGCTTTTCAATTTCTGTCAAAGTCCAGGCTTTGCCATCCAGTTGGGAGAGGTTATTGCCCGCGTAAATATGGCGCTTTTGGGTATTGCTATCAACCCACCATTGCAGCAAGACCGGGTAACTTTGTGCGGGTTGATCGGTGCGCCAGTAGAGTTGGGGTGCCAGGTAATCTACCCAGCCCTGCTGCAGCCATTTTAGGGAATCGGCATAGAGTTTGTTGTAGGCATCTAACCCTTGAATTGGGGGCGGCTGACCGGGTCGATAAATGCCAAAGGGGCTGATGCCAAATTTAACATGGGCTTTCTCTGCCCGGATGCCCTTACGCAGACGTTGAATTAAACGATTCACATTATCCCGCCGCCAGTCTGCCAGAGCAAGGTTGCCCCCACCCTTCTGATAGGCTCGGTAGGTTTCACCGTCGGGAAACTCTTGCCCTGCAATGGGGTAGGGGTAGAAATAATCATCTAAGTGAATGCCATCCACGTCGTAGCGCCGCACCACATCCAAAATCACTGCGTAGGTTCGGTCTTCTACCACGTTGGCACCGGGATCCATCCACAGTTGGTTGCCCCACTGATACACGACGTTTGGATGGGTGACAGCAATATGGGGCGCGACATTGACCGTCGATCGAGCGGTTCTGGCCCGGTAGGGATTAAACCAGGCATGTAGCTCCATTCCCCGCTGGTGGCATTGGGCAATGGCAAACTCCAACGGGTCGTAAAAAGGAGTAGGCGGTTTACCCTGAGTGCCTGTCAACCAGTTGCTCCAGGGTTCCAGAGACGAGTGATAAAGGGCATCCCCTTCTGGTCGCACCTGCAAAATCAGGGCATTGAAGTTTAATCTCTGCATCTGATCCAGAATAGCGATCAATTCTGCTTGCTGTTGCTGAGGGGTTAACCCTGGTTTCGAGGGAAAATCCCCATTCCAGACAGCGGCAACCCAAACGGCGCGAAACTCACGGGGGTGATTGACCAAAACAGTCTGGCTGCCCACAGGCCAGCGCCCGATCGCCCCAGAAGGAATGGGCCCGACTTGCCCCAACTGTACCAGACACTGATACAAAATCACCGAAACCTCGGCCCGCGTCGTTGGTTGATTGGGCCGCAGTTGCCTGGGATTGGGCTGGTTGACCACGATCGCCGCCTCTGTGGCCGCAGCAACGGCAGTCGTTGCCCAGGTGGGAATCTGATTGGCATCCTGATAGAGGGTTGCCAGGGGCACTGTGCCCGATGTCCCCAGGCCCAGACCTCCCACCAGGGCGACCCAAGATTGCACCCTGACGATCGCTGCGCTGGGTTTAAAAGTTTGATCTGGATAGCCTGTCAGTAAGCCCCGCTCGTAGGCCCATTGGATTGCTTTCGCCGCCCAGTGGTTGGCTGGCACATCCTTAAATGGTACATAGACTCTCTGGAAGGGCAGCGTGGGAAAACTCGACTGAGCCATGACCGCAAACTCTGCCCGTGTTACGGCCTGTTCTGGCCGAAAGGTGCCATCGGGAAAGCCGCTCACAATTCGGCGCTGGGCCAGGGCATCAATAAAGGCTTGAGCCCAGTGAGTCTGAATATCGGGAAAATTGGCGGGCCCGGAAGTCATAATTGTGACCTGCTAAAATGCCCGTTGCACCAGTTGTCCATCCCGCAGTTGCACCACCGGCTGATTAGATTGGCGGATCAGGTGCTCATCGTGGCTGGTGACAATCACGGTAATCCCAATGGCGTTAAGTTTTTTCAGGATTTTGATCACCTGAATCGAATTATCCCCATCCAGGTTGCCTGTCGGCTCATCGGCCAGCAAAATGGGGGGCGTACCGACAATGGCGCGGGCAATGCTCACCCGCTGTTGCTCTCCCCCCGACAATTCATCAGGAAAGCAATTGGCTTTATGGGAGAGGCCCACCATCTTGAGGGCAGGTTGCAGGCGACGATAGATCTCTCTGCGGTTTAACCCCTGGGCCCAAAGGACAAAAGCTACATTCTCCTCCACGGTGCGACGGGGGATCAATTTGTAGTCCTGAAATACGACACCAATGCGGCGACGCAGTTGGGACAGTCGATCGCCCTTCAATTCCGATAAATTCATGCCGTCTACGATGACCCGGCCATCGGTTACGGTTTCTGCGCCGTAGAGCAATTTCAACAAAGTGGACTTGCCTGAACCCGATGGCCCCGTGATGAACAGGAAATGACCGCGAGGAATGGCTAAATTCACATTGTTGAGGGCCTGACAGCCATTACCATAGGTCTTATAAACACCCTGAAATTGCACGATCGCGGCAGCGGTTTGGGGCAGATTGTCAATGGTTGGCTGGGAAACGGGCGCTTGAGCAGACAGCGGTGCAGTGGTTAGGGAGACCATCGGTGTTGACCTTGGGAATCACGGAAACTGTGAATGGTTAGTATGCAGAAAGGGTGGCCGGGAAACACAGGTTTTTACACTTGATTAAGCTCACCCCATCTTACCCGGAGGGGCCGTGTTTGCAACGGTAAATCAGCGATCGCCAGACAAATTGGGGCAGGGCCAGCATTCTGCGCCAGCGCCAGGGTTCTTGATAGAGGCGATAAACCCACTCCAGGTTGTTGTCGCATAACCAGCGCGGTGCCCGCTCTTTGGTGCCAGACCAGATGTCAAAACTACCACCGACCCCAATCCAGATGGCATTGGGCAACAAATGGCGATGCTCTGCAATCCAAAATTCTTGCCGGGGTACCCCCAACCCCACTAAAACCAGGCTGGGTTGGAGTGCCTGTAAGTGTTGACAAAAAGCGGCTTCATCCTCTGGTTTGAGGAACCCATGCTGATTGCCGCAGATCGGCAACCCTGGTGCTCGTTGCTGCCAGACTTCTACCGCCTGCTCTGCCACACCGGGTGCCCCCCCATAAAAGAAGACAGACCCCAGATTAAATTGGGCCATTGCTTGCAAAAGCGACTCTGCCAACTCAATGCCTGGGCATCGCTGCACTTTGCGGCCGTAAAGCCTTAGATAAAGGACTATCCCAGCCCCATCGGGAATCACCAACTCCGCCTGGCGTATCACCCCGTCCAGGCGGGGGTTTTGCTCTGCCTGCATGGTCATCTCTGCGTTCAGGGTGACCACATGGCAACCGCGTCCTGCCTTAAGAGATTCCAGCAACCAGGCCTGATAGTTCCGCATCAAATGCACCGGGACTCCCATGACAGAAAACTTCTGGGGAGACTCCAGGGGAAAGCCTAAATTCTGCCTGCGATCGTTCACCACTTCATGCCAGCCTATTTAAGCAACCCATTCTACCCCAAAGAGACACACTCCCTTTATGAGGAGGGGGGCTCAGAGGGGGGAGAGGGCCGTTTAAGTTGAATTGCCTGATAAAACCCCAGGACTACTAGGACATTCGATAGGGTGAGAAAGGCTTCAGCCCCCCCGTGCAGCCAATCCACATTGGCCAACATATCGCCATAGTGGATTTTTGCATAGATCCCCGCAGGAATGGTGATCGCTACAAACACGAGGGTCATATAAAAGCCAACCAAGGCTAGCCGGGGCATCAGACCGGAACGGGTAATAAACCAGAGAAACCCCAGGTAGGGAAAGAGGGAGAGGGCAAATAGGGTATCTTTTGACATCAGAGCATCCCCAGGCTGGCAGAATCGGGTGCAAGTTGCAGCGATTCTAAAGGCACCGCCGCGTTCACTAAGGATAGCAAAACTCCGGTCTGTTCTTGCCCATCGGTGGCCAGATCACTGTGACAAAGAAAGACCCGCTCCTCTGTGCGGCTTAATAAATCCACCAAAATCCGGCGCAACCGTTTTTCCTGCGCTGCCATCCCATCTATGGCGCTCCAGGGGCGGCCCATCTGCTCCTGGAGAAACAGGGGCGCTCCCAACAGGGCATCCACCCCACTCAGCCAGCGGGGAGATCCCGTATCCAACCAGAACTGCCAGCGGTGCGCCCGGCGACTGGAGCGATACTGAAACACCGTGGACAGGGTCACCGCTTGCCGTCCTGCCGCTGTCGGTCGCATCGGGTAGGGATTGGCCGTAATCGCCCCACTCCGCAGCAATTGAATCAGACGACTGGCCGTCATGAAGGCAGGGGGCTCAAACCGGCTCCCCCGTTGGACGCGGCGGCTAACATCCCAATAGTGCTGGGCCGTCTCCATCAATTGCCGCAGGGCAGCCAGTTGATCACTGGTGAGGGTGCGGTGGGCCAGGAAAAAATATTGAATGGCCCGGTCTAACAGCGAGACAAAATTAGGAATCAACCGCTGTTCCAGGTGGGTCTGCTGGGTGGCAATCCATTGTTGAATCTGTTCATAGGCGTTGGTCGCCTGGTAACCCAACCGATCCCAACGGGAGAAGGTCTGGGCCGGTAATAATTGGGGCCGCTCTGGATGGGGCGCAAAACAATAATCCGCCAGTAAGCCAGCTCTGACTGGATCGATCGCTCCTTGCGGCTGACTTAACACCACCAGCAACTCCGCCACACTCTCCCGCTCCGCCAGTCGGCCTAAGCCGGGATAGACCAGGGCAATCAAGGTAAGCAAGGCCCGCACCATTGGCACACTATTTAAAGGACGCTGATCATTGAGGGATTCTACCCCGATCCCAGCCTGGTGTAGTTGTTCTGCCACTGTGTAGCGGGCGATCGCGTCTAAACCAGGGGCAATCATAGCGACTTCCTGGGGTTGCACCTGGCCCTGCTGGATGGCCCCGATCAAAACCTGGGTGGCGCGGTTCAGCATCTGTCCCCGTGATCCGGTTTGGATCACTTGAAAGCAGTCGGGCAGACTAGTGAAACAGAAGGGACTCAGGCTCAGATCTACGACGGTGCTGCCCCATGCTAGCGCTAACCCTGCTACAGGGTGATCTGCAAGACTTTCCACCAGGCACTGCTGACTCAGGTCAGCCAGGTACTCTGGGTCAGCCCCCAGCCCCAGTCGCACTGCCCCATCCGGGTTATAGGTAAAGGCTGCCGTCAGGCCTGACTGCATTAACGTCTTGAAGAGATTACCGGCGATCGCTGGATATTCATCCACATCATCCGCCACCAGCCAGCCAAATCGCTGGATCAGGTGCTGACGATAGGTGGGGTGGGGCAGGAGCTGTTGACCATAGAGGGCGGTAATCAGTCCGTAGGTCAGCAGCCCCCGATCTAGACACCAGGTCTGCCACTGTTCCAGTAATGTGCCGACCAGTGCAGTCGGTAAGGGCAATTCTGCCTGTTCTGCAAAGCCCTGTTCTAATCGTTGGGGAATGTCAGCAATCCCAATCCCCGCTAGTGCCGCTAGTTGTAGAAAGTCCAACACCTGCCGCACCAGGCGTGATTCCAGGACATTGCCTTGCTGCCCAACTACCGGATCTAAGGTGGGTTGCCAGAGTTGGGTGGCAAACTCCAGTTCTGTTTCAGGTGCTAATCGCAGGGGAAACGGAGTTTGTAGATCGAGCTGGTCTGCCAAGAGCGACCAAAACAACAAGACTTCATCTTCAAAGAACCCCAGCGGCGTCGTTGAACGCACTGGAAACTTGCCCTGGGTTGCTTCCGCTAGTCGATCGGCCAGTTCTAACCGATGATCTCCAGTGGCGGCAAAGGCCAGGATTCCCGGTCGATTGTAGGCATCCTGGGTATCCAGGGGGTCTAACCAGGTTTTCACCTGACCCAAAAGTCGAGTGGTTTTGCCACTGCGGCTGGGGCCTGTGATCCAAACTGCTAAAGAAGTCACCAATTGCTCTCTGATGATTTTGTTAAAATCACTTCATACCTTAATTTTAGCTGAGGTAAGAGAAACCCCGCCTTATACTAGTTCACACTGGCATTGCTGATTCCAGGGATGAAAAGGGGACTGGCTGCTTGAAACTTTGTTTCAATTCATCCTGCCTTTCAGCAACGCCTTCATACCTCTGTTGTGGTTCATTAAGGGTTACTTCTAACGGTCTCAATTATTCAGTTGTTTCTTCTATTGCGGATTGTTGCGTCACATGACATCGATCTTTAATCAAATTCGGCGGTATTTTCAGGATGCCAACCAGTGGTTGCGAGATACCCCCGAGCGGGCATTGGATCAGGCCTATGATGCCGCCCTCAAGATTCGAGCAATAGAAGATGAGCATTTCGAGGGGCGACCAGTGCCAGAGCGATCGTCCCGCCATAGCGAAAACACCATGCTCTACTTCCGCACAGAGCTGCGGCGACTGCTGAAGATTGCCGACTTACGAATGACAGAGTTTAAGGCTAGCCGCTTTGTCACCAATAACGCCGACCCCAGTCAGAATGGATTGGCACCCAAACAACCCCTGTCTTACTGGGAAAATGAAGAAACCCAACAAATTATTTTGGGGAAGCTTAAGTTTATTGATGAAGTCTTGGCCCCTTATCTGGCAAAGACAAATGCCACAGCGCTGGTGCCTGTGGGTCAAAATCAACCTCCTGATTCCCGGCAGGCTCCTCGTAATGGTAAGGGAGAACCCCTCGCATCATTCACCTACCCGGAAGCATCGAATAACGACGATGGTATTTTAGATAAGACGGGGATATTACCCCGATCAATTCTAGGTACTGTCAATCGCATTCGTCGAGACCTTAACCCTGAGGCAGAAGCGCAGGTGGTGCAAAGTTTTCGTAGCAATAAGGCAAAGACCCTGATTGCTATCCGCTTTCTCCTACTGCTGATCATTATTCCACTGCTGACCCAACAAGTTTCTAAAACCTTAATCTTGCCGGTGGTAGAACATTTTCGGGGCACCAGCGATCGAACCGAAATTTTCATTAATGCTGAATTAGAAGAAGAAGCTCTGCAGGAATTGCAAAGCTATGAACACCGTCTCCGGTTTGATTATCTGCTTAACCAATCCCCAAAACTATCCGAAGACCAGATTGAGGAGCGACTGCAAGAAAAGGCAGCGGAAATCGCTGCTGACTACAAACGTATGGGGTCTAATGCGATCGCAAATGTATTTTCTGATTTGCTCTCAATCATAGCCTTTGCTGTTGTGCTCATTTATCGCAAACAAGATGTAACTGTTGTCAAATCATTTATTGATGAAACAGTTTATGGTTTGAGCGACAGTGCAAAAGCATTTATCATCATTTTATTTACCGATATGTTTGTGGGATTTCACTCACCCCACGGTTGGGAAGTTTTGCTAGAGAGCTTTGCGAGACATTTAGGCTTACCCGCCAACCGCAGCTTTATCTTTCTCTTTATTGCCACTTTTCCGGTGATCTTAGACACCATTTTTAAGTATTGGATCTTCCGCTACCTCAACCGCATTTCTCCCTCAGCGGTCGCTACCTACCGCAGCATGAATGAGTAGGGGGCTTGCAAACCTGCTCTAAAGCTGATTGACAAAGCGATCAAAGCAGTAAAACGATGTTGGGATCGCGACTGCTCTGACGGATTTTGCCTGGATTGGTCGGGGTGACGGCGCAAGACCTGTCTACGCTGGTTGATTGGCGTTGCTGAAAAGCAGAATGCATTTCTTTACGGACTACTAGAATCAGCGAGACCGGCTTATCAGTGGGTCAAGTAGACAGTAGAGACAATATACCTCCACATTGCAGCGATCGATTTCTGAACGGGTCTCTCAAGCTTTACACAAGCTTTTTAGTAAAAGCATCAGGGTTTATCTTTCCTAAATAGAGCCAGCAGATAAATCCCTTATAGTTGATTACAGATTAGCACGCACTACCTACGTCAAGCTCTATATGAAAAATGCACTGATTC
>JBJTUO010000199.1:0-2516 GCA_046080785.1 Leptolyngbyaceae cyanobacterium | reverse complement strand
AGGGTAGAGTAAGAAGTTGCTGTGTGTAGAACAAATCGATCGGTATGGCGTTGAATCGGCGAGATTTTTTACTATTTTTGGGGGTATCTGCCAGTACGGTGGCCTGTGGCAGATTTGGTCAACATTCTCAACTTAACCTACAATCGATCGCCTCCCTGATTGGATTTGAGCCTGTCAAAGGGCCAATGCCCTTAGTCTCAAATCGGCTCACCTCAGAGCAGCAAATTGCCCAGTTTGCCCAGTATGACGTGGTAGATGATGTGGTACTGCCAGCCGGGTTTATCTACGATGTCATTGCCTCTTGGGGCGATCGGGTCGGCAATTCCCGCTTTGGTTACAACAACGACTATTTGTCTTTTGTAGAAACTGGGCCAGACAAAGGGTTCTTAACCGTAAACTTTGAATATATTAGTGCCGTTCCCTGGTTGCAGACCTATACGCAGGTGATTGGCAAAAGCTTACCCCTCAGTGTGGCCCAGCCAGCGGTAGAAGCCGCAGTCAAGGCTGCTAAACCTGACTCTGAGTTACCCCCCGGATTGAATGCCTTTGCTTTGCCAGACAACAGCCCAGTCAAGCAGGCCATTAAAACCATTTGTAGGGAAGCCCTCATTGACCAAGGGTTGGGGGTGATTGCAATTCAGCGGGGCTCGGATGGCAAATGGCAGCGGACTTTCTCCCAACAAGACCGGCGGGTCACGGGAATTTCTGGCCTGGAGGATGGTCGCTACCTGAAGGTGACTGGGCCTGCCGCTGCTGTATTCCGTAAAACCCAGGGCCAGGGGTATGTGGATCAGCTGGGCGATCGGATCATTGGCACTTTTCAAAACTGTGCAGGAGGAACCACCCCCTGGGGGACGGTGCTGAGCGGAGAAGAAAACATTCAAAACCATGTACCGGAGCCTGTCTATGCCGATGGCACCTCCTTTGATCCTAAATATCGTCCCTTTATGCAGGGCGATGAAGAGCTGAGTGGTCTGGGCAATGTGTTTGGCTTAGCAGGTAATAAGTACGGCTGGATTGTGGAAATTGACCCCACCAATTCCCAAGATCCAGGTACCAAGCATAGCTGGTTGGGGCGCTATCGCCATGAAGCGGTGGGAATTCGCGTCGTGGCGGGCAAACCCCTGGCGTTTTATTCTGGTTGCGATCGCAGGGGTGGGCACCTCTACAAGTTTGTCAGCACAGGCAACGTCACCGATCCGACAGACAAGTCTAACTCCAAATTACTCTCTGATGGCATGTTATACGCAGCCCAATTCAACCCAGATGGCAGCGGTCGCTGGATTCCCCTAACGATGACAACCCCAATCAATCCGATCGCCCCCACTTTCCACAGTGGGGCCATGTTGCCCTTACCCAATCGACCAGGGGCTGGTATTTTTAGGGCAACGGATGATGAGGAAGTGGAGGCATTTCGTCAAAAATATCAGACCTTAGGGGATCTCTACAGTGGCTCGCTGCCAGAAAAGCAGGGCGCGATTTTGATTGACGCCCACCTTGCGGCCAACGCGGCTGGGGCGACCTGCACGGCCCGACCTGAAGATACGGAAATTGGCCCCAATGGGGATCTGTTCATCACCTTTACCTCTGGTGCCATCAGTAAGGAGGATGGCAGCCCTGACCTCCGCATCTTTAAGGGGCCCGATGGCAGCACCGCCTACGAATACGGCTGGATTATGCAACTCAGCGAAACGAATGGCGACCCGCAGGCCCAAACCTTTAAGTGGAAGATGCTCTCTACCGGCGGGGAACCATCTGCCGGGGGGCAAGGCTTCTCTAACCCTGACAACCTAGCCTTTGACCCCAAAGGCAACCTGTGGATGGTGAATGATATGTCTTCTGGGGTGCTCAATCGTGCTGTGCCAGCCGATCGGCTGGAGCCCAATGGTGCCCCTGTTAGCCCCTCTAATCTGCGGGGGGTATTTGGCAACAATGCCATCTGGTATCTGCCCCTGTCTGGTGAACTGGCGGGGCAAATGCACCTGTTTGGCATCAGCCCGATCGAAACAGAGGCTACCGGGCCTTACTTCACCAAAGATGGCAAAACCCTATTTTTAGCAATTCAGCATCCCGGTGAAATCAATGGAACCCGACAAAATCAGGCTCGTGAAACTCGTCGATTTGCCATGAAGACAACCGAGGGGCAACCCTTTGAGCAAATTCGTGCCGTTCCGATCGGCTCTAATTGGCCTGCAAGAACACCCAATGCCCCCCCCAAGCCTGCGGTCATTGCAATTCGGCATCAGGAGCAGCGATCCCTGATAGTGTAGACAGAGACGGTCAAGGACAGGATCTCACACCCAGCAAAGGCTGACCCAAGTATCTTTAGGATGTCGATAGTGGGAACAACGATAGCAGCGATTGCAACAGCCATTGTCCCCCAACAGGGGAGTGTGGGCATCGTGCGGGTTTCTGGGCCCCAGGCGTTCCCGATCGCCCAGACTCTCTTCCAGGCTCCTGGCAATCAACCATGGGAGAGCCATCGCATCCTTTATGGGCATATCCGCCATCCCCAG
>JBJTUO010000198.1:0-5117 GCA_046080785.1 Leptolyngbyaceae cyanobacterium | reverse complement strand
ACGCGAGTCGGGAAGCTGAAAAGCCTATCGCAAAACCAGTACCTTAAACTCTGCGGTGGGTCATCACGCGGAGTATAAACAACGTACAGGGAGGCCACAGGATTACCTAGCCTAAGAACTGTATAGCCGAAAACTTGGAAGTCCGCTCTGTACTCGTAGAGTCAGAGGCGGGTAGGCAAGCTACTAGGATATGTCACGTTCTTCATGTTCTTCTAATGGCATTCTAATTTCTAATATTCCCCGATCATAGGTAATTCTCCAGTCACGATCATCCCCTACCTCTGACATTAAGGCTTTGTAGGTTTGCCAGCTTATTCCCCGCATCACAAGCTTTGATGGGGGTTGTTCGAGCCAGGTTGGATTTGTCGCGACCATCTTTCCCACTTCTCAGTTGAAATTAGTTTGCCTGCTGCTTTTAAGCAATTACATTAATCATCAGATCGTAGGACATCGTGGAGTGAGCGGCTCCAGGGCTGTAGGCACCGGGAAGGGGGGCGGTGTAGCTGGGGATAGAACTGGCCACTAGGGCAATGTGACGATCGGCCACGGCTAGCCCGTGGGTCGGGTCAAAACCACGCCAACCGGCCCCTGGCAAATAGACCTCTGCCCAAGCATGTAAGTGACGTTCGGGGTTATCTAGATCTCCCTCTTGATAGCCACTGACAAAGCGGGCTGGCAGGCCAATCGTGCGACACACATCCATAAACAACACGGTCAAGTCGCGGCAAGACCCAGCCCTCTTAGCCCAGGTCAGCCCGGAAGGAAAGGGATCCCCCGTTTCTCGAATCAGATGTTTGCAGGTTGTGTAAATCTCCTGGGTTAACTCAGACAAAAACAGAGTGGTATTGCCATTGACCCGGTGCTGGAGGTCATGGGCCAACTGGACGATCGCGGCATCCATTCGATGGGTTAAATGCCCTGGAGATCCTGCCAGGTAAGGCTGGATCTGGGCCAGGAAAGAACTGGGGTAGTCAATCGGTAAATGCAAGGCCCAGGGTTCCATTAAGTAATTGAAGGGATTGACACAATGGGTTTCTACCTGAGATTGCACCTGGATGCTCAACTCCTCTGTAGACTCTGGGTTAAACCAAAGCTTGATGGTTTCATTGCCCTCTAAATCAACCAGGTGACACTGCTGTTGGGAGACAGGAGAGACCTGTAGCGTAAAGGATTGCAAAGTTTGGTGCCCATCACTGCGGGGCCGTAACCGCACCATGTGGGGCTGTAGGGTAACGGGCTGGCTATAGCGATAGGTGGTGGTATGGCTGATCTGGTAACGCACAGAGAAGGATGGGTAAGGGGGGATGTGCTCTAAGTCAAGCGACGGATTCAAGCGAGAAGAAGGTTTCAAACATTTGCTCACCGACATTATTCATGCGGCTTTGCAGTTTATCCAGAAACTCATGTAAACCTTCCTCAACCACGTCTTCAATTGTAAGGTAATCCAGATCGGAGCGCAGCCGTCCAAAGGCACGTTCCACGGGAGTGCGCCAGGTACCCAGGGGGCTGCCTGTAATCTGGTGCAGCGATCGCTCGGCTTCTAAAATGCAGGAGCGCACCGACCGGGGAAACTCCTGATCCAAAATCAAAAAAGCTGCCACATCCATCGGTGAAATCCGATGTTGCCCTTTCTTCCGGTACATTTCATAGGCACTGGCAGATTTAAGTAGGGCCATCCACTGCAACTCATCCAGGGTTGACCCCACATCTCTGACTGAGGGCAGCAAGATGTAGTACTTCACATCTAAAATTCGGGCTGTTTTATCGGCCCGCTCCAGCAAGCGCCCGATTTGACCAAAATGCCAACCTTCATTGTGGGTCATGGTGGCATCCATCACCCCAGAAAACAGATGACTGGCCCGCTTCACTTCTGTAAAAAAATCAAACAGTTGAGAACTATTGGGCAGATTGGCAGCAGCTTCCTGCACCATTAAGTAGGCTGAGTTTACTTCCTGCCACATCTCAGAGGAGATCACCTCTCGCACCGATCGGGCATTTTCGCGGGCACTGTGTAGACAAGAAAGGATGGAGTTGGGATAGTCTGCATCAAAGGTCAGAAATTGAATCACAGTCTCAGCCGATGCTTGACCATAGCGTTCCTTAAACAGAGGCAGATCTCCCGTTGTGAGCACGAGTGGTTCCCATTGTTGCTCAGTCCCAGAGGGAGAGTCGAGCAACAGGGTCAAGTTGACTTCAATAAAGCGGGCTACATTTTCCGCCCGTTCTACATAACGGTTTAGCCAATAAATAGAGTCTGCAACGCGGCTGAGCATGATTTTTGGGAAGGAAAAAGGCAGAAGGAAAAAGGAAAAAGGTTGCTAAGCCCTGGGTTACTCCCTATCAGAGATAAACCCCATCAGGGAGAAACCACCCAGGTATCTTTACTACCGCCCCCCTGGGAGGAATTGACCACGAGGGAGCCGCGACGCAGGGCGACACGGGTTAAGCCGCCGGGATTCACGTAAATGTTTTTGCCATAGAGAACATAGGGACGCAGATCCACATGACATCCTTCGATGTCGCCGTCCAGTAAAGTAGGAACACGAGAGAGGCAGAGGGTGGGCTGGGCAATGTAGTTGCGGGGGTTAGCTTTGATCTTTTCAGCAAATTCGGCCCGTTGCTCTGCGGTCGCCTGGGTTCCGACTAACATGCCGTAGCCCCCCGATTCGTTGGCCGCTTTCACCACCAGCTTATTCAAGTTGGCCAACACATGGCTCTGTTGCTGGGGTTCCCAGCACAGGTAAGTGGGGACATTTGCAAGAATCGGCTCTTCACCCAGGTAATAACGGATCATATCTGGCACAAAGGCATAGATGACTTTGTCATCTGCCACCCCAGTGCCCAATGCGTTGGCGATCGCCACTCGGCCCGATCGGTACACCTCCATTAAGCCAGGTACCCCCAGGAGGGAATCAGGGCGAAAGGCGAGGGGGTCTATAAAGGCATCGTCGATTCGGCGGTAGACCACATCGACCCGCTGTAACCCCTTAGTCGTCCGCATTTGCAGATAGCCATCGGCGACCACCAGATCCCGGCCTTCTACCAACTCAACCCCCATCTGTTGCGCCAAAAAAGAATGCTCAAAGTAGGCAGAGTTATAGATACCGGGGGTCAACACCACGACGGTAGGGTCAGATAAATGGTCAGGAGCCAGATTGAGCAGAGTTTCCAGTAATTGACTGGGGTATTCTTCCACAGGTTGAATTTTCATGGTGTCAAACACAACCGGGAAGGTGTTTTTCATAACACGGCGATTTTCCAGCACGTAAGAAACCCCAGAGGGGCAACGCAGGTTGTCTTCCAGGACGTACCAGCGCCCATCCCGATCGCGCACCAGATCGGTTCCCGTGATGTGGCACCACACTCCTCCTGGGGGTTGGAGCCCGACACAGGGTTGGAGAAAACCACTGGCAGAGTAGATCAGATCAGCAGGAATCACACTATCCCGCACAATTTTTTGATCGCCGTAGATGTCAGAAAGAAACTGATTCAGGGCAAAAATCCGTTGCTTGAGGCCTTGCTCCAGGGTGACCCACTCGCTATAGGAGACAATCCGGGGGATGATATCGAAGGGAAAGATCCGCTCTGTGCCCTGACCATCCCCGTAGACATTGAAGGTGACGCCAACCTTAAATAGAGCAATCTGGGCCGCCTCCTGCCGCCGCAACACCTCTTCTGGCGACAGTGTATTAATCCGGTCAACTAAAGGAATCGCTTCTGGCCTGGGCTGCCCTTTCGCCAAAAACAACTCGTCGTAAAAGTTCCCTGGGTCGTAGTCGTTAAATCGCACAGCAGTTTGCCAGGTAGATATCCACTCCACTATTGAATACGGGGGACAGCACTGGTAAGTTGTAGCTTGAGTTACATTTTCTCTTTTAGATAGAAATTCTTAATCTGAATTTATAATTATTTACCAGCTTGGCGGGCCAGTAGGGGCGCAGCTTGCAACAGGGTTTGGGTGTAAGGATGGTGAGGCTGACGGAAGATCTCCGCCGTTGGCCCCATTTCCACAATTTTGCCGGCCTGCATCACGGCAATGCGATCGCAAAAGTAGCGAGCCACCCACAAATCGTGGGTAATAAACAGATAGGTGAGGTTAAATTCCTGCTTTAAGTCTTGCATCAACTCCAACACCTGAGCCTGGATACTAGCGTCTAACATGCTGACCGGCTCATCACAGATGACAAACTGGGGCCGGGTAATCAGGGCACGGGCGATCGCCACCCGCTGCTGCTGCCCCCCTGATAGCTGTAAGGGATAGCGGGCATAGTAGTCGGTCGCAGGTACCAGACCCACCCGTTCCAGTAAAGACATCACCTGATTTTTCGCCGCTTTTGGGGTTGCCAGTTTGTGGATCAATAGGGGATCGGCGATACTCTCACCCACTGTCATCCGCGGATTTAGGCAGGCACGCGGGTCTTGAAACACCATCTGCATCTGCCGCCGCTGCCGTTGTAACTGTTTGCGGGACAGGCCCGTTAAATCCCGGCCATCCAACTCCACCCGCCCGGAAGTGGGCTTAATCAACTGTAGGATGGTGCGCGACAGGGTGCTCTTGCCGCAGCCCGATTCACCCACTAACCCCAGGGTCTCACCGCGATAGATCTGCAAACTGATGTCATCGACCGCGTGAATCACCAGCCCCTGATGCCCCCAGAGGCTGGTCAAAAAGTTGTGTTCTAACTTGTAATCCTGTCTTAAGTTTTGCAGCCGTAATAGGGGGGTGTCTTGCATGGGTGACGCCCCATGCCCCTTGTCGTCTAGTTGCAAGTGCAGGGCTGCATTCAGTAAAGAGCGGGTATAGGGATGGTGGGGATTGGTAAAGATAGCGGTCGTCGAGCCTGCTTCAACAAATTTGCCCTGGTACATCACCGCCAACCGGTCGCAATACTCCCCCACCAGGGCCAGGTCATGGGAAATCAGCAGCAGCCCCATTTGCCGCTCACTGCAAAGACGGGTTAATTGTTTAAGAATCTGGGCCGATACGGTGACATCCAGACTAGTGGTCGGTTCGTCGGCCACAATCAGTTTGGGATTGAGTAATAGGGCCAGGGCGATCGCGACCCGTTGGCGCATGCCACCACTGAATTCGTGGGGATATTGAGACCAGCGACTAG
>JBJTUO010000197.1:0-6037 GCA_046080785.1 Leptolyngbyaceae cyanobacterium | reverse complement strand
GAAGGATTTTGAGAATTTTTTGACCAATTCACAAGACGATTTGCCGACACAACATTTTCTTCTAGGTTATATCCACTCCCTTTGATATAGTAAACTGCTCTATTGTCATCCTTGCTTTTTAGAAGAACTTTATATGTGCTTTTCTCTTTAGATCCTGGATCAATTAAAGTTATGAAAACGAACCATTTCCCATCTTTATCTTGAAATGGCTTTGTAGTTAGCAAAGCAGAACTAATTGATTTATCTATCTCTTCGTTTGAAATTCTTATATTCATGTCTGGCAAGGCTTCAGCAATTCGATCAATCCGCTCTTTAGTTGATACAACTTTCGTGTCAACAGCTTGTAGCGTACCACCAATATCAGAAACCTTTACTACAAGGTAACCTAGTCCACCAAGTACTACAGTTCCAACTAATATTGGAAGCCATAGATCCCTGCCGCCCATTGTCATTTGTAAAATTCGTTTAACTAAAGTTGATTCATTTCCAAAGCCAGATTTCGGTCTAACGGTTGAACTCACCCGCCATCAGTAGCTTTGAATACTTAATAAAAGTCTAGCATAAGGTCGGGTGCAGTGATTTGTTAGACGGGCTTATATTTAAAAAGGTGAAAGGTGCGTGGGACGCACCCTACAGCTTTTGTCTGTCCGCTGCCACGCAGTGTTAGGCAACGGCATCAAAACACCATATGCCAATAGAATAAGCCAGTAATCCCAAGCCCCAGTGTCAAGATCACAAAAGCAATAAAATGATCCCATTGGTTAAAAGACGATTCAGCAAACCAACCCTCGTAGGCTCCCCCTGCTGCGACCATCATAGGTGCGAGAAGTGAAAACCAAGGCACCAGCGCAGTTGGAACAATATTTTGAAGCCAAGGCAAGATCGTAGGTGGCCACGCCTCAATAATTGTTTCACCAAAAAATACTCGATAGGCATAGATATTCAAAGCAGCGTTTACAGCAAACACGATTAGTAATGACCATGACAATGGCAGAACTGGACGAAGTTCATTATTGACCTTTCTGGTGAATTTGGTACGTGGCTCACGCGGACCAAACAGCGCTATCATTACGCTGCCAATAAGAAGAACAAGCGTTAATATGTTGATGCCAAAGACGGCCATTGTAAAGCATGCCAGTCCTAAAGTTTGGAAAGTAAAGAGCATTTGATAAGCTACTGTACGCAACCAAGCATTGTTAAAATTCGGTACAAGAATTTGCTTAACCTCTCCCGAGTCGGAAGTCTCTGATAGACCGAGCAAATTTCGAAAAGGTGTGACTTGCCATCCTTCGTACTCATGCATTAAGTTTCCGCTGATTCCACCTCCAAACACCTGGCACGCAAGCCCTAAGATAAGAAGAAACACCCGACTAAGGTCACCCTCAACATGAAGGGCGATTCTGTTCGCATGAACAAAAACGAAATGCATGATCCAAAATCCTAACGGGAATGATGCCCAATGGATAAGTTCAATCAGATTAAGAATCCCCTGTCTCGCCGTTTTCGATTGTCCGAGGCTTTCTAGAGATGTTTTAGGAGAAGCCTTTTGAAAAGCCCAAGTGCGCTCGGGATAAATCTTGTCCGGTAGCTCAATTGGAGATGAATCTAAATGAGGGGATAAATCTGAGTCTTGTGAAGAAATCATGGTGACCTTGTGAGATAAAAGAGACTATCAATCCTCGAATCAAGTAACAGGGAGAACAAAAATGTATTGGGTTAAATAAATGCCTAACGGTGAAACGCAGCGGCGGCAGATAACATTAGAAAGCCCAAAGTACCTTTCAACCGTCCGCTGCCGTGAAATGTTAGGTGGCATAGGAAGGAAACTACAGTCAAAATCAATGGATTATCCTTTGCAGCTCATCAATAGATGATACGACATAAATATCAATATTTATATATTTTTTAATAACTTGCAAAAGCCTTGACTTAGCTACTTCACAGCTAAGCCCATCATCAAATAGAAAAATGACAGGTTTATGATTAGGGTAATGAATTTTATATTTAAGAATCTGTCCTACTGAATTATCCCAATCTGTTGCCGCTTTAACCTCCACTAAAATATCCGAAGTTATTAGATCAACTCTATCTCCATCAGGAGTAACCAACTCTCGCACCCCACCAATACATGACTGAATATGATCAGATACTTTTCTTTCAGCTTCCCCTTTATTACCTACATATTCAAATACTAATTGCCTATAGATTTCAAATGACTTTATATCCTGACTATTAATATCAGAAGGTTCTAGCTGATTATTTAAGGTGCTGAGGTTATTATTTTCAGCTAAAGGATTAGAAGCATCTTCATTTGTGCCTGCACTGTTATTTTTAACTTTCTGGTTATCTGTTGCATAGTGAATACGTGACACGCGATAGACAGATTCTTGTTGGGAATTATCGGAATTTTTCTCCTTGGAATCAGGCTCCAAGCGAATACCAAGAGTACATATGACTTCCAGTTTTTTGCTGTTTTTATATTTCTTAGGAAGCTTCGACCTTAAGCTATCTAGATTGATACGGTATATCTTGCCAGTCAAAGCTCCTGTAGGTTCTTTCTCATGCAAAATTGCATAGTCAGAGAAGATAGTCAGGTTTCCTCCAACATTAAAAAACTCGTTTTTAGGAGGAGATTTTTGAGAACGTTTAGATTTAGAGAAAGGGCGTTTTGCATAACCACCACCTGTTAGCCTTACTCGTCCCATAGTCTAACTTTTAAGTTCCAACGCATAAAGGTAATTTATGTTACTGCTCTCCAGACAGCCTTAGCCACATAACGGTCGCGCTCACCGGACATAGACACCCTATAATAACTCGACCAATCACTTGATACGTTCCGGTGCAGCGCGATTGTTAGCCTGTTGATAAGCGTTGCCTGCTAATCCCTGAAGTAGCATCTTCGAGGAGAATTTCAAAAATGCTTCCAACGCTTCTCCTGGCTCAACCTGTAATTTGTTATCCAAAATCAAAATCGATTGACCATGTACCAGTGACCAGGCAACCCGCGCCATATCCACTGAATCACCCGAACGGAAGATTCCAGCAACTTGACCGTCCCGAATCGTGTTGACTAGCACCATGAACGACTGCTGGGCAGCTTCTGCAAGGGCAGAATACTTGCTGAGATTGCAGCGATAGTCTCCAAACATCAAGCGATAGTGGAAGGGATGTTCTAATGCAAACATAACATAGGCAATCCCGATCGCTTCCAAGCGTTGAGATGAGTCCTGCGGCAGGGTTTGACACACTGTTTCCATCGCTGTTATCAAAGACTGAAACCCCTGCGCTGCAACCGCCGCTAGGAGCGCGTCCTTATCCTCAAAATGACGATAGGGAGCATTGTGTGAGACCCCAACCCTTTTAGCAACCTGACGCAGGGATAAGTCGCTGATGCCCTCCTCTCGGATGAGTTCGATCGCCGCATCAATTAGACACTGTCGTAAGTCTCCGTGGTGATAGGTATTTTTTGCTGCTCCTGACATGACGTTGTTTGTTAGAGGAGGTTTATAAATTTTAGCTCAGTGTGTTGACACTGCCAACACAGCATTTTATATTGATGTTGTCATCGACAACATTTAAATTCTTTGATCTAGGAGGAGCTATGATCACGACAACTCAACAGCAGAGATTTGACGCAATAGTAGTTGGTTCTGGGATTGGTGGATTAACGGTTGCTGCACTGCTAGCCAAGCTGCATGGAAAACGGGTTTTAGTTCTAGAACAGCATTTCACTGCGGGTGGTTTTACCCATACTTTTGAACGCAAGGGGAAATTTCATTGGGATGTGGGGCTGCACTATGTCGGAGATATGGGCGAGGGCTGCACAGGGAAAGCCGTGATGGACTATCTCACGGATGGCAAGTTGCAATGGCACAAGATGCCTGACCCATTTGAGAAATTTGTCTATCCAGATTTCACCTTTGAGGTGTATTCTGACCCGGTTCGCTTTCAAGCCGATTTAATCCAACGCTTTCCCCATGAACAGACTGCAATCCGACGCTATTTCAAAGATGTTCCGAAAGCCGCTTTTTGGTTTGGGATGCATTCAATGCTAGAGCTATTTCCGCGATGGTTGCATCCATTACTCAGGCGAGTGGCTCAGTCGTTCGGTGCGATCGCGAGACAATCGACCCAACGCTATTTGGATCGCCATTTCAAAGACGATCATCTCAAAGCATTGCTCGCTTCTCAGTGGGGAGACTATGGCTTACCGCCTTCCCAAAGTTGCTTTGGTATCCACAGTGTGATTGTCAGTCAT
Source organism: Leptolyngbyaceae cyanobacterium (assembly GCA_046080785.1). Taxonomy (GTDB): domain Bacteria; phylum Cyanobacteriota; class Cyanobacteriia; order Leptolyngbyales; family Leptolyngbyaceae; genus JBJTUO01. The sequence continues at coordinate 1,779 of JBJTUO010000197.1, read as the reverse complement.
TATTTCAAGGGGGGATGGTATCCCGTGGGTGGAGCAAAAGCGATCGCGCAATCCATTATCCCGGTGATTGAACGCTCAGGTGGTGCCGTGCTGACCCAACGTCGTGTCACAGAAATTTTGCTGGAATCTGGAGTCGCCGTAGGCGTCAAAGTACAACACGCCGCAAAATCTCAAGCAGAGCCAGAAACCTACAATGCACCGATCATCGTGTCTGATGCGGGTGCGTTTAATACCTATCTAAAACTCATTCCCGCTAGCTATCCACTGATTGAGCGCCAGAAAATTCAAGCCTTTCCAAAAAGCACCAGTATGCTAACCGTGTATTTAGGATTAAAAGAAAGTCCACAACGACTGGGATTTCAGGGTGAAAACCACTGGATTTACACGGTCTATGATCATGATGCGATCGCCCAAGACCTTCCTTCCAATCATTCTCCCAAGTTTTGCTATCTCTCGTTTCCATCGCTGAAAGATCCATTGGCTCAAGGGCATACCGCAGAAATCATTGCCCATGTTGACTATGATTTCTTTTCGCAGTGGCGAGACCAACCCTGGCGGCGACGCGGCAGTGACTACACTGCACTAAAAGCCCAACTAACTCAATCTCTGATTCAGTTAGTTGAGAACCACTACCCTGGATTTCAGGATTTGATTGAATATGCTGAACTCTCAACACCCCTAACGGTGGAACACTTTGGTGCGAGCGATCGCGGTGCCATCTATGGCATTCCCTGTGTTCCTGAACGATTGAACCAATCTTGGATCGGATCTAGAACACCGATCAAAAATCTATACTTAACTGGGGCTGATACCTTTTCCCTTGGCATCATGGGAGCAATGATGGGCGGTGTAAAAACCGCAGGAATTTTGAATGGAGCATTCGGCTTTTTCAGAATTATGGCAACGATCATGCGGGAGGCAGATTTACGCGGTCGCTCTGACAAAGCATAGGAATTATTATCTGGCTAGAGTGATAGCAGGCTAACGGAGCGGGAGTTCAGTCGCAAGGCCCATCAGGACCTCGCTGGCTGCGAAGCCGCGGACCGGAGAATGCGTGCTACTTGCACGCAGGCGCAGGGCCGCGTTCCCAAGCATCGCAGACGGCAACGGGCCTTGTCGACTGCAACTCCTTGTTAGGGAGCTCTTCGGTCGCCCAGTCCTGCACGGCTATCGCCACCCTCACGACGCGTCAGTCCAGCGCGTAGACCGTGAAGACAACTCGGACGCGGACGCGAGCCGCACCTGCCATGGTTTCCGCACAGAGTTCGAGAGGAACCGCGTGTGGTTTCCGACCCGACTGAACTCCCGTGTTGAGACAGCGATCTGCGCATGCGTTCCACAGCCTGCGCAGCGAATCGGACATCTCTTCGACCATGGAAACCCAGTGCCCCACGGCTTCATCGAGCGTGTCATTCTGAAGACCGAGGTCGAGCCACGCAGTCCTAATCTCGCCTTCCTGGGAGTCTCGAATCACAGCCACACGAGAGCCAAAGTGCTCAAGAAGTGGGCTCAGATCAAAGCTCGCAACCAGTTCAAGCTCGGTTCCAAGTCGCCTGGTCTCTTCGGTCCACCTTTTATGCTTTTCAGTGGAGAGCTTGGCAACTGTTCCTCTCCACAAAATTACAAGAGGAATGGAAGCAATAACCAAGGCTGGTAGTAATTCAAAAGCCGCTGAGGTAATTACTGGAATCAGAATCAGTAGAGCTAAGCCTCCAAAGATTATCCAGCCTGAAATAAGCACCCACCAAGGAATTCTTCCTCCTGCCAAACCTCTAAAAG
>JBJTUO010000196.1:0-4123 GCA_046080785.1 Leptolyngbyaceae cyanobacterium | reverse complement strand
AGCGTAACGCGATAAAACAGAAATCAGCAAAGTGGCAGGTGCAATTGTTTGGGGTATCTCTAAAGTTGGTCGATGCGCTCCGAGTCAAGCAGAAAGAGACTTCTGGCTAGTTCTACTGCACTCATTGCGCATCGCGTGGGGATTAAACGCGAGGGCACCGTATACAACACACAGCGCACCTCAATGGTGCTGCGGCTACTGACCCTGGCCGTGAGCACTTCGTAATCCGCAACTCGATACTTGGGTAACGGTTGGAGAGAAGCCTTCTCCTCCTCAAACTTCTTTTGGCACTGGAGGTTCAACCGGTTCACAGCCCCGTCAATCACCGCTTGATACTCCCCGATGCTGGCAAAATCGGAACTGCCTCGTAGCAATAGCGCTTGCTCGATCCGGTTTTTCAGATGTCCATGGGGTGATTCAATGCTGCCGTTCTCATGGGCAATCCCTGTATTGTTGCGCGTCGGCTGCATCCGGTAGTGGTCGCATAGTTCATCGTACAAACGAGTCAAAGGTTTATGGCGTCCCCCACCCATATTGCGATACGCTGCACTCAACGAGTCGGTGCGATGCTGTTTGGGGACTCCGCCACAAGCAGTCAAGGCGTTCTGCAATCCCTCGGATAGGGCAATGAAGCTTTCGCCCCCTTCAATAATCTGAGCATACTGCCAGCCACTGTAGGCAAGACGGTAGTGATAGATCAAGTGCTCGAATGGCTTGCCCCCGATGGTAATTTCTATCCCCTTGAGTTCGGTGAAGTCCGACAAGCCCATCATTCCGGGTTCATGCCTCAGCTCAAACATTACCTCGGGTGTTTCTCCATGCAAAGCTTTCCAGGTTTGCACTCGGCGTTGCAGTGTGCGGAGCACTTGCGGATACTGGCCTGGGTAGCGTTCTTGGAGATACTCGAACAACGTCATTGGTTTGAGGCGGGGTTGTTGGCGCAGCATCGGCTCTAGCTCGTTTTCCCACACCTCAGCCAATGGGTCAGCACTGCTGCGCCAATCCCGTGCAAAATCTCACGAACTTCGGCACCTAAATCTCACCCAACTTCGGCAGGTCATTCTCACGAACTTCGGCAGGTAAAACTCATCCAGCCAAAGCCTTCGGCACGGCTTCGCTAACGGCAGGTAAAACTCACCCCGTTTCTGCACCTCTCTATACTGCGCTTGAGCACACCAAGCGAGGAGATTGCACCCGATGAAACGGCAGACTCAAGGAGGATTACTGAGGATGGAGAAATTTCGAGAGATTTTACGGCTGCATGAGTTAGGGCATAGCCAATGTGCAATTGCTCAAAGCTGCGCGGTAGCCCGCTCAACGGTACAGGACTATATCCGTCGGGCAACGGCAAAAGGGCTGAGCTACGATTCATTGAGCGCATTGAGCGACAGCGAAGCCAAAGAGTTGTTGGGCAAAGGGAAACGGAAAGTTGCTCAAAGTGCCCCTGCCATTGACTATGCCAAGGTGGATGTCGAACGCCAAGGCAAAGGGGTGACCTTAGCCTTAATCTGGCAAGAAGGGATTGACAGAGGGGCATGGAACTTGAGTTATGCCAGTTTCTGTCGGGGCTACCAGCAATGGCGAGGGTCTCAGAACCTGACGATGCGACAAGTTTACAAAGGAGGCGAGAAGTTATTCGTCGATTACTGCGGTCTAACAATTGGGGTTACTGATGCCCAAAGTGGAGCAGTCACAGCGGCTCAAATCTTTGTCGCCTGTTTAGGCGCAAGCAACTATATCTTTGCTGAAGCCACAGCTAGCCAGGAACTGTTTCATTGGATTGGGTCGCACCAGCGAGCGTTGAACTGTTTAGGTGGCGTCCCTCGTTGCATTGTCCCGGATAATCTTAAATCTGGGGTGAGTGCACCCTGTCGCTATGAACCTGGGATAAATCGCAGCTACCAGGACTTTGCCGAACACTACGGCCTGGCAATTATTCCAGCTCGCCCCTACAAGCCGCGTGACAAAGCCAAAGTAGAGAAGGCGGTGCAGGAAGTGGAACGGCAAATTCTAGCGCCGTTGCGCCAGGAGCAGTTCAGCAGTTTTAGCCTGCTCAACGAGGCGATTCGCTCTCGGCTTGTCCAACTCAATGGCCGGGTGATGAAAAGCTATGGGCTCTCAAGGCAAGCTTTGTTTGAGCAGGTGGATAAACCCCATCTCCAACCACTGCCGGTACAACCGTTTGTCTTCGCACATTGGAAACAGGCGAAAGTCAGCCCTGATTATCACATCGAAGTGGAACGTCACTACTACTCGGTGCCTTACTGGTTTGTCCAACGCGCTGTGCAAGTCAAAGCGGGTGAACAATTCGTGGAAGTATTCTTTGAAAACCAGCGGATTGCTTGCCACGAGCGCTGCCGCATTCAATACCGCCATACGACGCTGCCTGAGCACATGCCGCCCGAACATTGGGCTTACAAGCGGCAGTCGAAGGAACGGTTTCTGGCTTGGGCACAGCAGGTTGGTGCTCATACGCTTACCCAAGTTGAGGCAATCTTTGCGCTCAAGCCCCATGAAGAACAGGCATTTCGGAGTCTCAAAGGACTGCAAGGCTTAGCTCAAAAATATGGCTTCCCCCGACTCGAAGCGGCCTGTCGGCGCGCCAATTGCTTCGGCATGGTCGGCTTACGACGACTGCGCGCCATTCTCGAACACCAACTGGAGTTAGCGCCGCTGCAACAAGAGCCAGGTCCACCCCCCCTAGAAACCCATGACAATGTCCGGGGTGCCCAGTACTACGGTTAATCTCATCAGCAAACCCCTATGAATCCTTCTACGGTTGAACAACTCAAAGCTCTGCGTCTAGTCGGGATGCTGGAAGCTTGGAGTGAGCAGCAATCCTCAACTACCTATCATGACCTGTCGTTTGAGGAACGTCTGTCTCTGCTAGTTGAACGAGAACATCACAGGCGTTCTGAGCAGCGACTGCAACGTCGCATCAAACAAGCGCATCTATCCACGACCGCGTCAATTCCAGATATTGACTTTAGCGTCTCGCGCGGTCTCTCTAAGTCCAAGTTCTTGGAAATCGCCCAAGTTCAGTGGCTCCAGCGACATCAGCACCTGATTATTGTCGGTCCGACTGGCGTGGGTAAGACGTTTCTGGCCTCAGTGCTGGCTGAGCAATGTTGTCAGCTGGGCTATAGTGCTCGCTATTTCAAATGCTCTGATCTGATTTTGGAATTGAAGCTGGCAAAGGCGGATGGTTCGTTTCGCAAGTTCCAGCGTCAATTAGCCGGATTCGACTTACTGATTCTCGATGACTGGTTACGCGACCCGCTTTCGTCCCAAGAGGCACGCGACCTTCTAGATTTACTTGATGAGCGGTATCGGCAAGCCTCTTGTCTCTTTGCCACCCAACTGCCTGTCAATCAATGGCATCAACATATTCAAGACCTCACTCTTGCCGATGCCATGCTTGACCGAATTGTCCATGATGCGCTCAGGCTTGCCCTCCAAGGAGAGTCTATGCGGAAATTAACCAGTCAACTTCAACCTCAGACAGAATTCATGCCATGATTACCAATATCGTTTCTTTTTATGTAATTCACTTCCGATAAAACGCGATCTCATTCATGATTTAGATTGTTCAACTTATCCCTGCCAAGCACGATGAGTTTTGCCTGCCGAAGTTACCTAAGAATAGGGTGCCGAAGTTGGTGAGAATAGGGTGCCGAAGTTGTGAGAATACGCATCCCGCACTCGTCCTCGATTCGGTTGGTGCTCTCCGGCTTCAATCCGTTGTCCTGTTCGTTCTGAAAATTCGGCAATTGCAGCCGCATCGACTTGCGTTAAGCCGATCTCTCTTGCATTCATATACACTCGTATTCGCTGATGGAACTGCACTCAGTGTCTTTTTATTGATCTATGCCTGAGTTCCCAATTAGACCAGAGATTGGTGATCTTGGTCTTGCTTGAACGACTGAGCAATCCGTCGTGCTGGCTGTCATCGCCCGTCATGCTCATTGTCGTTTAATATATGGGGGAGGACGCAAAGCCCACTTAACCCTGCATCGAGACAAACTGCTGTTCATTTTGTTCTACTTTCGCCACTACCCGACTCAGGAAGTGCAAGGCTTCCTCTTCGGCATGAGCCAAGCCCAAACCAGTGAGTGGATTAGGC
>JBJTUO010000195.1:0-3090 GCA_046080785.1 Leptolyngbyaceae cyanobacterium | reverse complement strand
GTCCCAGGCTTCAGTAAAGCTAGGATCACCGCCAGAGACCATCCCTGCTGGGCCCAGCCCTATCCACCCCAGCCAACAGCGCCGGTCACCCCTCAACTGGGTACAACGGGGGCACGCTTTAAGGGACTGGATTGGGGATCTATGGCGATCGCTCACAGCCCCTAAATCAAAACGAGCTGTGATCGAAATCCCCCCCCGTGAAGCCAGGGTTAATCCCCCCCCGGGGGGAATGATTGATGCAGTGCAGGTCCTAGAAGACCCAGTCCTGACTGACCAGCCCGCAGGGCCCGAACCCTCAGCCGATTCCCAAGATTCATCCAGTTCCAGCTGAAGTCAGACCTCCCGAAAAAATCACCCTGCCCTCACTCTAGTGGGTAGGCTGAAAGCTGAAGTTTTCCCAGGAACTGACCCCAGCTTAAGCATTAGCCTCTAGCATAGGAGTATGCCGCCTAGAGTCGGAATATATAGTGTTAGCCGTTTAGCTCAGTACATCGAACCAAGCTCTGAGTTTCAGCCCCTAGCAAGTGGCATTAAATCTGAGTTTCAGCCCCTAGCAAGTGGCATTAAAATCTTGCTCTCACCGGACGTTCTCCAGCCTTCGCTTTCACCGATTAATCGTGTCTTAAGTACTTCCAATGGATCCTGACATAAATCTACCTACCTCTATTGGCTCCTGAGTGCTGACTCCAGAGTTCTGACCACTTCCTCAAGCCTCGCCTAACTTCTGCCACCAAGTACTAGTGCTATGGATATCAAGCTGATCAACATTGGCTTCGGTAACATCGTCTCTGCCCACCGGATTGTGGCCATTGTTAGCCCCGAATCAGCCCCGATCAAACGCATTATTAACGATGCCCGGGAGCGGGGTCAGCTGGTTGACGCCACCTACGGTCGCCGGACCCGAGCAGTGATCATTACAGACTCTGGCCACACTATTTTGTCAGCGATTCAGCCGGAAACGGTGGCCCATCGATTTCTGAGTGGTAAGGATAGTAAGGATCTCGATACGAAGACCTAGGCGGGCAGTTCCCTTCCAGAAACTAAGGCCAATCATAGCCCCCTCCTAAAGCGGTCTTGGCAGTGGGCCTGGGCGTTAATTTTCTGGTTGCCAAGATAGTAGGCGCAGTTGACGCTGTTCAGGCTGCCCCGATTAAAGGAACAGGTGTCGAACTGTACTGGGGCTCCGATTACAGCTTGGCTCTTGAATCGCATCACCGACTGTTCTGGTACTGTTTGCAGTAGATGCGGATAGATAGTCGTCTTGAGAATTCAAGAACTCTCTGGTGGATTCTTGAAACTCATCAAATCTTTCACTGTAGAAAATCTGGCTTTTCCCCATTGAAAACTATGGCTCCGTTAGCAGGAAAGGCTCTTGCTGTTGAGATACCCTACCGTTACCATTTCGCGCATTACACTTCTTATCAACAGAACGCAGCTGCTCATTCAATGTATTTCTTTCCCAGAACACTCCTTCAGAATAGCCCTGGATTGAAGGCTCGGTATCAGCAATTTCAAGACGCTTTTCAGCCAAACAAGCGTATATTTTGTCAAGCTCTACACCAAAATATTGCCTGCCTAATTTCTTGGCAACCACAGATGTTGTTCCTGAGCCAAGAAAAGGATCGAAAACAACATCTCCAGGATTAGAACTAGCAAGAATAGCTTTAGCAACTAACTTTTCTGGCTTTTGAGTTGGATGATCTGTGTTCTCTGGCATTGACCAGAAAGGAATGGTTAAATCTGTCCACAGATTAGAAGGGTGAGTAAGACGATAGTTTCCTTGCTCTGTCATATCCCAATCTTTTGGGGCGCCATTCACGGTGTAAGGAGCTATTGCTTTGCGTTTCAGCTTGACTGCATCTACGTTGAACGTATATGCATCAGAAACTGTACAAAACCAGATATCCTCCGACGAGTTTTTCCAGTTCTTAATTGCTCCACGCCCTTTTTCTCGTTCCCATGTAATACGATTACGAACTTGAAAACGATTTTTAACTGCCTCAAAAACAGCGACTGAGGATTGCCAGTCACAACATATATAAATCGAAGAGGTAGGCTTTAAAGTCCCTTCAAGACCAGACAAAAATGTATCTAACCAATCTATATACGTATCTAAACTTCTTTTCTTAAAACTACTAGAGTTAAATGTTTTATTTAAATTATAAGGTGGATCAATAAACAACAAATCAACAGACTGTTTTGGCAAAAAATCCATTATTTGAAACAAGTCTTGGTTAATCGTGCGATTGAGTACTTCCTGTAAACTCACAGATTTATCTAACCGCAACAGCTTTTCTTTATATTTTGCTTTTTCCTCGTCCTTGAGAGTAATTGTCCTATTTCGAGGGGCACGTTCTTTATTGTCCAACATAGTCAACCATGAGCTAGGAGTAGATCCTATAAACGCACTAACCCAAGGGTAGTACATTCGCTAGCTTAAGCGATTGGCTCTTTAGATTACCAGATTTTGGCAATACGGTTTCATAGCTTTGTAATTTTTTGGGTTCGAGTAAACTTAATACTTGTGAAGCCCACGGCCGTAAAGACCAGCGACGCCCTTTTATGGCGTGCGCCGAATGACCGGCTGGTTGAGACAACAGGGCGAGGCGGGCCAGAACGTCTACCCAGTCAATGCTTTCATCGACCTACTCGGTCCTAAGCGTTCTGGCCAAAGCTACCCATCCGGCTGGCAAATGGATCTGTTCTACACACCTTCCCACCGTTAGGACGTTTCTGCGCAAGCAACCAGGGTCTCGCAAAGCAAAGCGCGATCGCCTCGTCAGTTCCCTTGCTAACTAACCGCAATGGGGGGATTATCCTTACTGTCAGGCTCAACCAATTGCTGTAGGCGATAGAGGCTGGCGTAGAGGCCGTCCTGGGCTAGTAGGGCGGCATGGCTGCCGGATTCCACCAATTGCCCCTGCTTCAACACCAGGATGCGGTCCACGTTACGGATGGTGGAGAGGCGGTGGGCAATAATGATGGCGCTGCGGTTCACCAACAAGCGTTCCAGGGCCTCCTGAATCATCATCTCCGTACCCATATCCAGGTTGGCCGTGGCCTCATCTAACACCAGGATGCCCGGGCCGC
>JBJTUO010000194.1:0-3813 GCA_046080785.1 Leptolyngbyaceae cyanobacterium | reverse complement strand
CTGCAGGCGATCGCCGCCGCCGACGGCCCCGGCGTCGCCATCCGCTGGCAACGGGACCCCGGCCAGGCCGGAGAATACCAAACCCAACACCTACGCAGCCTACTGACCGGCTACGACGCCAAGGGCCTCACCACCCGCCTCAGTAAACTAGAACGAGCCGGCCCCCTGAGCCGCGCCGCCGAATTTGGCGAAGTCTACCTCCTGCAGGCCCCCTGGACCCATGGCTTGATCAACGAACTGGTTAGCTTCCCCGACGGCACCCACGATGACCAGGTAGACGCCGCCGCCGAAGGCTACATGGAATTGACTGGTATGGGAGTGCCCCGATTTGGCACCGCCGCCTTCAGGTAGGGATTATCCCCAGAACAGGACTCTGAGGAGGGCAGCGCGGAAAACCCATGGCCCGCCATATTAAAGCCACTAGTTTCATCGGATCTCCTAAAGGAGGCAGTCATAGGTTATTAAATTACGTGAAAGGTTTCTGGCTATCCAATGAGATCCGGTTAATATTTAAAAAGCTTCCAGCGATCTAGGGGGCTGCGGTGCATATACCGAAACGTTCTGCATACCTGCTTTTCTGGGGATAGTTATGGGGAACCTATATCTCTATTAAGAGGTTGTTTGAAAAGCCAAAGAGAGGCTCAAACTATACCTATGGAGTAGGACAATCATCGCAAAACTCAGTATTTTGGCGGCTCCTTGGCGGCGAAATATACCTGGAAAAACCTTTTTCAAACAACCTCTAAGATTGTTATATTGCTTAGTTTTCGGTGAGGGCATATCGAAATCTAATCCATTGACATTCAAGTCTTCAAGGAAAAAATATGACATCACAAGCAAATCGTTTGGAATCTTTGAAATCGATTCGAGAAGATCTGCATAGAAAGCTACAGCCGATCCGCGCTCAATTAGAAGACATGAACATAAGCGAGGATGAGCGTTCGCAGATTGTCGATGACTTTCACACGCTTGATGCAATTCTCGAAGCACTCGAAGATCAACATGTCAGGATAGTGCTTATGGGTAAAGTAAATGCGGGTAAATCCTCTTTGGCAAATTCTCTATTACAAGCTGATGTTTACAAAACTGATGCTATTCAAGGGACAGCCATAAAAGCTAGTGGTTCCATCAAGCTTGATAAGTGGGAAATCCATGACACGCCAGGTATTATGAACAATCTGGCTGATGATGAGGAAGCCAAAGCAAACATTCGTCGATCACATGTGAAGGTACTTGTGATTGATGACCAACCCTATGAACCGGAGCTTGAGTTATTTCGATGGGCAACAAAACTGATGCCTGGACTTCCCACTGTTGTCTTTTTCAATAAATATGATAAATTCCAGAATCAACCTCGTGCTGATAAAGAACGAATTCTTGAAGCAGTCAAGTCGAAGATGAGATCTTTCGTGAACAATATTGAAACTGATATTGTTTTTGGTTCTGCATCTCTATTTGATCCTGATTCTGACTCCTACAAGAGACAGCCACCTCCAGAAGCTCTGATGGACTGGTTGTACAATCAAGCTGATTACAGTAGTACTCTAATTAAAGTGCTTGATCCAGCTAAGCAGGCTTTAACAAATATTGAGAGTAATGTTTTGCAAGTACGGGAGCGAGTAGCCAGAAGGATAGTGATTGAATATGCCGAAGGTAACGCAACATCCGCACTCATTCCTTTCTCTTCTATTACTGTTTTTCCAGCAAGACTGCATAGTATGAATCTCACAATATGTGAGATTATGAGAGTCCCACAAGAAAAAATGCAAAGTGCCGAATCTATAAGTGAAGTGTTTTGGGAAGGTGTACGGAGTGCTGCAGCGACCGAAGCTCTTTGGTCTATGGCTGGCATGGCTTTAGCTCCATTGACATTTGGACTATCATTGGCAGTTACTGTATATGGCACTTATCAGGAATGGAATGAATCTCAGAAAAGAGTACTTGTGCTTGGCGAGGCTCTAATTCAATGGATTAAATTTGGCTACCCTAATATTAGTGATGGAAAAGCTTATCTCGATCAAATCAGGAAAAAACTAGAGTCTGGTGATTTGTAGCCTACATCAGCAATTCTCATTATGAAAACCTTGACCGCATCTTGGCACTAGCTATTGAGAATATTCTTAATAGTTCTGTCTGAAAGGCCTATGCTTCCGTTAGACGATCTAAGTTAGAACTGCCATCTTTGGTACAGGAGTTCTAAAATGAGAATCGCTGAGCCTACATTCCGCTGGTTGACAGGATATTTCTAATATGTGTGCCAAGAGGCAATAGCTGAGATGTATATTTGACAAAGGTTTCAGGGTTGGAGCGAATTCCTCATCGCGCCACATGCTTAATATTTCGAAACTCAGATTGACCCTGGATTTCGAAGCGTGACCAAGGAGGTTTCAAGGGCTTTCTTTAGCAACCGGAAATTACATACACACCTAGAAACCAAAAGCAACCTGCGGAATGTATGTTGTGCGGCTCCGCACCGAGCTTTTCTCAACCTACCTGCCAGATATCCTATGTTTTTGAGATCTGTCATTGTCTGGCTGTTCATCGCCCTGGCTGAAACCCTACACGGCCTACTGCGCGTCCGACTCCTGAACCGCAGGATAGGCGATCGCCATGCTCGCCAGGTTGGTGTACTCACAGGCTCGATCATGATTTCGCTAATTGGCTGGCTGACCATGCCCTGGATCGGGCCGGCCTCCATTCCTCAATGCCTGGCCATAGGAGCCCTATGGCTGGCGCTGATGTTGACCTTTGAATTTGGCCTTGGCCATTGGGTTTTCCGGTTTTCCTGGCGGCGACTAAGGGCAGACTTTGATCTTCGCAAAGGTGGACTCCTGAGCCTAGGGATGGCGGTGTTGTTCCTTACCCCCTTGATCACCGCCAAGCTACGGGGCTTGATTTGAGAGCCGCTACTACCCGCCCCCCTACCCCATCCCCCCTCGTAGTGGCGCCCTATAAAAAAGGCCACCCCCCGCCATAGCCGTTCATCCGTACTATCCTGGGGACATTGCTCCTGCCCCCTGCCATGCGCTGGTATACCTTCTGGGACGACCAGGGCCAGTTCCACCGCCTGCCCAGCGTCACCACCATCTTGCACCTCACCCAGCCCCCCCAGGCCAGGGCCCAGCTCACCCAGGCCCTAGCCAACCACCCCCTGGCCAGCACCCGCAAACGCCAAACCAGCCGCCAACGGGGCGATCGCCTGGACCAGTGGTTTAAAGCCTGCTGCCACCAGGGCAAACTCCTCCCCCTTCCCCCCGAGATCGCCCCGATGGGCCGCCAGCTCAAACCCTACCTGACCCAACTACTCGCCCTGCCCCAACCCCTTTACACCAACCAACCCGTCTTCAACCCCGATCACGGCTACGCCGGCACCCTGGACCTGGTAGCCAGCCACCCCCTCACCCCCGGCCTGGTACTCTCCGAACTCAAAAGCACCAGTTACAAAATCTGGCCCCAGGCGATCGCCGACGCCGAACTCCAGGCCGCCGCCTATGCCCTAGCCTGGCCCCACCAATTTCCCCACCTACCCATCACCGCCCTAGCCACCCTGCACGTCACCCCCTACAGCCTGAAGGAAAACCTGATCCTCGACCCCGGTGCGATCGCCCAGTTGCAGGGACAGTTTTTGAAACGATTGCGGGGATTTGGGGCGGCCTATAGTCGGGCAAGTGATCAGTGGTCAGTGATCAGGAGTAAGCAAATAAGAATTCTTGCTATGGATGGCATCTTCTACTTCCTACCCCCCCACTCCATCACTCCTCTTTCGATACCCCACTGCCTACTCCCCTTCCGTCGCCCGTTGCCCTGCGCCTG
>JBJTUO010000193.1:0-18532 GCA_046080785.1 Leptolyngbyaceae cyanobacterium | reverse complement strand
CCCTGGCAGGTATGAGCCGGGCAGCACAAGGCCCGAAACCGGAGGCCCATAGATGAAAGCCCGATCGCAGAAATTCGCGGTCGGGCTTTAATTGTTTAACGAGTCAGGACTAGGAGATTAGTAATCAAAGTCACCGCCCATACCCGCACCCGCACCCGCAGGAGCACCTTCCTTCGGTTCAGGCTTATCGACCACAATACACTCGGTCGTTAGCACCATACCCGCAATGGAAGCGGCATTTTGTAACGCAGAACGGGTCACTTTAGCGGGGTCAACGATACCAGCGTCAAACATGTTAACGAAGTCGTTGTTAGCCGCATCAAAGCCCACATCGAAGGGTTTTTCCTTCACTCGCTCAGCGATTACAGCACCGTTTTGCCCTGCGTTTTCAGCAATCCGCTTCAGGGGAGCGGGTAAAGCACGGGCAACAATCAAGGCCCCGATCAGTTCTTCACCGGTCAGGTTACTGTTAGCCCACCCTTCCAGTTCGGGAGACAGGTGAGCCAGAGTGGTTCCACCACCGGGCACAATCCCCTCTTCCACAGCGGCTTTGGTGGCATTGATCGCATCTTCAAGACGCAATTTGCGGTCCTTCATTTCAGTTTCAGTGGCTGCTCCCACCTTGATCACAGCAACCCCACCGGCCAGCTTGGCCAGACGTTCTTGCAGTTTCTCCTTATCATAACTGGAGTCAGTTTCGTCAATTTGACGACGGATTTGCTCGCAGCGGGCCTTCACCGAAGCCTCATTGCCTTCTGCCACTATCGTGGTGTTGTCTTTAGTCATGGTGACCCGACGCGCCTTGCCCAGCATATCCAGCTTGACATTGTCTAACTTAAGGCCAGTGTCTTCGCTGATCACCTGACCGCCAGTCAAAACTGCCATATCTTCCAGCATGGCCTTGCGTCGATCTCCAAAACCAGGGGCCTTGACTGCCGCCACATTCAGCACACCACGCAGACGGTTTACAACCAAGGTTGCCAGGGCTTCTTTCTCGATGTCTTCAGCGATGATTATCAGTGGACGACCGGAACGAGCGACTTGCTCCAGGACAGGTACCAGGTCTTGTACCAGGGTGATTTTTTTGTCAGTTAGCAGAATGAAAGGCTCATCCAGTACTGCTTCCATGCGCTCGGTGTCGGTTGCGAAGTAGGGAGAGATATAGCCCTTGTCAAAGCGCATCCCTTCGGTGACTTCCAACTCGGTAGTCATGGATTTCCCTTCTTCTAGAGAGATAACCCCTTCCCGACCCACTTTATCCATGGCTTCGGCAATCATTTGACCCACTTCGTCATCGTTGCCAGCCGAGATTGAACCAACCTGGGCGATCGACTTAGAGTCACCAACCGGGCGGGCATGTTCTGCAATCTTATCAACCAAGAAATTGGTCGCCTTGTCGATGCCTCGCTTGAGGGCGATCGCATTGGCACCGGCAGCCACATTGCGCATCCCTTCTTTTACCACGGCATGGGCCAGAACCGTGGCAGTGGTGGTACCATCCCCTGCGGCATCATTGGTCTTAGAGGCCGCCTGACGAATTAAGGCCACACCTGTATTTTCAATGTGGTCTTCCAGTTCAATTTCCTTGGCAATCGTTACCCCATCGTTAACGATTTGGGGAGCACCAAATTTTTTCTCTAGAACTACGTTACGACCCTTTGGTCCCAGGGTGACTGCAACGGCTTCTGTTAGAATATCCATGCCCTTTTCCAGTGCACGGCGAGCATTTTCGTTGTAAATAATCCGCTTTGCCATAGTTCCTCAGTCGTTTTACTTGAGTGATTGTGTGAGTTGGGTAGAAATTGAAAGTGATGAATGGCGAAACCAATCATGCTTTGGAAAACCAGCAAGTTGCTTAAGCAACTACTGCCAGAATGTCTTTTTCAGAAAGCAATACATATTCTTCGCTGCCCAATTTGATGTCAGTACCGGCATACTTGGAATACAACACCTTGTCGCCGACACTCACTTCCATCGCCTGAATCTCTCCTTTTTCAGACTTTTTGCCTGGGCCAACTGCGACCACTTCACCGACTTGGGGCTTTTCTTTTGCATTGTCTGGCAAAAGGATGCCACCAGCGGTTTTTTCTTCCGAGGGGCTGACCTTGACAAATACGCGATCGCCGAGGGGTTTAACGGTATTCACACTCAAAGTAACTGCTGCCATAGAAAGTTCTCCAAACTAGCAGGTCAAAATTTTATTGAGGCGGAGTTAGCACTCTCACCTCCTGAGTGCTAATTTACGTCAGGGATGTTCATCCTCGCAATGTTTTCAGAAGTACGGGTTACCGAACTGTGTGACTTGAGCGCTGCAAAACTCGACACAATAAGGGGTACTAAAAATTATTGAGGTTTGTGATCAACCAACTTGAATCTCTGTAAAGCCTTGGGTAGTTTTGTTGCATAGAGTGGAGTGGGTTTCCATTTATTCGTAACAATAGGGGTATGGCTCATACCTGTGATGCAAGAGGTTCCTATGGCTGAAGTCAATGGTTCGATTCCAGTACTAACCACATCCCAAGAGCTTGATCAGGCGGTCGAGCAGTATCGCGCCAGCAATGGCTGGAGCCTGGAAGGGTTTTATCAATGGCTGGCGATTTGTAATGCGTCGATCGCGTTGAGTGAATCGACCAGTGATCCGGTTCCCGGAACAGATAGCTATTAATAGATGTGAGACGATGAAGCACCCCCTTAATCGGATGACCTGGGCGTTAGGGCTGACTGTTTTATTGACAGCCTGTGCTCCCGCTGCCAATCCCCCGGTGCAACCTGCTCCCAGCCCCTCCCCCACCGCCAGCCCCTCCCCCTCGCCTTGATAGCCTGGATCGCACTGATAAACTGACCTGGGCACAGGTTTCTAGGGAGTATGTCAAGATCCAAGCTTAAATGCTTCTACAAACAGGCTATAAATCACCCCTAGCTTTAAGGCATTGGGAATTTGAACCAGCAGCGATCGGGCTGTATCGGGTCGAGCCCCATAGGTGACGCGACTGACCAATTCGGTTATGGCTACTAAAATGGCTGCCACTACAATATCCAACTCTGCGGTTTGACCCGAAATAGTGGAGATGGCGGTACCTAAAAAGTTACCCAGTAACAGGCTAATGATCAAAACGGACCAACGCCGCCAGGGATTGCTCAACCAATCGCCCAATGCCTGGATCAGGCGGTCAAACAAGCGGTTTAACCGGGTTTGTTGCATCGCGGGCTCGTCCTGCTAGTTTGTCAACAATGAGCAAATTCTGCGCCGAAATATTCCTCATTTTGCCCCAAATTACAAAAACTTTATAAATTATCCTGTCTGGGCAAGAAATAAGTGGAAATCCCCGAAGTCTAAGCACAACTGCAACAAACCTTGCTATGACTAAAGTAAGGGTGTGGCTGAGCAACTAGCAATGCGGGAAAAACTCTTAAAACATGGAAAGCAGTGGTATTTGCCCTTTGCGATCGCCGGTGGCATCTCAGTGCTGTGCATGGGGGGATGGCTTTTATTGGGGCGGTTCTTGCCTGATCGGTCTCTGGAGCCTGCCCTTGTTCCCATTTCCTCTGCTCCCTTAGAGGGGGCTAAATCGGCCCCGGTAACGCCGGTGCCTCAGCCTTTGGTGCCGCTCCCACCAACCCCTACTTTACCTGCTGCAAAGTTGACTCCAACGCCCCCACCGGCGGTGGTTAAACCAAGGCCAGCCCTTTCTGAGGCTGATTCCATCCCCAGTGAAGGTGTTTTGAGGGTGAGTAATGCCACCAGCTATCCAGTCCGTCTGGCCCTGCTGATTAAAAAAAAGAAGACAGCAGATGCCTATGAGCTACCAGCCCATTGGGATTTTGAACCAGGAGAAGGGAGCAATCAGGGATTATTGATCTCCCTACCCAACCGTACCCTGCGACTGAGTAAAGGGGATGTGTTGGTGGCCTTTGCCCAAGATGGGTCTCGCCGCTATTGGGGCCCCTATGTGGTGGGGGAGACGCCAATGCCAACCTGGAATGCCGCCAATCAAGAATGGCAGCTCACCTTGCAGCCCTAGGGGTCAAGTCTATTTGAAGTTGGTCTGGGTATGTCTAAAGTCAATCTACGTCGATCGCTCTTACAGCAACGTCGTCAGCTAGACCCTCAAGTCTGGGATAACCATAGTCAGAGGCTTTGCCATCACTTAAAAAAAGCCCCCCTGTTTAGCCAGGCCAGCACCGTAGCGGCCTACTTCAGCATTCGTCAAGAACCGGATCTAAGTGCTTTATTTCAACTTCCTAAAACTTGGG
Source organism: Leptolyngbyaceae cyanobacterium (assembly GCA_046080785.1). GTDB lineage: Bacteria > Cyanobacteriota > Cyanobacteriia > Leptolyngbyales > Leptolyngbyaceae > JBJTUO01. Next base: position 14,278 of record JBJTUO010000193.1, on the reverse strand, counting down.
GTTTTCCTCGCTGTGTTGGCCAGCACCTTTCCTGGCATGTCTTAAATCCAGAAAAGGAATTGGCCCTACAGTCAGGTGCTTTTGGCATCCCTGAGCCTCACTCTGAGGCACCCTTACTGGAGCCGGAGGAAATTGATCTAATGTTGATCCCGGCGGTGGCCTGCGATCGCCAGGGTTACCGACTGGGTTATGGAGGCGGATTCTACGATCGGCTTTTGGCGGAGCCGAGGTGGGCAAGGATCCCTACAATTGGGATTATCTTTGGGTTTGCCCACCTGGAAAAATTACCCACTGATGAGTGGGATCAGCCGCTTACAGGCGTATGCAGCGAAGCGGGATTTTTTTTGCGTTCTGCTAAAAGCTCTATTCAGAATTTCACCGCATAGTCAGAGCCAGGAAGGCCAGCAGCCCACCCACACCATAAAAAAGAGTCACAATATGAGGCTCAGGCCAGCCCTCCAGAACCAGATGGTTATGGAAAGGAGACATGCGGAAAAACCGCTTACCGACCCCATCTGGGCCTTTAGTTGCCTTGAAATAGGTGACCTGAATAATAACGGAGACGGTTTCCCAAAGAAACAGCCCACTCAAAATCAAGAGCGCAAACAGACTGTTGGTCACCAGCGCAACCGCTGCCAGCCCCCCACCCAAGGCCAGGGAACCCGTATCTCCCATAAACACACGGGCCGGATTGCGATTATGCACTAGGAAGCCTAGACAGGAACCGCTGATGCAAGCGCAGAAAAGCATCAACTCTGGATCAGTGGGAGCAATCAGGGAAGCCAATCCCAAAAAGGCGATCGCCGCAGCCCCTGCTGCCAGACCATCTAAGCCATCGGTCAAATTGGTGGCGTTGCTTTCAGCCACCAGGGTAAACCCGGCCAGAAGCCAAAAGATAAACCCTAGGGGTAAGGCCAACCCGAAGGGAAGCGCAACTGTCGTGATAGAAGCGGATTGGGTCAACGCCATCCAACTGCAAAAAACAATCGCCGCCCCGATTTGCAGGGCCAGCTTGGTGCGGGGAGAAATCCCTTTATTAGACTTGTAACGAATAATCTGCCAGTCATCCAATAGCCCGATCACCCCATAGGCTAGGGTCAGAAGCGAAACCGCAACCACATTGACAGAAAACCCAGACCACACCATCGCGACCACTGTGGCCACCGGGATAAAGAAAATGCCGCCCATTGTGGGGGTTCCCGCTTTCTTGAGGTGGGATTGAGGCCCATCCTCCCGAATCACCTGGCCCACTTTCAGCGATCGCAGCAGTGGCACTGCTATAAAACCAGTGCCCGCACTGGCTAGGGCACAAATGAGCAGGGGTAGGGTCAAACTAAAGGATTGGGTTAAAGCGCGGCCAGCAGTGGCATCTAAAGCCAAGGAAACGCCAGTCAGTATAGATGCAAGGGCAATAAACAAGCGAGTGCCCGATAATCCTAGAGTTCGATCCGGTAATAATTTAGCGTCCACAAATTTCTCACATCACTCCACACACCTTCACAGGTTCTAAAATCTAGGGCAGATCACGCTAACCCGAAACCAGAACCTAACGAATTGTAAATCACTGCCACCATTCCGTCTAGCAGTAGCCTGAGGCCAGAGCAGTTGACAAAAGGCTGGGTTAACCCAACTAGTCGTCTAAATCTGTATCATCATCATCATCTAAGTCAAAGGAATCATCGCTTCCCATCAACTCACTGATCTCTTCTTCCTCTTCTAGGAGGTAGTCAATCTCGGAAGAGTCTCGTGCCAATAAGCGGCCAGTACTCTCAAGCCAGTCTAAGATAGATGCATCCCGATTTACGGGAATAACGGCGGCTCGTTGATTACGGGGTTCTTCACGGAGAGAGGGATTATAAACCATTGGTTTAAGCTGAAAAGAAATTAGGGCGTACTTTTAAATCTTAATCATTTTTGGATCCAAATGAATGAATGAATTCATTGGCTCCTGTTATGAGACACCCAGAGTATACAGCTAGATCCGGAAGATGCAAGTTTTTTTACGTTGCCACTAAACACTAGAAACGCCATTTAGCAAGAGGAAGGAGAATCAAATGCTGGGCAAAGCAGAACTCTTAGAAATGCTTGCAGGGAAGAATCGAGGCTTACTTTCAACAGAGACAGAACAACTCGCGATTTTAGCTGCAATCGCCCAGTTAGAAGACCGGAATCCCACGCCGCGTCCCGTTGAAACCAGCGACTTGTTAGAGGGCAACTGGCGTTTGATCTATACCACCAGCCGGGGGCTACTGGGGCTTGATCAGATCCCCCTGATAAAGTTAGGTCAAATCTACCAGTGCATTCGGGTAGGGAGCCAACAGGTCTATAACATTGCTGAAACCTACGGTCTTCCTTATTTGGAGGGAATTGTGAGTGTAGCGGCTCGATTTACTCCTGTTTCAGACCGACGGGTAGAGGTCAAATTTGAGCGATCGATTGTCGGGTTAAAGCGGTTAATCGGTTATCAGGGGCCCGATCACCTAATTCAACAAATTGAGGCGGGCCATAAATTTCCAGCAATTGACGTTAGGATTGCTGAGCAGGATCAAAATGGCTGGTTAGATACCACCTATCTAGATTCAGACCTGCGGATTGGTCGCGGCAATGAAGGCAGTGTTTTTGTTCTGACTAAGCCTTAGCTAAAAGCGATGTACTCTCAGGTGTTAATCAAACCCGATGGGAGAAAGCTGACCCTCTATAGCCGGTTCCCGATTCCAACTGGAATGGTAGCTCCCAGCCCAGGAAACCAGCCAGTGCAGGCAAACCCTCACTTGCGCTGGCACCCGTTGCGGGGTGAGTGGGTCGCCTACGCCAGCCATCGGCAAGACCGCACCTTTATGCCACCGCCGGCATATAACCCCCTGGCACCGACCCAAAACCCTCAATTTCCCACAGAGCTGCCCCAGGGCAACTACGATGTGGCGGTCTTTGACAATCGCTTTCCTTCTATGACTCCCACTGCTCACGACCCACCTGCCAGTGTTGTACCCACTCGGCCGGCAGATGGCAGTTGTGAAGTGGTGGTATTTACCCAAGACCCCCAGACTTTTTTGGGACAATTGCCCCTCGACCATCTGGAATTATTGCTACAGGTGTGGGGCGATCGCACCTATGTGTTAGGCAGTCAGCCCCAGATTCAATACGTGCTTCCGTTTGAGAATAAGGGGGTGGAGGTGGGAGTTACCCTGCACCATCCCCACGGTCAGATCTATGCCTACCCCTTTGTGCCACCAGTTCCTGCGGGGATGCAGGTCAACCAGCTAAACTACTATGCCCGCCAGCAACGGAACTTGTTACAGGATTTAATTCAGCAAGAAATTCAAGCGAATCAGCGCCTCCTCTACTTAGATGAAGCCGCGATCGCTTTTGTCCCAGCCTGTGCTCGTTATCCCTATGAGGTTTGGGTGGCACCGATTGAGCCGGTCGCCCATCTGATGGATTTGAGTAGAGAACAGTGCCAATCACTAGCCAGAGCCTTAAAGACAGTCATTTTAAAATATGATGGCCTGTGGCAGCGATCGTTGCCCTACCTGATGGCCTGGTATCAAGCTCCAACCGATGATCAACCCCATCCGGAATGGCATCTGCATGCCGAGTTTTATCCACCCTATCGAACCCGCGATCGGCTCAAGTATCTAGCTGGTACAGAGCTGGCGGCTGGCATGTTTGCGAATGACACCCTACCAGAAGCTAAAGCAAAAGAGCTTCAGGCTGTGAGTGTAAATTTTGAGCTTGCCTGAGCAACCTAGAGCAACAGCATTAGCCAGAACGCTTAGCTAAGTCGGCGGGAAGCCCCGCACCGAAAACGTGAATTGTGTTTACTCAAGAGCGATTCGGTGACTGGATGAAAGCCGCGCTTTTTGAGTGTGGCTTGATGCCAACGAAACAAGCAAAATGATACAATAGATCTATTGGTGAAGCCGCCAACCGGAATGCCTGCAACCATCAGAACCAGCATAATCCGGGAATGTCTAGACCCAAGAGTACAAGACTCATTCAATTGGGCAGAGTTGCGCTAGTCGGATAGCTGCAAGGTGATGCCGCATCAAACTAAAAATTAATACTCTGCGGTGGGTCATCACGCGGAGTCTAAATAACGCATAGGGAGGCGATGGGGTTGCCCAGCCTGTGAACTGTGTAGCCGAAAGCTTGGAAGCCCACGCTGTATTGCTTGCAATCAGCGTCGGGTAGGCAAGCTAGTAGGATATGTCACTTGAAGGATTCAATCCTAGCCGTTTCTAGAACAGGGACAACCCGCAAGCCAAAGTGAGACTCAAAGCTGGTTTTTTTATAGGCCAGACTCCAAAGTTCCAGGGCACAGTCATCAGTGGCCTCGGTCGGTTCTAACAAAAGACGCAACTCCTGAGTGTCTGGGCGCACCTGGCAGGTGACCTGTCTGATCGCCCCAATTTGTCGGCGATCGAGGGCGACCGCTAACCGCAGTAAGGGGCTGAGTTGGTCTACCACCCGTCGATGTTTTTTACTGGCCAAGCACCGATAGCTATCGTGCTTTTTTTTAGGATCACTTTTGCGGTGATAGCGGGCCAGATTGGCAATGGTTTCCACCTCTGTTTCAGTAAAGCCTAATAGCTCCCCATGGCGGATCAGGTAGTAAGAATGCTTATGGTGGGAGTCATGGCTGATGAAGTGTCCACAATTATGTAAAATAGCCGCTGCCCAGAGTAACTCCCGTTCTTCATCGCCCCAGTCGTGCAAGCTGCCTCTCGTTTGATCAAACAGGCTGAGCGCAAAACTTGCCACCCGTTCGCTGTAGGTTAGATTGACTCGATATTTTTGGGCAATCTTAAAGACACTACGCTCCCGCACAGAGCTTTGATAGCGCAATCGGTCTTCAATCAAACCGTGGGTCAGCATCCAATCAACGACGACCCCTTCCCGCAGCGATCGTTCGCAGACAATAATGGCAGGCAGCCCCAACATGGCCATCGCCTCTTGCAAGATTAAAGCCCCTGCCAAAATAATTTCGGCCCGGCGGTCGTTAATACCTGGTAGGTGCAGGCGCTCCTCATGCTTCAATCGACGCAAGCGGTGGATGATCTCCCGGAGATCGGTGAGGTTAAAGCGATAGCCATTCAGCGGGCTGGGAACGGTTCCTAATTTTTCCCTGGCGTGGAGAAAGGCTAGGGTTTCGATCGTGCCAGAAGTCCCCACCAGGCGAGGGGTCTCTCCCGGCTTCAGGTGAGTTTTGAGCTCATCCACAGCCCGCTCTAACATGCCCCGAATGTAGGCTTGCAGGGTTTGAAACTCTACCGGGCTGATGGGGTCAGTGGTGATGTACTCCCGCGTCAGCCGCACAGCTCCCACCTTAGTGCTACTCAGGGTACGAGGCTCATGCCCATCGCCCAAAATTAGCTCCGTTGAGCCCCCGCCAATATCAATAATGATCTGGGGGTGACGGTTAAACTCCATGCCAGACAGCACACCCAGGTAAATGCGGCGGGCTTCTTCCTGCCCTGAAATTAAATTAACTGATAAACCCAACTCAGCCTCAACCCGGCGCAAAAAGTCGTTGCCGTTGGGGGCCTCTCGCACGGCGCTGGTGGCCACTGCAATCATGTGATCCGCATTTAAGCTTCTAGAAATTTCCTGACATCGCCGCAGGGCATCGATCGCCCGCTGCATGGCGGCTTCTGTCAGGTCTCCCGTTTGCCGGTTCCGATCGCCTAACCGAACGGTTGCCTTTTCTCTAGAAATAATCGTGAAGCTTGGCAGGGAGGGTTGAACCTGCACCACAACCATGTGAATTGAGTTGGTGCCGACATCGATCGCCGAGAGAATCGGCTCATAGCCAGCATCAACAGGCAGGGGAGTCGAACTGTCACTGGGGGAAAGTACCGGACTGATCATGGACGTTTGCCACAGAGTTGAACCTATTGAAACACTTTTGCATTCCTATCTGTGAACTGTGTTAAGACTCTTTACAGCAGCCCGTTTAATACTTCCAGTGGAGGCATGGGTTCGGCGTCAGGGCATAACAACTCCTGCTTTGACTCAAGACCAAAATTTGTTAAATTATGTAAAGATTCTAAGTAAAGTCGCACTGGTCAGTGGTGGATGGTTGCCCTGCATTATTAGAGCCTCCTCCCCCCCCTCCTGATGCTGGCCAACCCAGTGGCTTTTTGTTGCAGGCCGGTTCTGTGATCAAACCTATGCCCCATTTTCCCCGCCATCCCCCGCAAGACCAGCCATCTGACAGGCTTGACGACTCACATGCAGAACCTCACCTTCCATCGATGCAGGCTGACCCCGGTCATCTTGATGAGTTCCTATTGCACCAATTGTCAGAGCCTTTATTGCCACATAATCCTGCTGCGATTGATGGCAATGATGCTAGCACCCGTGAGTTAATGCTAGATAATCAAGCCCTGAAGCAGCAAATAGCGGCCCAACAGCAGTTGATGCAGTTACTGACCCATCAACTGGCAACCCCCCTCACGGCATTGAGTGGCTCGGTTCAACTGTTAAATGAACCGTCTTTAAGCCAGGAGCAACGACAGGAATTTTTGCTGTTGGTGAGGCAGCAAGTCAGGCGCTTGCAAGATTTGTTGCAAGATTTAATGGCCCTGCGAGATTTAGAGAATGGTACGCTAGAAACCCATGTCGTGCAGTTGTGTTTGCCTGTCCTGGTCGAAGAGGTTCTGGGAAGTTTGCGCCCCCAGCCTATAGTTTATGACTTTTCCCCAACCCTGCCATTGGTTTGGGGCGATCGCTGGCAGGTCTCCCAGATCCTGGTCAATTTACTCTCTAATGCGATGAAGTACTCTCCAGACAGCACACCCATCGAAGTAGGAGCCAGAGAAACAAAACCGGGTTGGGTCGAGGTCTGGGTGCAAGACCGGGGTTTGGGCATCCCCGACTCAGATCAGCCCCATTTATTTGAGCGCTTTTATCGGGTGCACCACTGCGATCGCCAGCATATCAAGGGTACCGGGCTGGGGCTTTCTCTCTGTCAGTTGCTGGTAAAAAATCAGGGCGGCCAGATTGGGTTTGAGTCAACCCACGGCACGGGTAGTCGCTTTTACTTCACGCTGCCCACAGGGCAACTTGATATGACAATCTTGCCCTGACCTGTTACCAGATTGTCACTCAAATTTCAAACCCAATCGCTACAATCATCCTATTCTCACACTCCTCACTTAAAGCAAGGCAGGTTTCTTAGCATCAGCGGGAGACCTGCATTCCATCTGCCGACTTCTACCTGCTTGTCTATGATCGAAGTTGAACACCTGGGAAAAATCTACGGCTCTACCCCCGCCATTCAAGATGTCACCTTTGCGGTTGCACCAGGGGAAATCCTCGGGTTTTTGGGGCCGAATGGGGCAGGTAAGACCACCACCATGCGCATTTTGTCGGGCTATATGCCTGCCACCCAGGGAACCGCCCGGATCGCTGGCTATGACGTGCATGAGCAATCTCTGGCCGTGCGGCAGCGGATTGGGTATCTGCCAGAAACCCCTCCCCTTTATCCAGAGATGACGGTGGCAGGGTTTCTTGACTTTGTCGCGCGCATTAAGGGCGTCAGCCCTGGTAATCGGGCAGAACGGGTTGAGATAGCCTTAGAGCGATCGGGCCTGACCGAAAAGCCAACCACTCTGATTCGCAAGCTGTCGAAGGGCTATCGTCAACGGGTGGGAATCGCCCAGGCGATTGTCCATGATCCACCGGTGATCATTTTAGATGAGCCAACGGTGGGCTTGGATCCACGTCAAATTCGGGAAGTGCGGCAACTCATTAAAAATTTGGCGGGGGATCATACGGTGATCCTCTCTACCCATATCTTGCCAGAAGTCAGTATGACCTGTAGTCGGGTTGCCATTATCAACCAGGGACGAATCGTCGCGACCAATACGCCCCAGGAGTTGATGCAGCAATGGTTGGGCGGTAGCGGCTATGAAGTGGCAGTGGAAGGAGATGTGACTCAAATCCAGCAGCAACTCCACCAAATTCCGGGTATTCGTTCTGTCGAGGTGTTTGACTATGCGGATGGCGGCCCCTATCCCTGTCTGCGCATCCTGACAGAGCCAGAGGTCACCGTAACTGGCGCTCAATTGGCGGCGGCGATCGTGCAGAATGGATGGGGGCTGCATGAACTGCGGCGAACCCAGGCCAACCTGGAAGATGTGTTTTTGCAACTAACGACGGAGGAATCCTTCATCGAGGGCAAATCGGAACCAGGGGAGACTGGGGCAGAAACGGGAGAGGCAGCTTAAATGGGGATTATCTTTGCAAACATTGTGGCGATCTATCGGCGAGAGCTACAGGGTTACCTGCTCTCTCCTTTGGCCTATGGGGTAGCAGGGATTTTTTGGCTATTGGCCGGGTTCTTCTTTGTGGCTCTGTTGTTTGGGCCGGAGGGCTTGATCCAGCAGGCCGCTGCCACCGATTTACAGGCTGCCCAACTGGGGATTCCCGCGCCAGCGGTGGATCTGCCAGCCCGCTTCCTGCAATTTTTTTTGAGTGTGTTAGGTTCCCTGTCTCTGTTCATTTTGCCGATGCTCTCTATGGGCCTCTACGCCGAAGAGCGCAAGCGGGGCACCCTAGAGCTATTGGCCACCTCTCCCGTTACCAATTGGGCGGTGGCGTTAGGTAAGTGGCTGGCTGTGGTCACCTTTTTTGTGACCCTGGTACTTCCCCTATTGCTCTATGAAGCGATCGTACTGTCGGCCACAAATCCCCCCGTAAATTGGATCGTGATTCTGGTGGGGCATTTAGGCTTGGTTTTGCTGGCGGCGGCGGTGCTGTCTCTCGGTATGTTTATTTCTTCTTTGACCGATAGCACCCTGTTAGCTGCTGTCTTTACCTTTGCCCTGATTTTGTTTTTGTGGTTGATTGATCTGGCGGGCAAGGCCATCGGTGGGCCGATCGGTAAAGCCTTGACTCACCTCTCTCTCCTAAACCACTACAATAATTTAACCCAGGGTATTCTCGACACCAGCAGTCTAGTTTTGTTTGTCAGCTATGTCGTCCTGGGGGTGTTTTTAACGGCCCAATCCATTGATCTGTTTCGGTTTCAGCGATCCTCATGAAAAGATTGGCACAGTACTTATCTTACCTGTTCTGGCCAGGGACAATGCTGATTCTGGCGGGTGTGGCAGCGGGTGTGGTGGCAGGCACCTGGGTGCCGCTGCCGCTGGGCTTGATTGTGTTGGGGTTGGCAGTGATTGGGGTCTGGCTTGTGTGGCTGGGGCGCAGCCCCGCTGGTGCCCACTGGGAAACAGGCTTCTGGCGACGACGCTCGACCCGATCAGGGGCTAATGCCCTAGTGGCAACCTTATCTGTCTTGGCAATTTTGGGTTTACTTAACTTTCTGGGGGCACGCTACTCCACTCGATTAGATTTGACAGAGACTAAACTCTTCACCCTGGCACCTGAAACCCAGCAGTTAGTCAGTCGTCTCAAGCAACCGGTTAAGGTCTGGGTGTTTGACCCGCAACAAAATCCCCAAGACCGGGAGCTGCTGACCAGCTACCAGCGCCAAAATCCCCAATTGAGCTACGAGTTTGTCGATCCCCGATCGCAGCTCTCCCTGGCTCAGCGCTTCGGCATTAAAAGTATGGGAGACGTTTACATCGAGGTGCCTGCAGAAAAACGGCAACAGTTTGTGCAGCGCGTCACAGAGCGCGATCGCCTGTCTGAGTCAAAACTAACGAATGCCTTAGAACAGGTGAGTCGTAGTCAGCCCGTCACGATTTATGTGTTACAAGGTCATGGAGAACGCCCCCTGGAAAGCGGCGATCGGGGTGCCCTGACGGAGGCGGTCAAAGCCCTGGAAGGGAAGAACTACACAGTGAAACCGTTAAACCTGACGGAGAAATCTACGGTGCCCACTGATGGGAATGTGGTAATTCTGGCGGGGCCTCAAAAGGCACTGCTGGCACCAGAGATAAAGGCCCTGGAGACCTATCTGAAGCAGGGGGGCAACCTGCTACTTCTGGTAGACCCAGAAACCAATCCCGGCCTTGAACCCCTGTTGCAGTCCTGGGGCGTCAGATTAGATCAGCGGGTGGCGATCGATGCCTCTGGTCGCTTGAGTGGTTTAGGGCCAGCGGATTCGATTGTGTCAGACTATGGCAACCACCCGATTACCCGTGAGTTTGGCAATACTTTTTCCTTCTATTCCTTTGCTCGCCCGGTTGCAGCAGACTCGATGCCCGCCGTACAGGCTACAGAGTTATTAAAGACCAGCGATCGCAGTTGGGCTGAAAGTGACCTGAAACAAACGCCATTGCGTTTTGATGCTGGCAAAGATCAGCAGGGGCCGCTAACCTTGGGCTTTGCCCTCAGCCGCCCGGTCACCCCCGATGCCAAGCCTGTGCCTAGCGCCCCAGGCTCTGCGCCCCAAAAAGAATCTCGCCTGGTGGTGATTGGCAACTCCAGCTTTGCCACCGATGGCCTGTTTGACCAGTTGTTGAACGGGGATGTGTTCTTGAATTCGGTGCGCTGGTTAACCCAACAAGACCAGCAGGCCCTCTCGATTCGCCCTAGGGAAACCAAGAACCGTCGCTTTACCCTGTCACCGCAGCAGGCTAATCTTGCGGTACTGACGGCGCTTGGCTTTTTACCGCTGGCTGCCTTCACTGGCGCTGGCATTCTCTGGTGGCGCAGACGGTAAGGAGTAGATGTGGCTCTTATTTCGGTACAGGAAGCAGAACAAATCATTCTGGCGGCGGCCCAACCGCTGAGTGCCAGCCGCGATCGCGAAATGCTACCCCTCTCCCAGTCCCTCGGTCGCATTCTGGCCCAACCCGTTACCAGCCAGTTAGACTTTCCCCACTGGGATAACTCAGCCATGGATGGGTATGCAGTGCGTTATGCCGATGTGCAGAATTGTCGGGCTGACCAACCCGTGTGCCTGGAAATTGTGGAGGAGATTGCCGCTGGATGTCAACCGCAACACCCCCTTGAGCCAGGGCAGGCCGCTCGCATTTTAACGGGGGCAGTCATGCCAGCTGGGGCAGATACGGTGGTGATGCAGGAGGATACTCAACGAGCGGGCGATCGGGTCTGGATTTGTACCGCACCCAGGCCCCAGGCGTTTGTGCGCCATCGGGCAGCCTACTACCAGGCTGGGGAGACGCTGTTACCTGCGGGCATGCGACTGGGAGGCCCAGAGCTGGCCGTGCTGGCAGCGGCTCAATCTCAACACATTCTGGTTTATCGCCAGCCCAGGGTAGCGCTGCTCTCGACGGGCAGTGAGTTGGTCGATATTGATCAGCCCCTACAGCCGGGGCAGATTGTAGATTCTAATCAGTATGCACTCACCGCTTTGGTGGCAGCAGAGGGGGCAGTGCCCCAAGGGATGGGACGGGTCGCTGATGACCCGGTTGCCTTAAGCAGGGCGATCGCTGGGGCGGTTGCAACTGCCGACGTGGTGCTTTCCTCCGGTGGGGTGTCGGTAGGAGACTATGATTATGTGGAGCAGGTTTTGACTGATCTGGGGGCTAAGCTTGAACTCCGATCGGTGGCGATTAAACCTGGTAAACCCCTGACCTTTGCCACCCTAGAACGGCAGCAGGCCTCACCAGTGTTGTATTTTGGCCTACCGGGAAATCCTGTTTCCGCTCTGGTAACCTTCTGGCGGTTTGTCTTGCCCGCGCTGCGCAAGATATCCGGCTTAAAGACAGGGTGGAATCTCCCGATCGTCCAGGCCCAGACCCGTCAGCCCCTGCGATCGGACCGGCAGCGAGCCACTTACCTGTGGGGAAGCCTGCACTTGACTCAGGGCCAGTATGAATTTGAGCTGGCAGGAGGGAGTCACAGTTCTGGCAATTTGATTAATTTGGCGGGTACCAATGCTTTAGCGGTCTTGCCGGTGGGAGAATTTCAGTTTGCTGTGGGTGATTGGCTGCCAGTCATGCAGGTGCGCTGACCGTACTCACGTTTTCCCGCTAGGCTAAAACGAGTCTAGACCCCCCCTAAACTTAGTTTTCAATGTGCATTGCACTGATTTTGTCCAGTTATTATCAATTATATCATTTGGCGAACTCCGTTCGCGGCTCCTAACCTGCATTATTCATGACGATTTCGGAAAATTTCTGGAAGGCTTACTGAGAAGCTAATCCGGCGATTTGCCTAAAAAACAAACTGTTTTTTGAGGTGGTTCTGCCATCAAGGTTCCAAATGGAATTCATTTGAATCAAGAGGTACGGAAATGGTTTAACTGATACAATGAATCACGTCCACATCAAGCGTTGGATTACCGCATCCCGGAACTTGTGTATTGGGAGAATCGGTTAAAGAGTAGTTCCAACGAGCAATCTTGAGCTAGGACAGGTTGATCTCAATTCTTCAGAGCTTAGAGATCTCTCAAAACTGTCTAACCTATTGGGTCCACTTCATGTTGCTGGTGTTCTAGTACGGCTTCGAGGGCATCCAGTTGTGCAGGTGCAATTGCTGCAAAAAACGCTTGCACGACAAACTCTTCAACCGATGCTCCGTCTAGATGAGCACAGGGACGGTCTCCAAACTCTTGTTTCAACCCAATACAGACATAACGCGCGGTTGGCTTGTAATGGACCCGCATCCGTCGTCCACAACAACCACAGACGGCTAAACCTTGGAGAAGTGCGGCTCCATCGCGTGGCGCACTTCGACTCCCACCATATTCTTCAGTGTAGCGACGGGCATTGTCCTGAAGCCGAGCTTGATTGGACATATACTGCTCCCAACTGATGTAAGCAGGATAGACTGATTGAATAATACACTGCCATTCATCTATTGGCTTGCGAACCGTACCAGTGCTATGTCGCCCAGGCTTACGACGGGTGGGGTCTTTGGGTCGTCTACCATACACAAATGCACCGGCATAAGCAGGATTAGAAATGATCTCATAGATCGCAGCAACCGATGGCTTCTTCCACAGTAATTCACCTTGATCAAATCCACTGGTTTGGTAACGAGGTAACCGCACCTCATGATCTCGACAATAGCGCATCACCTTAGGACAAGATCCTAACTCTTCAAATTTAGCAAAGACCAGTTCAATCACATGACACACTTGCGCATCTGGATCTTTCATCACCTTGTGCGTCGGGGGTAGCCGGACGAGTCCTGTTGGTAAATGTTGAATATACTCGCCCCGTTGAACTTTACTGATGCGCCCAGCATTGAGTCGTTGTCGCAATGTATAAAGTTCTGCTTCAGACATCGTTCCTTTCAACCCTAATAGCAATCGGTCGTTGTATACTTTTGGATCGTAAATACCATCATTATCCCCAATTAGGGTGTTAAACAAAGCCGCTAGGTCTAGTAACTGATACCAATCTGCATTGTTGCGAGCAAGACGAGAGACATCCCAACCAAACACAATGCCAACATGCCCCAATGCAACTTCGGCAATCATTGCTTTGAAATCATCCCGACATTCGGCTTGACTCGCAGATAATCCTAAATCTGCATCAAACACCTCAATACGGCTCGGATGCCATCCTAACCCTTGTGCCCGCTCAACTAAAGTGCGCTGAGTAAGCTGACTATCAATATGTTCTCGAACTTGTTTCTGCGAAGATTGACGTAAGTAGACGATTGCTTTACGTTCAGTGTGTCTTGATGTAATCTTATTAGTGATTAAGCTTACATTCATCTGAGTTTCTCCCCTGTGTGTTGTGCAGAGTTGTACTTTGCAGCGATGTCCCAGCGATCTGGATTAGAGTGTTACGAACAGCTTGCTGCTGACCTTCATTCAGATAAGTCCAGACTTGCTGTGGAGCAATCGCATGTTGTAGATCGGGAGGTATCGCGTTTGCCGGATGAGATCGCATCAGGAAGGTCTCCTTGATTCGATGGCTGGATACTCTCAAACACTTGCAGTAAAGCCTTCACGGATGCAACAGAAAGCGGGGTGGGATGAATGTGATTTGGGTCAAATTCTAGATTCGTTGCGCTGACAGGTACATAGCGTTCCACATCCTGGTGAATCCAGACCACACAACAGCGACCCAGGTAAGCCTTGTTCGTGATGCCAACTAAAGGTAGGGTGCGTCCACACAGAGGATGCCTCGGATCTGTAACAGTTACGGTTTGTGCTGTTGAAAATCGATGACTAATTGGGGTATTAAGTTGGTTGGGGTTTACCGACCCCAGAGGGGCCAAATAGCAACAAGTTTTCACCGCGCTGGAGCCAGACTGTAGTAAACAAACATATTGCCGCCAACAAACCCATCATTTCGCTGAGTCAACCAGGGAATTAAAGCCTCGATCAGCAAATCCATTTGGGCTTTATGCCGCTCACTTTCCATGGGCATTCCATCATCGCAGG
>JBJTUO010000192.1:0-4757 GCA_046080785.1 Leptolyngbyaceae cyanobacterium | reverse complement strand
TCACCAAATTTCTCAGCCACCTTTTCAGCAGACTTCTGACCCAGCTTGATTAACCCTGGCAGAAAGGGTGCGAGAAAGGCAGTTAAAAGGGCAATATCCATCGGTTCATTCTCCAAACAAAACGGGAGGTTACATCCGTTGTCGCATAAATCCGATTGATTTCAGCCATTGTGTGCAATTGATTTAACGACAGACCCGATCGCCTCAGTGGTTGCAGGGAATTCCGCTTGCAGACACTGCTGCGTTGGATTACTAACGTTGTGGGCCAAAGGCTCAAGTTCCGAACAATTGTGGAGTTGCCGACGGCTTCACCTCAACAATTTTGAATCGCTTGACCCTCACTGCGGAGTACTGAATATCTCTACGCAGCATTCTCCATCTATTTCGGTATGATGGAGGGCAGAATCAGTCTCGCTGGTGCAATGGACGAAACCCTTCTCACTACTTTTCAGAAAGCCTACCAGGATTTCGATTTATTTCCCCTGATCAAACCAGAGGATATTGACAGCTTTCGGGTGGACTATGGGCGCGAGGTGCTAGTGCGGCTGAAGCAGGAAGTGAATGCTTCGACCAAAGATCAAAAATTTGTTTTTGCGGGACATCGCGGCTGTGGCAAGTCAACTTTGCTAAAGCGGTTTACAGTGGAAATGCAATCTCAACACTTTGTAGTGTTTTTCTCCATTGCGGATTTACTGGAACCCTCGGCAGTGACCCACCGCAATATTTTGTATGCGATCGCCCTGAAGCTGTTGAGGGCTGCTACCCAGCAGCAAGTCCCAATTGAAGACGATGTTAAAGAGAGTTTGTTGGGTTGGATGAATACCACCCACAAGCAAAAAACTGAACGAACAACCAAGTCTGAAATTGGTTTGGGGATTGATAAATTACTGTCAGTGGCATTTCTGAAGTTTCAGCAAGAGCAGGCATTTCGAGATGAAATCGAGCGGGTTTACCAAAAGAGCGTGGCAGATCTAGTGGGCAAAGTTGATCGCATTGCCGCCGCCATTCAAACCACAACAAAAAAACCTGTACTAGTGGTGATTGATGACCTGGATAAGCTGGATTTGCCCCTGGTTGAGTCGATCTATCGCAACAACATCAAGGTCCTGTTCTCTCCTGGGTTTCGGATTGTATTCACGATTCCGATCTCGGCAACCCAGGAGCCGCAGGTAATGGGAGCATTAAATTCCGAGGGCATTGTGCGTCCCCAGTTGTTTCCGGTGTCCAAATTCTTCCCCAAACAAGATTGCCACAATCCTCAAGCAGAACCGATTTCCAAAACTGTGGAAATCTTCTTAAAGGTCTTAACTAAACGGATCCCGGCTGAACGAATTGAACCCGAAACCGCCCACAAAATGGTGCTGAAGAGTGGCGGCGTCATGCGCGAACTGGTTCGGATTGGGCGCGAATGCTGCACCGAATGCATGGTACAAATGGAACTGGAACCCGATTGTGTTGACCTAAAAATTAACGATGAAATTTTGGCTGTGGCGTTGCGAAATCTCCGCAATGACTTTGCCCGCCAGATTGGAACCGATCTGTTTCCAGTGTTGAAGCAGGTTTACCAGACGCTCAACAACAAAGACACCGACAGCGATGCCTTTGTGAAATTACTACACGGATTGATGGTGCTGGAATACCAGAATGAGGATCTCTGGTATGACGTCCACCCAATCGTGGTGGATTTGCTCCAGCGGCAAGGATTGATTCAGTAAGAGGCCGCGATGTTCCAGCCAGCCATTACCGACCCTCCGGAACGTGCTACTGCCAACCAACGCAGTTTGCGACGGTTGGTGCTGTCCATACAAGCCAGCTTGCACAAACTGAATCTATTGATTGCCATCTGCGACAATCCCCTCTATCGGGATCAATTGATCTGTACCTACGAAGCGGAACTGACAGCCAAAGGAATCAACTGCTATCAGGTGAGGCTAGATCGCCAGCAACCCAGCCTCAAACAAAGCCTGATTGATTGGCAAGCCTGCGCTCCTGGCTGGCAACCCGAAACTCCAACACTGGTGACCGTGCGCGGTGGCGATGAATTGCTCGGAATTCGCTTGCAGCAAGCCAAATCTGCCCAGGAGCGATTTTTCTTTTCCGTGCAGTGGACGCGGGAAGGTCTGCGGGAGTTTCCGTTTCCCATCGTGCTGTGGGTAACGGAAGCCGTAGCACAGGGGTTGGCACAACAGGCTCCCGATTTTTGGAGTTGGCGCGGTGGGGTGTTTGAGTTTGAGCAACCCGTGGCTTGGCAGTTGCCAGATCTTTCCCTAGAATTGCCCCAGCCCGAACCCACCGAACCTCCAATTTCCCTGGCAGACCCCGATAAACTAGGGCAGCAAATTGCTGCTCTGCAAGCCGAAGATCCCAATTTGCCCCTGTTAGCTAGTTTGTATCAGAGTCTAGGTCAAACCTACGCTCATCGTTTGGAGCAAGGCATTGCCACCGATCGGCCCCAAGAAACGGCCAAAGCGATCGCTGCATTTCAATCAGCAATTGCTCACCGTACAACCCTCACCGACCCGGCACCACTCCTCGCCACCAGTCTGAATAGCCTAGCCCAGCTCTATGCCTCTCAAGGCCGATATGAGGAAGCCGAACCGCTGTTGCGCGAGGCCCTGCAACTGAGACGGGAGCTATTGGGCGAGCGCAATCCCGATGTCGCCACCAGCCTCAACAATCTGGCCTTACTCTACAACGCTCAGGGGCGCTACGAGGAAGCAGAACCGCTTTATCGCGAGGCCCTGCAACTGAGACGGGAGCTATTGGGCGATCGCCATCCCGATGTCGCCACCAGCCTCAACAATCTGGCCTTACTCTATAAAGATCAGGGGCGCTACGAGGAAGCAGAACCGCTGTACCTTGAAGCACTGGCTATTCTGGCCCAGGCTGTGGGAACCGATCACCCCAACTTCCAAACGGTCTTTGGCAACTTTTTCGCCTTCCTTCAGGGGGTTGTTGGGGCCAACCAAACCCATCAACTCTCCGATCATCCCCTGGTGCAAGAGCTGCTGCGCCAGGTGCAATCATCTTGAGCTTTGATCATGCGAGTCTATTTCGTCCGTCATGGGGAGAGCGCAGCCAACACCCTGAAGATCATCTCTAATCGGGGTGATTACTACGGCTTGACCCCTACTGGACAACAACAATCTCAAGCGTTAGCTGAAAAACTCAAGCCATTTCCCATCTCTGCTATCTTCACCAGCCCTTTGTGTCGGGCAATTGAAACTGCCAAAATCCTCTCCCAAACCCTGGAACTGCCCTACCAGATCACTGATACTCTGCGAGAATACGACTGCGGCATCCTGGAAGGCAAATCTGACCCAGAAAGCTGGCAACTCCACCAGGAAATTGCTGACGATTGGGCACTGCACCAGAACTGGCACCGCCGACCCGATCAGGGCGAGAGCTTCCTGGATATCAAAAATCGGTTTCTGCCCTTCATAGCCAGCCTGACCCAGGATGCCTCCCTCGCCAATGCTCAGATCCTACTGGTGGGTCATGGCGGACTCTTCAAACAGATGCTGCCCCTGATCCTGACCAACATCGAGCCCCCCTTTGTCATTGCACAGGGAATCAGCCATACCGATTGCATCATCGCCGAACTTCAACCGGATGGGTTCAGATGTCTCCAATGGGGTGAGATTCACCTCCGGTAAGGCGTTCCTACCGTAGCCCAGTCCTGCCCCTGCCACTCCCGGCGCAACAGGCTATACACATAATCATCGTGTAATCGACCCTCCAATTCATGGTGCTCCCGCAGCACCCCATCCTGGTGAAAGCCCAGCTTTTGTAACAACCGGATTGAAGGCAGATTGAAGGCTGCCGTCTGACCATACAGCTTGTTCAGCGGGGTCGATTGAAAAACTCGGCTGATACAGATTTGCAGCATTTGGGTTCCCAACCCCCGCTCCCGCATCGCCGGATCAATCCGATAGCCAAACTCCGCCGAACGGTTGCGGGGATTCACATCAAAATATGAAAATTTGCCAACCGGTTCCTCACACTCCTCTACCCAAAACGCAAACGTTACCCCCGCATCGGACGGTGGTACTCGCTGCCCATTGACTACTGGGCGGCAGGTCATGGGTTCTAACCGATCCTGGTTTAGCCAACTTTTGAAATAATCCAGATCATCGAGAGTGGCTACCTCAATCCGAACCATCATTCCACCTCTTCACAAGTCTCATACACCCGGAACCCCAGCTTTAGTCTGGCCACGATGCTACGAAGGCAGGGAACTGCGATCGCGCCAACGCTAACTGGTCAGTTCGCAACTAACCGCGCTTTCACCAATTTATTCATCCAAGCCAATGGTGTAAGAGTTCTATTCCTATACTCGCTCTAAAAATTGCTTAACGGTCAAAATTGAAACACCTTCAAAGGGATGAAGTACTAATAAATCCTGATCGCCCGTAATAATCGCTTGGGCCCGACCATTAACGGCCAACTCCAGAACCTTATTATCCTCTGGATCCCGGCATGCCACGACAGTTTTTTGGATATCGACAAATTCAACAATTTTATACAGTCCCATCAAAAAGAACTGCCGCTCACTAAAAGTAATATATTGATCAAATTTTTCCCGGCCTAAAACCGCCTGAACTTCCTCCCAAATGGGTTGCGACATCAACAGTCTTCCAGAACTTCTTGCCTTGTCTAAAGCTTGCCGTGGTTGACTCCGTTTGAAAAGTAGAGCACTCACGATAATATTGGTGTCCAGTACATATCGGGAACAGCTATTCATTCAGAATTGAATC
>JBJTUO010000191.1:0-27640 GCA_046080785.1 Leptolyngbyaceae cyanobacterium | reverse complement strand
GAATCCGCTACCCTGAGTTGGTTGATCAGGTGGAGTAGCAGGATGGTGCAGTGCCGCTGTCAACTCTTCACTCAATGCTGACCCCACGGATCGTCTGGGGCCGGTCGCGACCAACAACCGGTGCCTCCTTTACCTGCCGATCGCGCAGATGATGGCCCTGAAAATACTGTTGCCACAGACTGGGCGCATTTAAAGTTTCGCCGCCATGCCGGGTCAGACGTTGTCGAACCTGGCATAGAACGGGTGTATTCACACAGGCCCCAGCAATAATCACCTGGCCTTTAGTTAAGGCTGGCAACTCTTTAAGCAAATCTCGACCAGCAGCTTCAACGCCGTACTTCAAACTATCTTGATCCACCGGATTCACAATCCGCATGATGAACTGACTCATGCATTGGGATAAGACATCCGAGTCCAGTTTTCCAGGCCGCTGCGTAATTAGCCCAACCCCTAATCCAAATTTGCGGCCTTCACTCAAAATGGTTCGAATGACCGCCTTACAGCGGGACGGTTCATGGGCGGGAGCAAAGCGATGGGCTTCTTCGAGCAAGATGAAAATCGGATAGGGCAGATAATTTTCATTGTCTGGGTCAATCAACTCTTTTTGAGAATTCATGCGGGCTTGATTGGCCTGCCGCAGTAGAGCCGCACAGATCACCTGTTGCTCATCCTGGCTGATCTCATTCATCTGCAGAATGGTGACCTGCCCTGGTTCAAACAAATTTTTGGGCGACAGGTGCTCAAAGGCATGGAAATAGGGGGAGGCATGCATTCGTTCCAGTTTCCACTCCAGCGCAGGAGCCGAGGATCCAATTTTTTCGTTGCCCTCCTCATCGGTTTGAGAATCTGCCTCGTACACCGCTGCAATTAAATCCTGCACATCCCAGCGGTAGTCACCACGGCGGTGCTTTCTCACCAGGGCAAAAGCTTTACTTAAAATCGATTGCTGGCGATCGCTCATCTCCGGCAAGAGCGAGAGAATATCGTAGTAGTCCAGCGAGGAGACCCGAATCCGAATCTGATCAGGGGTCAGCACTTTGACAACAGGAGCATAGCCATCTTCTGCCTCAAATCGAGGATCCCCCCGCATTTCGGCCAGGGTGCCATACTCCCCGTGGGGGTCACAAATTAACACCGCTGCCCGATTATGGGGCAGCATTAACTCTTCTACCAGCACCCCAGCTGTGTAGGATTTACCAGAGCCGGTGCCGGCCAAAATTGCCATGTGGGTACTGACTAATTCCTTAACATCAAGAACAATGGGAACGGCCGCTGCATCCCGTAACAACAGATCGCCAATGTGGGCCGCACCTACTGCTCCTGACTGCTTCTTATTCAGAATCTGTCGCAGCATTCCATCATCTGCTAAAAAAACCTTGGCACCAGGGGTTGGCGGTTGGCGGGGATTGATAAATCCCAGGGCTCGATCAAAAAAACCAACGACCTCAACGCTGATTTGATAGATTTCAGGATTTTCATAAGTAAACCCAATCAAAGCAGCGATCGTCTCCGGGCTGATCTCGGTGTCAGCAAACATGCGATCGGGCAGATGATCGAGCAGGCTACAGGCAGAAATTTTTCCAACAATTTTGCGGGTGACGAGGCTAGCTTCAACCCCTTCTACCGTGACTTCATAGTAAACAAACTCCCCAATTTTTACGGAGCGGTTATCTGCCGTGATAAAGACATATTGGTTCCCACTATCCCCAGGCCCCTTCACAGTTCCTACCACTTGAGGAATGGGTAAAGACTCCAGTTCTAGAGTTGCCTGCTTACTTTTCATTTGATCGACAGTAATACCAATGCACCAATCATAAGTCAAAGACACTTTATTAGCATTTGACTCCCCTCCCCCAAGTTAAGCCCGGCTATGGCAATAACTTTAGGGTAAATTCATGCTTTACCCTGCAATTATCGATGCAACCTGGGGCATTCTAAATTTGAAGCACAACCCCGTCAATGGATCTTAAGCTGTCTTTGCCCCCCTGTCAGTATTCTCTTTACACGGCGCTGCTGATTTTGGGTATGAAAAAACCGCTGTATGCTCGAAACTTCGTTTCGATTCATACTGCTTTTCAGCAACGCCCTCTACACTGCCCCATGCGTAACTCTCTGACTGCCCTATGGCTCAATCCATTGGTTGCCCCGAGCTTTGGCAACAGATCCTTGAATCGGCCTGCAACTGCAACGATTGGAAGTCTTGGATCGAAGACTTACCTATGCAGCTTGGGCTTGCATTTCAGGCTGACAGTTGCCTGGTCGTTGTGCCAACACCTTGCCAAACCCAGAACCAGGTCAGCGTTTGGATCGCAACAGAGCCAGCACACCGGCACCAGACTTATCGACAAATAACAGAACCATTGCTGAACCAGGTGCAGACGGCAACACCGATCGCTATCTCCGATCTCCAAACCGGGCACTGTCCTGTCAGCCTTGCCCTTCAGTCACTATTAAGCTCCTGCCAATTCGCTGCCAGTAATGATTGCCTGTCTATACCCATGCGATCGTTGCTCTGCATCGCCACGGAATTTCAGGGAAAACAGAATGGTCTGGTTTGCTTGCTGAAAAGCCGGCCCTATGATTGGAGTACGACTGAACTTAGACAATTACAACACCTGCACAACTCCCTTGCCATTGCCCTTTGTCAATTCCAGGGGCAGATCCGGTTTAATCACACCGTTCAGTATCAATCACTGGTTAATCAACTGACTCTGGCGCTACAAACAACAAGCAATCTCAATGATTTTTTGGCTCTGGCTACGACTGGCACAGCCCAGGCACTTCAGGCTGAGCGCGCCTTCTTATTGCGCTTGAAGTATTGGGATCCATTACTGAAAGTCAATCAACAGGAACAATTGAAGAAAACCAGAGTTATCGTCTCCTGTGTCTGGCCTGCTCCACCCAGTGATCCTGTAGCAGCGCAATCTTTCTTTCTGGGAGAATGCAATCTTTGTCAACAAGCACTGCAACGGGCCCCTGTGCCGACCGTCCTCCCGAACCTGATAAATTCTTCTAGCCGGGATCAAGGAACTGCCATTAAAACGCCCCTAGATCTGACAGCAGCATCTGCTCTTTTGATGGTGCCGCTGGAAAACCAGGGTAAAGTTATGGGCTTTTTGATGTTGCAGTCGGTGCCAGGTTATGTCTGGCGACCAGAAGACATTGACCTGGTCAAACTGGTCAGTGCCCAGGTGACCACAGCCATCATCCAGACAGAAACCCTGAAGCAGGTTCAGGCGTTGGTTGAAAAACGAACTGCTGAATTGCAAGAAAGTCTTGCGAGGCAGGCAAAGCTCTATGAGCGGATGCGGCATCAGGTTGATCAACTGCGGGCCTTAAATCAGTTGAAAGATCAGTTTCTCAGTACCATCAGTCATGAGTTGAGGACACCACTTACCAGTATGACGATGGCGATTCACATGCTGCGACAAATCGATCCCTCTGATCCACGCAGTGCCAGTTATCTTGACATCTTAGAACAGCAGTGTACCCAAGAAACGAACTTGATTAATGATTTATTAACGCTGCAAGAGCTAGAAACCAAACGGATAAGGGTGCAATTGCAAGAGATTGACTTGAAAGTACTGATTGTTCATTTGAGTGATAGTTTTCAAAAAAAATGGCAGCAAAAGCGACTGAAGTTGACAATGGAGTGGCCCGATACGCCCATTCAGATTAGCAGCGATCGGGATGGCTTGGGGCGTATTCTCCAGGAACTCCTAAGTAATGCGGGTAAATATGCGGAACCCGACAGTGAATTGCGGTTGACCTTGACCTACCAGCCGCCTGCGGGCACAATTACAATTTCTCTCTTTAATATTGGTGCAGGGATCCAGTCTGATGACTTGCCCCATATCTTCGACAAGTTTTGTCGAGGTCAAAGCGCCACCCCCAATGCCATCCCTGGCACTGGTTTAGGTCTGGCATTAGTACAACAGCTTGTGCATCTCTTAAAAGGTCAGATTGTGGCAACCAGTCAACCCCTAAAAGATTCCTCATCCTACCAGACCTGTTTCAGGCTGATCCTGCCACAGCAATGGCAAATGGTTGAATCCTGATGGACTGGCAGCACAGTGTTCGTTTTCCTTGGATGCGTCAGCAGCAGATTAGGCTGGCAATCACCCAATTGGTGCGGGGTTTCCAGCAGAATCATCTGCATTGTGCTGATTCAGGTCATTGGCGTCAGCGTCAAGCAGGGTGGCTGGTCAATCAATTGGTTGAGTTGGGCCCAACTTTTATCAAATTAGGACAAGCCCTTTCAACTCGCGTCGATTTATTGCCCTTAGAGTACATTCATGCCCTTCAGTCCTTGCCCGGTTGGATGCCACCGATGAAGACAGCAACCGCGATCGCTTGTATTGAAGCAGAACTGGGTGCTTCTGCTGGTTTACTCTATCGCAGCTTTGATCCAGCGCCGATCTCAGCTGATTGTCTGGGGCAGGTGCATCGAGCCACCCTGCGCCAGGGAAAACCGGTTGTTGTCAAGATCCAGCGTCCAGAAGTGGAGCCACTGTTGCATCTAGATTTGGCCATTTTGCGACAGTTGATTCCTGGGATGCAGTCACGCTTTCAAGGGAAGTTGCCCTGCAATCTGGAAGATCTATTTGAAGATTTGGCTCACCGTCTTAGCCAGGGAATTAACTGGATCCAAACTGGATTAAACGCCGATCGCCTGCGTCATAACTTCCGAGATACTCCCGTCGTCTGGATCCCTCAAATCTACCCCAGTTACACAACACAGCGTATTCTAACCATGGAGTATGCCCCGGGAATCACGATCACCGACTACCTGCGACTCGATCGGGGTGGATTTGATCGCAGTCTGCTGCAGCCCCTGACGGTCTACTGCTACCTGAAACAGGTGTTACAGGATGGCTTCTTTCAAATCAATCTGACTCCCAACAGGCTGGCTGTTAGTCAAGACAGTCGATTAATTTTGTATGGCTTTAGTGACGTAGCTGAACTCTCGCCCTTACAGCGATCGCAGCTGATTCGAGCTCTATTTGAGCTGCAACAGCAAGACGGGGGGGCGGCCCTTAGTAATCTAATCAATGGGGGATGGCTGAAGCCTGATATTGCTCCAGTTCTGATGCGGCAAATCATGCAAGTTATTCTGCGATATTTTCATCAAGGGCAGCCTGCCCAAGAGACCTTCAAACAGGTGCAAGCAGAGATTTACCAGCTTTTTCAACAGCGACCATTCTGTCTAGCCAACCATACCCTCTGGATGTTGCAGGGGCTTGCCTCTCTGGATCAAATCTCCCAGGCCCTTGATCCAGCCACCAATCTACTACAGATCTCCCAACCTCTCATGGCATGCCAACCTACTGCTCAAGGCTTGATTCAGCGTATAAATACACTAAAAAATATCATAACTACCTAGCAGCTTGTCGGAAAAATTGGCTTCAAGCTGTTTGACTAACAAAACCCTGGAAGGCCCGGTTTTACCGTAGATGTGTTAAGCGCTAGCCTAACGCGTCATAAGGATTTCATTTTCAAGTCCCTTAAATCTTTTGTCAGTTAATCAGGGCTTCAAGTCTTCCTCGCCAGGAAATCAATTTCCTGGCTCACAGCAAAAGTCCATTGACATGGACTGAAAATCTCTTATCACAGTTCTTTTAGTCCGTCTGAAGGGACTTGAGTTGTTATGAGCCTGAATTTTAATTCAAGCATACTGATGAGCCTTCTAAACACGACTGAAAGGGGAATCCCTCGATTAGCCCGACAGTCTCCTAGTCATGAAAAATCATTCGGCATTACCCCCGGATGTCGCCGTCCCCGCACTTCGCGCCGCTGCGCTAGAACAAAGGGGAATCACAGGGGGTGTATTCAATAGCGTCCAACTACTTATCACTTCGATTGAACCTTGTCTTTAGCAAGACCAAGTTTCGTGAATGATTCAGAAGAATACCCCCAGGGGAATTCGAATCCCCGTCGCCTCCGTGAAAGGGAGGTGTCCTAGGCCTCTAGACGATGGGGGCGTGTTCTTCACCTTTAATAGGTTAACCAATGATAGAACGTCTGTCAACAAGATTTGAAATTCCACTTTAAAGCAGGTCCTTGGAATTACGGAGGCGGATCAACTGGCGGCGCATATTGGGGCTGGCTGCCACCTCTGGAATTTCTTGAGCACTGACATTCACCGCGATTGTCTCTAAATAATCATCCATACCACAACCAAAGGCTTCCAGGAGAAGCTCCAGAAGTTGTTCACGATCCAACATCGCTGATTTTTCTTCAAGCAATCGGAATTTTAAGTGAATTTCACACTCGTAAACTCCCACGGTTGGTTGCTGAGGCTGATAATCACTATCGTGTTTCATTGCTAGTGGAGATAAGAAAATGTTAAGGAAGTTTGAATCAATACTAATCAGGTTAATATTGCAGCTCAGGAAACCCGTGAGTAACTAGCTACTTGCTATTGGTTTAAATTAAAAGTTCCCTCCTTTTACCACTATCTGCTACACAGCTAAAGTTTCATCCTTAGATTTTGGAAGTTAACCAATTTTTGATGAAATATAAGCTATTTCTTTATCAAAAATTGCAAGTTAAACTTCCCATACCCTATATTTGGTCACCGAGGTAGAGCAGGGCATTACATAGCAGTGTGCCCCGACTGAGGTTGACCCCCGGTTGCTGGAACTATGATTGTCTTGTTTGATACAGGTGACACTACAATTGAAGTTGCACAATGTGGATTACTTCATTTACGGGAAATTAACCAACCATTGAGGTAAATGTAAAGATGCTTAAAAGGCTTCTTACTTGAGTCGTCTTTATGCCAGATTGAACAAGTATTAAATTGTTAATCCTGAAATCGTTCAATCAATATGAACTTTAAGGCAATTTTATTAATTATCAGTTTCGTTTCAGGCAGCGCCGGAGTTGTCCTAGCAGAGACACCCGCAAACTACGCGGGTGTGGGTATTCGAGTCGGACTAAACGATGAAGTCAGAGGAGTGATTGATTCAAAAGTGAAGTTAACCAATCTGGGGGATTTGAGCCTTTCTGCTCGTCCTGCCCTGTTGTTTGGCAGTACCGTCGAATTACGTGCCCCGATTACGATCGAAGGCCAACTTGTGAAGGGGTTTTTCCCCTATACAGGGGCGGGAATCAGCTACAACAAGGATGGCAATAGTTCTATTAATCCTGTTATCACTGGAGGTCTTGATATTGGTATAACCCGCAATTTAGTGGTTGATCTGAAGTTAAACGTAGTTTTCACCTCTGACAATACTGATAAAGAGTTTATCGCTGCCCTCAACTATGCGTTTTGAGTTACAACCACAGTCGTGTGCAACATAGCAGAGCTGATCATCCTCAATTAACCTGGCAATCAAAGACATTGAAGTTAGAGGGGGTTTCGGCTCCGCTCAACCCACGATCGGCCGAGTGCTGAGCGGAGTCGAAGCACGGCTATGCAAAAGCAAGGATTGCCGGACTAATAGTTATATCTGAGCGATTGCAAATCCTGACTTAGCCTTGATAGGAGCGTATCAAGATTGAATTAAGCCACCCCCCAGGAGCAATTCTTCGTCATACCAGACAGCCGCCTGCCCAGGGGTAATGCTGGGTTGGGGTTCGGCAAACACAATTCTGACTCGTTGTTGATCGAGACGAGTGATAGTAGCAGGTACGGCTGGAGAGCGGTAGCGAATTTGTACAGATGCTTGGATGGGGGCGGTTGGTTCTGCCATTGATACCCAATTGACCTGCTGCACAATACACTCTCTGGCAAAGGTTGCGGCACGGTTACCGACGACGACTTGGTTTTTTGCTGCATCTAAAGCGATGACATAAAGGGGTTCTGAATGGGCTACCCCCAGCCCCTTACGTTGACCAATGGTGTAGTGATGAACGCCATCGTGATAACCCAGTACCTGACCAGCCTGGTCAACAATCTCTCCTTGATGGGGAGTAATGTATTGATCCAGAAATGCCTGCATGGATCCACTGGCCTCTACCAAACACAGATCCTGACTTTCAGGTTTATCTGCTGTATGCAGACCAAATTGCGTAGCGATGCGGCGAGTCTCAGTTTTGGGGTATTCTCCCAACGGGAAAATGACCCGCGCCAGTACTTCCTGGGGTAAATCGTAGAGGAAGTAGGACTGATCTTTGCGGCGATCGACGGCCCGCAGCAACTGATAGCGCCCCCTGGAGGAGTCGTAGCAAACCTGGGCATAATGGCCTGTAGCGATCTGCTCAATCCCCAACTTTTCCTGAGCATAGCGTAGCATTGGGCCAAATTTTACTAACCTGTTGCACTGAGAACAGGGGAGCGGCGTCACGCCCGCCCCGTAACCAGCAACCAGGTAGTCCACGATGTTTTTTTGAAACAGATCTCGACTATCTACAATATGGTGAGAAATGCCTAACTGATCACAGAGTTTTGTGGCATCCACCATCCCTTCTGAGCAGCACTGCCCCTTGCCTTTCATTAACCACAGGGTGAGACCAACAACATCGTAGCCTTGATTGTGCAGAATGGCGGCAGCAGTTGAACTATCTACCCCACCAGAAAGACCCACTACAACTTTACCCATGGGCGTTTGTACCCGAACAGATCATTGATAGAGTTTGCCTTTCCAGGCTAACATTAACCCCTACAGTGATGGGTAGCAAGTTAGACGCTAACTCCTTGAATGACTTCTTCCAGGGGCAGTGGGCAAATTTTCTTTGAGTAGCCACTGGCAGATGGTTGAAGAAACTGGCTTTAAGCCTTTCTCGCCAGGAAATCAATTTCCTGGCTCACAGTAAAAGTCCATTGACATGGACTAAGCGTCCCCTATCACAGTTCTTTTAGTCCGTTTGAATAAATTTGAGCGATGATCCCAAATTTTAATTGAGGGCGACTGATGAGACCTCTAAACACTACGTCAAAGGGTAATTTCTCGATTAGTCTGACAAACCACTAGGGCTGGGATAGGCGGATTGGTGCCGAGGGGGAGGTTGACAAAGCTTGAATCGTTGGGACTTCAATTAGTTGCTCACCGGGGTTCCATTCTACGGGAGCGGTTTGAATCAAGACAGGTTGAGTTCTGTGAGCAATGATTACCTGAGTCTGAATCCGTTTTTTCTCCTGGTATTCTTGTAACTTACGCTGGGCGATCGCGTGGACTGGGGTGCCTTTCGGTATTCGATATAAATAGGGAATGGCCCCATCAAAGTTACCTGTGTAAGCTAGATTCAACGCTTTCTGGAGATGATGGGTCGCTAGAATATGCTGTTTTTTTTGATACTCAGCTAGTTTTTTTTGTACGACCGGGGAAACCGCAGTGCCATCGGGGACTTGCTGCAATGCCACAATCGCTGCTGTAAAATTACGCTGGGCTGCATGCCGGTAAGCTTGCTGTAGTTGCTTTTGACCCACACGCTCTAACTGGATCATCGCCTGCCGCACAAGTGGGGCCATCTGCTTTTGCCAGTATTGGATGGCAGGTAGCTTACGGGCGCTTTCTAAAACAACTGGCCATTGTTGACGACTCCGAGCTTGTTGAGCCAGCTCAAACTGGATTTGAGCCCTTTGCCATTCCTTTTTCCAATGGGCGATCGCAGCTTGGGCTCTGGCATGGTTTGGACTATCCAGAGAAATGCGGCCTGCCAATGCTAGCGCCTGTTTCAACTGCCCCGCTTGATACTGCTGCGTCGCTTCATCTAGCAACTTGCCCTCTAAGTTGGCCCATTGGGGTGAGACCAATAGAGTATGACTGCCAATCGCTAGAGCAGCTGTTAATGAAGCTGCAACGCCAACAGAGACTTGAGGCCGCCGTAAAGCTTGAATTAGCGGTGGCGATGGGTCTTCTGCATCGGGGAAAAGGGTACTCCCGGAGTGGGTCATTAGAGCGGGAGCGGTGCCCTGGGCGATCGCATGGGTTAAAAACTGGAGAGCTTGCAGTGCTTCTTTCGCGGAGGGGTATCGCTGCGCTGGATCATAATGCACCATTTGAGTCAGGATGTGAACCAGCCCTTCAGAACAATCTGGATAGGCTGATGTATGAAAAGACTGCCAGTGGGACTCTCCAGTAGTGGGGTCAATCTTAAACTGCGTGGGATGCACACCGGTTAAACCATGGATTGCCATCATACCCAGGGCATAGACGTCGCTGGCCAAACCGGGTAGCCCCTGTATCTGTTCAGGGGCTTCGTAGCCAGTTGTGCCCTTAAGCTCTACCGGTGTTGTTAGACTGTGCATCCCCATGACCGATAGTTGGAGTGATTCCACAGAGGAAAAGTTAACTAAGGTCAGTTGCCGGCCCGTCGATCGGCGAATCACTGTCTCTGGTTTGAGATTGCCATGGAAAATGCCGCGCTCATGGGCGCAGGTTAATGGTTTCAGGGTTTGTAGGAGAAACTCCAGAACCTGTTTTTCGCTCCAGGGTTTTTCTGAAGCCAACTCTATCCGAATTGGAGTACCCTTGATCCATTCATGAACGACGTAGAATCCAGCCTCGTTTTCAAAATAGGCCAAGAGAGCAGGTATCTGCCCATGCCTGCCGATCGCTTCTAAGCCAGACGCCGCTTGAGTAAACAAGTGCCGCACAAACAGCAAATAATCAGGGATTTCTTGAATCACGGGCAAGTGATGAATTAAGCACTTGGGTTGACTGGGTCGCCGTAGATCCTGAGCCAGGTAAGTGCGTTGCCATGTCTTTTCAGAGAGAACTTGTATGATCTGATAGCGTCCATCCAGAGGAAGTTCTAGTTCAGGAGCTTGATAGTGGTCAGGCTGTTGGTGGATTAAACTGAGCGCTAAGTGAGTCATTCAATCACTCCAGACGAGGTCACGGCTATTACCCAGGTAAATTAAACAGCAGCCCTTCGGGCATTGCAAAAGCCGTACTTGCGCTACCGCTTATCGACCTGGCTGTTTTTCTTTTTACTGACCGATCGTCCCGTTCTCCGGACGATCGCAATTTCCTTACAGAGTAAGAGTAGAGATTTAACAAAGATGATGAGCCAGTCTTTTATCCGATCGCTTACCCGCTCAACGATTCTAACGATTGTACTGATAGCCCTAACTGGCTGTAGTCAGAACCTTACATCTGCCCCCAATCCAACTGGCGCAATGGGCGATCGCCTGTCTTCAGTGCCTCCGATTGGAGTCGCCCTATCTCAGACCAGCAACCTGGCTTTATTAGGACAGGAGTCAGTCAATGGGGCCAAGATTGCCGAGCAATATTTCAACGCCCAGGGTGGCATCAATGGCAAACCCTTTAAGTTGATCTTCCAAGATGCGGGAGGTGAAGAAACCACAGCGATTAATGCCTTTCAAACTTTGATTAACCGCGATCGAGTGATTGGCATTGTGGGGCCGTCTTCATCCCAGCAGGCATTTAGTGCAGACCCGATCGCCGATCGGGCGAAAGTTCCCGTAATTGGGCCAACGAATACGGCAAAGGGCGTGCCAGAGATTGGGCCGTTTATTGCGCGGGTGGCCTCTCCTGTCACGGTACTGGCCCCCAATTCACTCAATGCGGCCCTGAAGCTAAACCCGGCGATCAAGCGAGTGGCAGTGCTCTATGCCCAGAATGACGCCTTTAGTAAATCAGAGACTGAGATCTTTCAGCAGGCGATTCGGGATAAAAAGCTGGAGATTGTCACAGTGCAAAAGTTCCAAACCACGGATAGCGACTTTCAGACCCAGGCGACAGCGGCGATTAACGCCAGACCAGACCTGATGGTGATTTCAGGCTTAGCGGCGGATAGTGGCAACCTGGTGCGGCAAATTCGCGAACTGGGTTATCAAGGCTTAATTGTGGGGGGGAATGGATTTAATACGCCCAATATTCTGCCTGTCTGTAAGCAGTTTTGTGATGGCGTGTTGGTGGCTCAAGCCTACAGCCCCGATCATCCAAATCCTATTAATCAAGCGTTTCGGGATGCCTACGTTAGTCGCTATCGTCAGGCGCCACCGCAATTTAGTGCCCAGGGCTTTACAGCTGTACAGGTGTTTGTGGAAGCCTTGAGGGCACTGGATCGACAAACCCCAATTGGCTCAAAATCCCTGACGGAAAACCGGCTTGGGTTGAACCAACAAGTCCTTGAGGGGCAGTACGATACCCCCCTAGGGCCGATCGCTTTTACCCCGGATGGAGAAGTGATTCAAAAACAATTTTATGTGGCTCAAATTCAGATGAGCCCGGATGGATCAACCGGAAAATTTGTGTTTCTCAAGTGATGAAATCATCCATTTTAGAGGTGGCCAAGGCATTTTGCTTTATCAATCGAGTGGCGCGACGCAGTGGAACGAGACGGGATCTCGCCAGATGTGCGGCATCGCCAAACGGGAGTCGGGGGATGGAGTGGGGGCTTCTGCCCTGAGCCTCAGCGGTTCGGGTGAACTCGCCGAACACCGAGGAGCAAGAGAGCCTTAAAAGTTGAGCAAGTGACTTTAATCCAAGTCTTGTTTCTTCCAGCGCAACTTGGCAGATTCCTGACCGTTAGCGGGTTCCTTAGCAGCGGTATCCCTATTTAATTGGTGATCACGGACTGGCAACTCTGGTAGCTGCTCGATTCTACGCGGCTCCAATCGTAGAGGGCTTGCTGGCTCCATGCCAATGCGTACAGGTTCCCCCTCTGGCACAATTTCTGGCAGCACTAGACGAGATGGCTCTTGCTTGGCCTCTGAGAGGGAAACTAGCTCTCGTTCCGTTTCCTTGATCGTGACCGGCAGGCGCAGAGGGTGAAGTTCCTCAATCCAGCAGCTCGCGGTGGGTAGGGCTTGCTCCAGATCCTCTAGGGGCCGCTGTACTACCATCACCGCGTGCAGTTCCCCAATCCGATCGGCCTCTGCCATCCCCGCATCGATCGCCACCACCACATTTGCCAAAGAACCGCGAATAATCGCGGTACAGAGGCCAGAGCCAATGGTTTCATAGCCGCCCAACACCACTTCTGACGCCTTTAGCATGGCATCGGCGGCCCCCACCATAGCCGGGAAGCCTTTAGTTTCTAGCAAGCCGATCGCCAGGTTACCCAGACGACTGCGCCCCTGACGGGCCACCAACTCCTTGAGCCGATGACCGATCGGCAACACCTCTTCTAAATTTGGCAGCGGACGGGGCACTACCAGAGTGGAGGCCTGCTGCCCAAAAAACTTCTCGGCCCACTCGGCCCCTTCACTCACCGCCAACCGCACATCGGCGATCGACCCGCGCACCACCGCCGTACAGTTACCGGCCCCGATTTTTTCGTAGCCAACCAGGGTGACCTCCGATGCCTTCAGCATGTGATCCGCAATGCCTACGATCGCAGGAAAGCTTTGCACCGATACCAGGCCAAGGGCTGTATTTCTGTAATCCTGTTTTTGGCTCATGCGATCTCGCTCAGGGGGAGGGGCATCTGGTCACACCTACTATCCTAACCGTTGCCTCAGAAGACGGGGGGCAACCGTTAATCATCCCATGGGTCGTCGGATACTGGCGGCTTGGCAGGTGGGGTAGGGGTGCCCTGTTGGTTGGTAACCTGCTGATTGGGAAACAGCTTCAACATCAGGTTATTGACATACATCTGGCCGTAAACATTAATGCCCGATCGCTGACTTGCTTCAGGGGTGACGACTAAGGTTTCCTCTGGGGGCTCCACCACAGTTGGCACTACGGCTTCTGTTGTCCCAGTCTCTCCTGCTGGGGAGAGGATCGTGGTATCTGTTACCCTTAGCTCCTCTGACTGGCGACTGGTATCTCCAATCAAAGACCCGGGGGGAACGACCTGCCCCCAAGAAACCGTGCCGTTATAAACTGTAGACCCCGCTCCCACACAGGCGTTGGCTCCAATCGTGACCTGGCCTACCAGCAACACTTCTGCTCCAATATTGGCACCCTCCCCCACTTCTACGGTGCCATCGTGGGCATGGAGAATGGTACCGACTCCAATACAGGCCCCCGACTTGATGATAATTTGACTGTTGGGATCAGCCTGAATCAAGACACCGGGAGCGATCGCGGCACCGTCTTGAATCGTCACATCCCCACTAATGTAGTAATGGGAAGTGCTGATTGGGCGTAATTGAAGCAGCGGCGCAGCAGACATCAACAAATCCTCGTTAGCAGGGATGAAGAAACCCGAATGGATAGGCAGTCTGACCCCCTATCCACTGGTTGTTCTTCACTTTTTAGTGGGTTTGTGGATAATTGTCTCCACGACTCGACGCTTGACCTTGGGGTCAATCCCAATCAGACGCACATAATCCTTGGGATGCTCTCTGACAAAGCCCTCAATCGTGGAGAGAATATCTGACTCCCGATTGGACTGAATCGCCGCCCCACTCTGCCAGGAACTGGTCTTATAGCGGCGCTCATCGGCATACTCTACCCCAATCCGATAGCTCTGGGACAATAAATGGCGCACCTGCTCCATTAGATTACCTTCCACTCGACCGTGACCATTGCTGCCGACGGATGGTGCAGCAGGGCTGGCTGCAAAACTGGAAGTCGCAGAGTTACTGGTGGATACTGGGGCAATCCCACCAGACTTGTGACCGGGACGATGCACGGTAATTTCCGCCAGACGCCGCTTTGCTTTAGGGTCAATTCCCACCAGGCGCACATAATGGTTGCTATTCTCCTGGACAAAGCGCTCAACCGCGGCGATCGCCTCACCAGGATTTCGAACCGAAAGAATCGCTCCACTATTCCAGGAACTGGTCTTATAGCGACGCTCATCGGCATATTCCAGCCCTAGTTGAGCACCCTGGTTTAACAAATGACCAATCTGTTGGGCTACATCCCCAGCCAGTTGAGCATTACCAGCCCCATAGGAAGACTGGGCGCTACCGCCACTGGAGGCTGAGGGATAAGCAGTTTTATGGGAATGGCTAACTTCTGGTGTTTTGCCATTGGGTCGCTGAATAATCAGTTCTCCCACCCGCCGCTTGGCTTTGGCATCAATCCCAATCAGGCGCACATATTCACCTGTATGCTCAGTCAAGCAGGCCTCCAATGCAGATAACACTTCTGATTCCTGGTTAGAGGGGATGGGGGCGCAACTAGTCCAGGAGCTGGTGCGATAGCGCCGTTCATCTGCGTGTTCTGAACCGATGCGATGGCCCTGACCCAAAAGCTGACGCACCAAGGCAACCGCTTCCTGGCTTAAGCCACCAGAGTAGGCTTGCCCATTAGAGGGGCTAGACGGGGAACGGTAACTGGGTGCTGAACTGCTATGACCAGCACCCCGTTCAACAACCACTGATTTACCATCAGGCCGCTGAATAACGGTCTCCAGCACCCGCTTTTTGGCTTTGGGGTCAATCCCAATCAACCGCACATACTCTCCTTGATGCTCAGTCAGACAGCTATTTAAAGCAGAGATCACGTCTGCTTCCCGACTGGCTGAGATGGGGGCGCAACTTTTCCAGGAGCTGGTTTGAAATCGGCGCTCATCGGCGTGCTCTGTACCAATGCGGTAGCCCTGTGCCAGCAGTTGCTTGACCTGGTTGATGACGGTTGAATCCAGACCATTGACTGACCCAGCGTGACTGAAAGAACGATTACTCATATCTATCGACCCAAAGGATGTGTTTTGATCAATTTCTTTGTGCAACGGGGCAACGGAAGCCAGATTTTCTGCACCAGGTAATCGCAGGGCATCGTTGAGCCCCACCACATGCCTGACAAATTGGATATCGGCTTCACGCACATCGGGAAGGCGATCGGCTTGTTGCTGAGAGGTAATCACTGACCCGGAGGGCACATACTTGCCTGGTGGAATCTCCACATCCTGCACCAGTACATGCATCATCACAATGGAACCGCTCCCGATCCGCGCATTAAACACGGTGGAGCGGAACCCGATAAAGCAGTGATCACCAATGTAGGCAGGGCCATGAATCAAAGCCATGTGGGTAATGACAGTATCCTTCCCGATCCAGATCGAGTAGGACTGACCATCATCACCGATTACCCGCCCTTGCTGTAAGCCATGAATGATTACACCATCTTGAACCCTGGCACCATCCCCAATCCGAAATGGATTACCCTCATCTGCCCGAATGGATGTTCCCGGTGCAACAAGGACATTGGCACCGATACGAACATCCCCAATCAAGTTCGAGAAGGAATGAACATAAGCCGTTTCATGGATAACTGGCTCAGCTAAATTTCTCGACCAGGGAGTGGGGGGCGCTGCATAATTCTGCACTGCCATAATCAATTTTCCCGACTAATGCCACCCAGGTAGCCAATAGCAGGGGGGAAGAAACAGTTGCATTGTCAACCTCGGAATCAATTAACGGTACTGATCTTTTTTGCTGTAGAGCAAGCGATTATCAATACTAACCGTATCGATAATGGCAATCACTGCCGCATCAACCGGGCATTGCCCACGGCCTTCGGCCTGGCGAGCAGCACTGCCCCGGCTAACCAAAACCCATTCCTCTACCCCTGCCCCGACATAATCGACGGCTACTTCATACTTGGGCAGTAATTGCCCTTCTTCATCTACTAATTGCAGCACCAGAAACTTCAACCCACGCAGGCTCGGTTCCTTTTGGGTGCTTGTAACGGTGCCACGGACAATGGCAACTTGCATCTAAACTATGGGCGGCTCAGGGGACGAATGCCACTCACGCTTTCACGGAAAGGCTCAACAGCCTCGGTGTAGCGAATCGGCAGCACATACTCCAGATTTTCGTGGGGACGCGCAATAATGTGGGTAGAGAGGCACTGTCCACCATTCACGCGCTTAATATTCTCAATCCCAGCGGCGACAGAAGCCTGAACTTCAGAAACGTCACCCCGCACAATCACGGTTACGCGACCACTGCCGATCTTTTCGTAACCCACAAGGGTTACTCGGGCTGCTTTTACCATCGCATCTGCTGCTTCTACCACGGCAGGAAAGCCCAGAGTTTCAATCATTCCAACTGCAATAGCCATTGTTAATTACTCCCTTCCATTAAACAAACCGATGAATCAAACTAAATCCAGTGCGGCAAATTAAGCTTTACCCTGTGTTAGCCACTAGGGGATAATTTCCCGTAAAGAGAACCAACTCAGGTTCGGAACTGTTCTACCGCTTCGGTATATCGAATCGGTAAAACATACTCCAGATTTTCATGGGGACGGGCGATGATGTGGGTTGAAACCACTTCACCTCCATTGACCCGTTGAGCAGAGTCAATCCCAGCAGCGACCGAGGCCTGCACTTCGGAAACATCGCCCCGAACAATCACCGTAACCCGGCCACTACCAATTTTTTCGTAGCCAACCAAGGTCACCCGCGCTGCTTTCACCATGGCGTCAGCAGCCTCGACTACAGCAGGAAAGCCCCTTGTTTCAATCATTCCGACAGCGATCGGCATTCGTGAAAACTCCCCGATAAGAGAACCTGATGGTAAAAACCAGAGGTGGAAATCGTGACGGAACCTGCCATGTTTTCAAGCCTCATCGAGGTCTTTACCCTACCTAACTATAAGAATAGGTGGCTTGTGTACACTTGACAACATAAAGGCCAATGATAGTTGTAAATTAGGTGGATTAGTTTAGCTAATCTTTTTCGATCGACAGCCTTGACTACTTTGTCAAGAAAGAGAATATAAACTTAACTATTCAAATGGGGCCAATATGATTCAGAAAATCGTTCAAATCTCCCCTAAAATCGAGGTCAGACCTGAATCTCTGGCTTCTTTACCCATTATCCTAAGCCTGTTTCATCCCCCTAGACTGGTCTTAGTGACCCTAGGTTTTTTTGATAAAGAAAGTTATCTTTTTGTTAAGTCATAAAACACACTGATACATAAAACTTTGCTTTCCTCCAAGTTGTTTTTCCTGTCAAGACCGTTTATTTTGAGGATTGAAACGTATGTTGATTCCGGCGTTAAGATTCACTTGTCAGGAACCCCATGCCCGAAGGCAGGGACTTGTCTGAACCAATTCGGACAACGTAATTCTTGACTAGCCCATTGAGACTCAACTTGATGACCTTTAAGACGTAATTCGTTCCTCCAGGGTTATTGATTCTCTGGGGGGTTTTGTGTCATCAGCAATTGATTACCGTTGTATCAGGATTGCCATCCATGCATGATTTCATTCTCCAGACTGTCTGGTGGATTCCCTGCTATGGCCTATTGGGAGCGGTGTTAACCTTGCCCTGGTCAACGGGCGTTATTCGACGTACAGGGCCAAGGCCCGCCGCCTACTTCAATGTCTTCATGACGGTATTGGCGCTGGTGCATGGTGCTTTGATTTTGCGAGCGACGCTGGGGCAGGATCCCTACAATGTGTCATTCGACTGGTTTCAGTCGGCCGATCTAAAGCTGTCCTTGATGCTGGAAATTTCTCCCGTTTCTGCGGGAGCGGTGGAACTGGTGACAGGTCTTAGTCTAATGGCGCAAGTCTTTGCCATTGGTTATATGGAGAAAGACTGGGCAATCGCTCGCTTTTTTGCGCTGATGGGTTTTTTTGAAGGAGCCATCAGTGGGCTGGCTTTGAGTGATTCCCTCTTTCTCAGCTATGCCCTCCTAGAGATGTTAACCCTGTCTACTTACCTGTTGGTGGGGTTCTGGTATGCCCAACCGCTGGTGGTAACCGCTGCACGGGATGCCTTTTTAACTAAACGAGTGGGGGATGTGCTACTGCTGATGGGTGTTGTGGCATTGGCCTCAATGGCAGGTACGCTGAACTTTCCAGACCTGTATGATTGGGCCGAGACGACTCAGCTTTCTCCCTTAACCGCTAATCTGCTGGGTTTGGCCTTAATTTCTGGCCCGATCGGGAAGTGTGCCCAGTTTCCCCTCAATCTCTGGCTGGATGAGGCAATGGAAGGGCCAAACCCGGCATCAATTCTCCGGAATTCCGTGGTAGTAGCAGGTGGAGCCTATGTTCTGATTAAGTTACAACCCATTTTGGTGCTGTCGCCAGCGGCCTCTATCGCCCTGGTTACCCTGGGGGTAATGACAGCAATTGGAGCCTCCCTGGTGGCAATCGCTCAAATTGATATCAAGCGAGCTCTATCCCATTCCACCAGTGCCTATCTAGGACTGGCGTTTATGGCAGTGGGTTTACAGTGGACTGGCTTTGCCCTGATGTTGCTGTTTACCCACGCGATCGCCAAAGCGCTTTTATTTATGAGCCTTGGGTCAATTATTTTAACGACCAGCAGCCAGGATATCACTGAGATGGGAGGGCTCTGCTCCAGGATGCCAGCCACCACCAGCGCCTTTTTAGTCGGCTCGGCTGGGGTAGTAGGGTTACTGCCTCTGGGCGGTTTTTGGGCCTTACGGCAAGGGCTGGATGATTTTGGCTATGGGGCACCCTGGTTGGCGGCGGTATTGCTGGCAGTGAATGCGCTGACCGCTCTGAATCTAACCCGTGTCTTTCGTCTTGTCTTTTTAGGGCCGACTCAGGCCAAAACACGACGAGCCCCCGAAGTGCAGTGGCCCATGGCGGTGCCCATGGTCTCGATGATTGTTGTCACATTGGCGGTGCCTTTGATGATGATGCATCTTTCACTGCTCCCCGATTGGACTTACATCAACCTACCGGCGGTCGTGCTGCTCTGTCTCTCTGGCATTGTGGGGGTCGGGTTGGGCTCCAGCTTGACCTTAAATCGCACCTGGGCCAGACCGGTGCAGGTGCCGCTGAAGCTGTTGCAAGATTTATTGGCCTACGACTTCTATATGGATCAAGTGTATCGGTTTACCGTGGTCTGGTTTGTCAATCTGGTTTCTCGCTTCAGTTCCTGGTTCGATCGCTATGTTGTAGATGGAATGGTCAATCTGATCGGGCTAGCCTCCATCTTGGGAGGAGAGAGCTTGAAATATAGTGTGTCTGGTCAGTCGCAATTTTATTTGCTGACTATTTTGATGGGGGTCAGCATCATTGGCGGTGTTTTAACCTGGCTCATGTGGCAGTAGGAGCAAGTAGAAATCTATGCTGAGCGCCCTCATTTGGTTACCTGCTTTCGGTGTTTTATTGATCAGCCTCTATCCCGCTGGTCGGGGGGAGGCCAGGGTATTTCGCTGGATTGCCCTGGGAATTACTGGTCTGACATTTCTTTTGACCCTATGGCTAGGTCTGCAATTTGATGCCAGTAGCGCAAATTTGCAGTTTCAAGAAGACTTACCCTGGCTAGACGCCCTTGGTTTGACTTATCGACTGGGGGTAGATGGGCTCTCTTTCCCCCTGATCTTGCTAAACAGCCTGCTAACCTGGATCGCGATATTTAGTACAGATCAGAATTTAACCCGCCCCCGGCTCTATTACCTGCTCATCCTACTGCTGCACACAGGGGTGGCGGGAGCCTTTTTATCGCAAAATCTGCTGCTATTTTTTTTGTTTTACGAGTTGGAGTTGGTGCCCCTTTATTTTCTCATCGCTATTTGGGGGGGGGCGAAGCGAGGTTACGCAGCAACTAAGTTTTTAATTTACACCGCAGTTTCCGGCATCCTGCTCCTAGTCGGCTTTTTAGGGCTGACCTGGCTGAGTGGGGCCAGCAGTTTTGCCTACGATGTCACCTTATCGCCAGGTCTACCGATCACTACCCAAATCGTTTTACTATCCCTGTTATTAGTGGGGTTTGGCATCAAAATTCCTTTGGTGCCCTTCCATACCTGGTTACCCGATGCCCATGTGGAGGCTTCTACCCCGGTTTCTGTGCTGCTGGCGGGGGTGCTCTTGAAATTGGGCACCTATGGCCTACTGCGATTTGGATTAGGATTATTTCCCGAAGCCTGGGCTGTGCTTTCTCCCTGGCTGGCCACCTGGGCTGTGGTCAGCATTCTCTACGGGGCACTGACGGCAATCGCCCAAACCGATATGAAGAAGATGGTGGCCTACAGCTCTATTGGCCATATGGGGTTTATTTTATTGGCGGCGGCGGCGGCAACGCCCATCAGTCTATTGGGGGCTCTCTTTCAAATGATCAGTCATGGCCTGATCTCTGCTCTGCTGTTTCTGCTGGTAGGGGTGGTGTATCGCAAGACGGGTACCCGTGATATGACCTTATTAAAGGGGTTGTTGAGTCCAGAGCGTGGACTCCCTCTGATTGGTAGTCTGATGATTGTAGGAGTGATGGCCAGTGCTGGGATTCCTGGCATGATGGGGTTTATCTCAGAGTTTCTAATTTTTCGCGGTAGTTTCCCTGGGTTTCCGGTACAAACTCTTTTAGCCATGGTGGGTACGGGGCTGACGGCGGTTTACTTTTTGCTGTTAGTGAACCGTAGCTTTTTTGGTCGCCTGCCCGATCAGTTTGCTAACTTGCCAGCAGTCTCCTGGCAAGAACGGCTACCTGGTTTTTCCCTGGCCTGTATGATCATTCTATTAGGGTTGCAACCTAACTGGTTGGTGCACTGGACAGAAAGGGCAACAACAGCGTTA
The DNA here is from genome assembly GCA_046080785.1 of Leptolyngbyaceae cyanobacterium. Classification (GTDB taxonomy): domain Bacteria; phylum Cyanobacteriota; class Cyanobacteriia; order Leptolyngbyales; family Leptolyngbyaceae; genus JBJTUO01. The sequence goes on along the minus strand of JBJTUO010000191.1, from coordinate 6,323 downwards.
GGGCCGTCAGAAACCACTATCGTAGAAGTCCTCCATTCCACCCCTAACACTGCCTTGAATCGGTTGAAGGGGAGTGGGTAAGCACTGTCTGATTAAATAAATCCTATGAAAATCGAGACCCCCGGTTCAGAAACTGTTCCGCAACAAACCCATCCCCTACAGGTGATTTTGAATCGCATTGAGGCGGGGGGTGCTCTGTTGCCTGACTCCCCAGAAAATGTCATGGAAGTGGTCGGCATCCTTAAAAGCTATGGGGTCGTGCTGGACGCCTACTGGCGTAACTTGATCTATATTTCTGAACATCAGTTCCTGGTTCTGTTTCCCTTCTTTAAGTATTTCAATGGCGAGATTACCGTTGGCAAATTGTTGCGCCACTGGTGGCACGATCGCATCAATTACGAGTTTTCGGAATATTGCATGAAGGCCATGATGTGGCACGGGGGCGGCGGGCTTGACTCCTACCTGGATACGCCAGCGTTTATTGAACGGGCCAGGGCTGCGATTCAGGCCAAACTGAAGGGTAATGTTTTGATGCAAGCAGTATCGGCAACTTTCCCTGACTTCTTGGTGGAGCAGGTAAGACAGTTGACCTACTACAGCGTCCTGGGCCAGTTTTGGCGAGTTATGAGTCCGATGTTTTTGACACTCTCCGATCGCTACGATCGGGGGGAGATTCAAACCATCCCAGATGTGGTCGATCACATTAAAAACGGGTTGGTAGAGGCAGCCAGTAAACCCATTGTTTATGCTGTAACAATTGGCGATGGGAGCCCGACCGACCGACCAGAAAATTGTAGGTACGAGATTGTGCCAGAGTCTGCCAACATTACCTTTCTGATGGATGCGGCAGTGCCCTACGTGGAGGCTGTGTTTTTCCGCTCTTTTCCGTTTATGGGAACCGTTTCTTACAATGCGCAGGCGCGTCAAATTTCACCCGATCAAGGACGGTTTGCCTATGGGGCGCTCTACGCAGACCCCTTACCCATTGGTGGCGCGGGAATTCCCCCCACGCTTTTAATGCAGGATATGCGCCACCATCTGCCAGACTACTTGCATCGCTTTTATGAACGGTCACCCCGGGGGGAAGAAGACCTGCGGGTAAGGCTTTGTGTCAGCTTTCAAAAATCAATGTTTTGTGTGACAACTGCTGCCATTTTAGGGTTGGCTCCCTACCCAATGACCACGGAAGACCCTGAACAACAGCGCCAGAACCATCTCTATTTAGAAGGGTGGCTCGATCGCTTAATGGAATCCCGCCTGCTCAATGTACAGGTGTGTGAAGTTTAGCCGATCTCAAGTCAGTCAAGCATCAACATGGGACGCTCAACCCCGGCAGAATTTTATCCTCCTTTACCCAATCCCTTCCTGTTGGGTATTGCTCGCACCATTGCATCAACCTATCTGAGCTGGTTCAAGCAAATCAAACTGGATATTCCACCTGAGGTATTGCAGCAGTTGCAAACGTTAGAGGGTCAGCGGCTCTTGATTTTGCCAAATCACCCCACGTTTGATGACCCCATTGTGGTGTTTGCCCTGACCAGCAGGTTAAAAGGGTCGTTCTACTTCCTGGCAGCCTATGAGCAATTTGCTGGGCTACTGGGTTGGGTTTTTCAACGACTGGCGGCTTATTCCATCCGACGGGGGATTGCCGATCGCGCCAGCATTGCCCAAACCCTAGAACTGCTGACCCAACCCAACTGCCGCCTGGTGATCTTTCCGGAAGGGGGGTGTTCCTTTCAAAATGATACGGTCATGCCATTTCGGGGGGGGGCGATGCAAATGGCGTTTCAGGCCCTCAATCGCTTGGCCAGACAAGGTGAGCCAGTTCCCGATTTGTATGTAATCCCCCTGGCGGTGAAGTACTTTTATATCGGTAATATGGCCCCTGTGATTCAACGATCGCTGCACCACTTAGCCACGGAACTGGGACTAAAGCAGACTGGTACTGAGTATGATCAGTTACGGGCCATCTCAGAACAGATGTTAACCAACCTGGAACAGGAATATCACCTCCAGTCTCCTGAACGAGAGCAGTGGTCTTGGAACGATCGGATAAATGCCCTTAAATTGGAGGTGATTCAAGCCTGTGAAACCTCTTTGGGGATGACCTCAGCTCTAAATGAGCCCATTCGAGAGAGGGTGTACCGGATCCAATATGCCCTTAAGACCCAGGACGACCTGGAATCGGTATTAGAGGGTCAATCAACCTGGGATGCCGATAAAATCTATCGAGCAACCATTCGCTTACTTAATTTTGACGCCATCTACGATGGCTATGTGGCCGATCATCCCTCCCCAGAGCGATTTCTCGACACCCTAACCCGCCTGGAGCGAGAAGTGTTTCATATCGACCAACCTGCGCCTAAAGGGCACCGGCTGGCCCGGGTAGAGGCAGGGGTACCCATTAACTTGAGAGAGTATTTCCCGGAGTACCAAAAAAACCGGGCTGTAACGATCAACCAGTTAACCTTAATGGCCCAACAGTCGGTGCAACAGGGTCTAGATCAAATGAATGCCAAACTTAAACAAACGGGCTAGACTTGAACCGGAAAATTCAGGGCTGATAGAAAAAGATGATTAAAATTCTTGGAATTCTGAACCGAGTGTATTACAAATAATGAGACTTCTCCTCACGCACGATCTATTCTTTTTCATCTCCGGAGGTTGATTCTGTGCTTATCTTACTCATTACGCTGGTGGTGAATGCACTCACCCTGTTGATCCTCTCCTTGATCCCTCCCCTTGGGATTGAGGTTAAGCCCCTGGGGGCCTTACTGGGAGGAGCCATTATTGGTCTGTTTAATGGCATTTGGAGTCTGTTTCCGCAAGCCCTTAGAACCTTTACTGCTGTTCTTAGCTTGGGGGTAATCCCCCTGATTGGGGCGATTATTGTGTTTGGGTTAGCGGCCGCTCTTGTAGAGGGCTTTCGACTCCGTTTTGGCTTCTGGAGCTTAATTTTGGGTGCCATCTCCTTTGCGATCGTCAACTCCATCCTGTTCTGGCTCCTACGTCAGACAGGTTTACTCCCTGTGTAAAGACTGTCCAGTTTGAGGGGCTATCAGTCCTGCGCTTACCTGTAATGAGCGGCGGGGTATAACACGGCATCTTCTGGCTTGCGACTTGGGTTGTCGTTAGAAGGTGCTGACCCCGGTTAATTGATCGGGAAGAATTTCTTTAGTGAGTCTTCGTAGCACCAACCAATCTGATCCGGGTCTTTTTGGCGACTCCATTGCAGCAGATCGGCCTCATACTTTTTGCGTCGTAATGTTTGAGCAGAAACGCCCAATCGTCGGGCTAGATCTGACTGGGTCAGAGCCTTTGTGCATGGAACCGTTGGCTGTAATTCTGGAATGGTTTCCACAACTTGAGTCTGTAACGCCGTCAGTGTGGGAAACACATAAATGATGTCGCCCTGCTCTGTCACTTCAAACCGGGCTGTAAATTCCCTGGCTTTAGCATCCAAAAATTGCCTGGCCGCTGTTGCAGACAGCCTAGCGTTCAGCGCCAAATCTAGGACAGTAACCTGCCCTTGGTGCCTCTGAATCAGTTGGTAAAAAACATCGTCTAAAGACCTCTGTTGCTGTTGGTGCGATCGCTGATACCGTTGCCAAAACCAAACCCCGGCACAGCCAATGGCTGCCACTGTCAACAGCGGCAGTATCATCCGAATGATCGCCATCCCAATCAAAAGCACTACCACCAGGGTGCTAACGGCCACTAAATTGCGATTAATATTCGATTCATGGGGCCTCAACTCACTCATGCCGCATCCACCTTCTGCTTTCTGCTTTTTGCACGTACTGACTTGATTAACATCCCATGGCAAGCCCCTTGATTGCCTGCTTAATCCAAATGTACTACATGGACGGTTATTTGAGAATTCTTCCTGTGGCTACCCAGGTAAAATTCCTTATCGTGTAAACGTAAGACGGAATACCATGACATATCAGAATTGTTTATGATAACAACAAAATACAAAGAATTTTCTTTTGTAAGTCATCCGTAATCTGCTGTTTATCTTGTGAAGATAGGATCAGCCTGAAGCAAGATTTGGACAGCCCCTCCTGAATCTCTTGCTCAACCGGCCTTTGTTTTCCTTACTTGAATTGCAGCAGAGGTAGTCATGTCGAAAGAGAGCGTCACTCAGTTTCTAGAAGTTGCAGCTCAAGATGAGTCTGTACGAAATTTATTTTGCTCAGTCACCTGTCCAGAAGAGTTTTTGCAGGTGTCCCAACAACTGGGCTATCGCTTTACCCTTGATGAGTTTAAGGCGATCGCCCACGAACAAAGCCAGGGAGTGCAGGTGCGCCGTTCAACTGGGGTTTGGAAATGGCTACGACAAATCCATTGGGTTTAAATCTATGCTGTAGCCTGGGTCGGTTGGTCAATCAATCATGGGAAAACGAAACTGTTGATTTCTCAAGCTCTGGTTGACCCACATTACTACTGGATGCAAGCCTGAATCCAGGCAAAATCGGCCTCACTCACAGGCGGAATCGGTTGCCGAGTGTAGTCGATCGCTAGATCCAGAGCGGCTTCTTCATAGACTTGATTCAGCATCTGCTTCAAGTCTATGATGGGTTCCTCGATGTCCTGTTCAAGGGGCAACAAAAACCGTGGAATTTCATCGCGTAAGTTAAAAGGGTACAGTTCAGCAGCAGGACGTTGAGCAGAACGGCTCACCAGAATTCGATAATCAGATGCAATCCCACCTGAAACAGGCTTTGGTTCACCCGTCCGCAGTAGATCAATCTCGACTAGATGCGCTGTACTGTTTAAAATTGCTTGCCGTTTGGCATCATATTTTGTTCTCCCTTCCCCCACTCGTTTGTTTTTAGGAAACAGCACTTCCAAGACCGTCACTACCAGACCTGTTCCGACTTCTCGAACTTCCAGGTATCGTTCCTGAACTTCCTCGGTCAGCGGTACAGTGACAAACACAGGTTGGCTCAGTGTTTCAGTTGAAACTCTCGTTTGAATCGGTTCCCGCCCCCGTTGGGCGACTGAAATGTCAGGGATACCGACCAGAAGAGAATCTGAGTAGACACGCTTTTCAACAGCAGCACGATATTTTGGCGTGATGACCGTGTTAAGCGATCGGGCCAGACTGTAGGCATTATCTCGGTTTTACCGAAGACCTGGACAGCCGGATCAGAGATCATCGGCTGGGCTGAGGGAGTCGCTTGTGTGCAGTGTCAAAAGAGAGGGGCATACCTTTCACGGTGGCAGAAGTCACCCCTTCTGCGATCGCCCTGACCGACCCTATCAGCAGCAAAGGGGCGACGCAGCGCCTATCCATCCAAAGAGATTCCTGTGTGCCAACAGAAATGAAGTACCGGTGCCACCAGAGAATGTTACCCGGCTCAACTTCTGCGATCGCTACTATTATTCACTCGACAGTAATAGAGATTACATTTCCTGTTACGAAGCTTCAGTTTCCAGGAGTCGCATTACCAAGCTGGAGCTTGGTAACGAGCCAACTTTTGTCTGTATCAAGTGAAGTGGATCCAATAGATTAGATGCACTTACCCTGTGTAGAAATCCCCGCCTTGACTTATGGAATCTATAATAATTTTCAGGGTTTCAACTATTTTGTAATACCCACTTCTACCTCTAAAATTAGGATACACAAAAAACCGATTGGGTCTGTGGTTCAAGCAGAACGTTTGCGATTTTCATATTGCTGTTTTGCAGAATGCTTTGACCTGAAGCGGCTTTATTGACTAGGTTTCGAGTAACGTAGGCAGATCAATCAAGGCTGAGTCAAGATTTACTCCTTGCTTCCAGTTTTTGATGTCTATCTAGAGATTTATTGCAGTGCAATGAGTCCTGTTTCATTCTGAAAATTTTTTGCTGTGTGAGGGTAAATGTGTTTCATCATCCCTGGTTCTCCAGGAGTCTGCGTAGAACGTAAGTCCTATCACTTTGAGCGGAAAGGAGCATCGTCTAAAATAAGGTTAGGTCGTTGCGCTGGGTCACGGAGAAGCATATGCGAGTAGGCTACCGCAAACGCACTACTGCTGGGGATAAAACGATCTGTCTCCCCTTACCTGAACAGGTGGTATACGATGAGTGGATTGAGGACAGTGTCGGCTATCGGCAGTATTTAGACGAGCAGATTGCTCAGCACCCGGAACTATTTCCGCCTGAGATTACGAAAGGGTATTGGTTGGATGGGTTCGTGTTATCGAAGCGTCAACAGATGAAGACGCGCCGGATTCTGTTGAAAGCGAATCGGCAAGTCTATCAAATCCGGCCAGATAACGTGCTGCCGTACATGATAGGCAAGACGGAAGAGGTGGAAAAAGGGCTATACCTGCGGC
>JBJTUO010000190.1:0-3004 GCA_046080785.1 Leptolyngbyaceae cyanobacterium | reverse complement strand
CGCTGTGTCAGGTTGGGGTCGTTACGGTGTAATAGCGGTATCAGCCGATCGCTATCTCCTCCCGTCATTACAACCTGGCTATCGGGATAGTCAGTTAACCAGTCTCTGATCCAGTCCTGCAAGCCTGCTAACACTGTATAGAGCACGCCACTGGCGATCGCCTCTGGTGTACTCCTGGCCCAGCGGGGAGGGACAACTGTATCAGGCCAGAACCCATCCATCCCTGGCAGGGCAGCGGTTCCCTGATGGAGTATCTGCCATTGCAGCCGCAGCCCTGGTAAGATCCCCCCTCCCACCAGTTGCTGCCTGTCGTTAGCCCCTGTAAAAGTCAGGGCTGTGCCGGCATCAATGACCAAGGCGGGGCTGCCAAGGTGGGTAATTGCGCCCCAGAGCGTCAAGGCACGATCGATACCAAAGCTAGGGTACATCCCCTTGAGGGGCACCTGATCTAGGGTAATCAAATGGGTATGGGGTAAAGCTTGCCAGCTTAGGGTCTGGGCAGGCACCACAGAGGCCAACCAGAGATCTGCCCCCTGCTGGAGCAGCGCAATTAAATTAGGGGGCAGTGCAGCTAGATTGTCGGGAGTGCAATGGATTGTATCCCAGGTTTGCCCCAGACTGCCATCTATGAAACTGGCCCAATGCAGACGGGAATTGCCAATCACAAGCGCTAACCAATTTGACTGCATGGGGTTGAAATGCCCTACATTTAAGGCCAGGGGTTGCACTCTTGCCCCCCTCCAGCCCAAAATTTATGAGTTGATAGAATATATTAATAAGCTGGCCAAATCAATGACTTTATCTAACAAAACTTTACAATCCCAGAACCTGCGTCAATAATGGAATTACATCACACACTTGATTTATCACAGTTTAATAGAGGTACCCATGGTCGCACTCACTGAACGGCTTCAATCCCGCTTAACAACTGAGATTCTAGAGATTGCAGAAGATACGACTGCCCTACGCTGCCTCGATTGGGACCGCGACCGCTTCGATATTGAGTTTGCCCTGGAAAATGGCACCACCTACAATTCCTTCCTGATCCGAGGGGAAAAGGTCGCCCTGGTTGATACCTCCCACGAAAAGTTTCGCCAGCTTTATTTGGATTTGTTAACTGGCCTGATCAATCCCACTGCAATTGATTACCTGATTATCAGCCATACTGAACCCGATCATAGTGGTCTGGTGGCTGATGTGTTGAAGTTAGCCCCCCAAATTACCGTCGTGGGGGCCAAGGTTGCCATTCAGTTCTTAGAAGATCTGGTGCATCAGCCTTTTCAACGCTTGCTGGTGAAGAGTGGCGAAACATTGGATTTGGGCAATGGCCACGAGTTAGAGTTTGTCTCGGCCCCCAACCTGCACTGGCCCGATACTATCTTTACCTATGACCATAAGACCCAGGTGCTCTTTACCTGTGATGCTTTTGGTATGCATTACTGTGATGATTGCACCTACGATGAAAACTTGGAACTGCTCAATGCAGACTTCCATACCTACTACGAATGTTTGATGGCACCTAACGCTCGCTCTGTCCTGTCTGCCATCAAACGCATGGGGGATTTGCCTGCCGTTGCCCTGATTGCCACTGGCCATGGCCCCCTGTTGAAGTACCACACCACTGAACTGGTGGGCCGCTATAAAGAGTGGAGTCAGGCCAAGGCCAAGGCCGAAACAACGGTTGCCCTGTTCTACATGTCGGAATATGGCTACAGCGATCGCCTGGCCCACTCCCTTTCCCAGGGCTTGAGTAAAACTGGGGTGGCCGTGGAATCCATGGATCTGCGGGTATCTGACCCTCAGGAAGTGCGAGAGTTGGTGGACATTGCGGCAGGGGTGGTGATTGGTATGCCCCCCCAATCAGAGAGTGCTGTAACGCAAGGGGTACTCAGCACCATTTTGGCTTCTGTCCATGCCAAACAGGTATTTGGCTTATTTGAAGCCGGCGGTGGCGATGATGAATCTGTCTATCCCCTACGCAATCGCCTGCAAGAATTGGGCTTGATTGAAGCTTTTCCACCCATTTTGATTAAGCATCTTCCCGGCGATGCGACCTACCATCTCTGTGATGAGGCCGGCACTGATATGGGCCAGCTTCTCACCCGCGATCGCAGTATCAAGCAAATGAAATCCCTGAATAATGAGCTGGATAAAGCCGTCGGTCGTTTAAGTAGCGGGCTATATATTATCACTACCAGACAGGGAGAGGCAACCAGTGCCATGCTGGCCTCCTGGGTAACACAGGCCAGTATGAAGCCCCTGGGCATCACGATTGCAGTGGCAAAAGATCGGGCGATCGAGTCCTTTATGCATGTGGGCGATCGCTTTGTCCTGAACGTGTTGGAAGAAGGCAAGTACCAACCGTTAATGAAACATTTCTTGAAACGCTTTGCGCCTGGGGCCGATCGTTTTGCCGGTGTGAAAACCTACCCCGCTGGCAATGGTTCTCCAATTTTGGCAGACGCCCTTGCTTTTTTGGAGTGCGAGGTGGTGAGTCGGATGGAGTGTAGTGACCACTGGTTGGTTTACAGCATTGTGGACAATGGTCGAGTTTCTAGCCCTGATGCCTTAACTGCTGTCCATCACCGCAAAGTGGGCAACCATTACTAATAGTCCGTCAAGATAGGTTTGAGGGGTCCTTCAAATCTACAAAAACGGCTACCACCGCAAGGCGGGACAAAAAAGAATGCAGTTCCTTTTTGTATTCCATATTCCGCACTTTAAGTGTCACGCTCAAATATTTAAGCTTGAAAGCTTACCCTGATAAGGAATACACGTCTTTTAGTTCATGCGAACTATTAGCCCGTAGATGATTCTTCCGGTGGGGCGGCGACCTGCTGGTTGGCACGCATCCAGGTGGCGATCATGCCAGCGATCGGAATTGACAGAAAAATTCCAAGCAGTCCCGCCACCCGTTGACCAACAAACAGCGCCAGAAACAGCATGACGGGGTTCAGTTCCAGCACATCTTCCATGACTTTGGGACGAACGTAATTGTCCTGAA
>JBJTUO010000189.1:0-3965 GCA_046080785.1 Leptolyngbyaceae cyanobacterium | reverse complement strand
ACCATGCTTAACAATCTGAGTCTCATTGCAAGTCGGACAGTGTATCGGCTCTAGCACCACTGGCATCTTTTTTACCTTTGATATTTAGTCTGCTAAATTCTAGCGTCTTACCATAAGATCCACACGTCTACAACATTACCCACGAATCCGTCAATTATCGGCTGTCATTCCCGTGACACTTGTCCCCACCTGCGAATGGGGAACGGGAATCCAGGCTGGGCAACCTCGCCAGGAAATTAATTTCCTGGCTCACAGCAAAAGTCCATGTCACAGACTTACTTATATTTAAATAAAGAGGCGTTGCTGATTCTGGGTATCAAAAAACTGCTGTATACTCGAAACTTCGTTTCGATTCATACTGCTTTTCAGCAATGCCAAAAAAGAAGTACGCTCCAAAGGTAGAGATAGCATCAACCATGGGTTAGAGGTGTGTTATGGATCGCACAGACGCAAATGCTCCAGCTCACATGCCAGAAAGCAGTGTGGGTAAGGTTCTCCAGCGGGGGGGGCAGGAGCTATTGCTAGACAAGGTGGAAGATCGGTTTGCAGTTCAAACGTCTGATCAACAACCGCTGACCCAGTTTATTGATCAAACTCCAGCGGCAGATGTGGTGCTGCGGGCGCAAGCGGTGCCTTTAACCGAGATTCAAGTGAGGCCCGAAGAGCGAGATCAGGTGATGCAGCAGGTGAGATCGACGGAGGGGGTAGACTATGCCAGCCATGTTTACCGTATCCAGAGTGCCCCTAGTTCTCTGATTTACCTGACCAATCAAATTACGATTCAATTTGATCCAAAGGTGAGTTTGAACGAGGTGAACCAGATCGCCGCAGAAATGGGGCTGCAACAGATTAAGCCTATTGCCGCGATCGCCAATACTTTTGTGTTTGAGTTGACCGCTGCGGCAACAGAAAACCCGCTTAAAATCGCCAACCGTCTGATGCAGCGATCGCAGGTGTGGGCGGCAGAGCCAAATGTGATGACCCGTACCCAATCCCTTTACCGGCCCCGCGACCCCTTTTATGGCAAACAGTGGCACCTAAATCATGGCGGTGGCGCTGACCTGGCAAGCCATTCCCACATTTCTGCAGAAAAAGCCTGGGATATCACCAGGGGCGATCGCTCGGTGGTTGTGGCGATCATGGATGATTCGATTGACCTGGGCCATCCCGATTTTCAGGGGATGGGTAAAATCGTGGCCCCACGGGACTTTAACGACAACGACTTTTTGCCCCTACCGGATGGCCCCAACGATAATCATGGCACCGCCTGTGCTGGAGTCGCGGTTGCAGAAGAAAATGGGGTTGGCACCGTAGGGGTGGCCCCTGGTTGTGCCCTGATGCCGATTCGCACCAGTGGGTTTTTAGATGACGATACGATCGAGGCATTGTTTGACTGGGCCATGGCAAAGGGGGCTGCCGTCATTTCCTGTAGTTGGGGCCCAGCCGCGGCTAACTTTCCTCTGTCGCTGCGGCAAAAGGCCGCGATTACGGAGGCGGCTACCAAAGGGCGCAAGGGCAAGGGCTGTGTGATTGTGTTTGCTGCCGGAAATGCCAACCGTCCTGTTAACGGCACCATTACCGAGGCTGGATGGCCCGACAATGCCTTTAACGGCCCCACCCGCTGGCTGAATGGGTTTGCTGTCCATCCTGATATCATCACCGTATCGGCCTGCACCAGCTTGAACCAAAAGGCGGCCTACAGCAATTGGGGGCCTGAAGTCTCGGTGTGTGGGCCCAGTAATAATGCCCCTCCTGGTGTAGGGCTAGATTTTGGCTATGTGTTTACACCGCCCCCCGTGCCCCAGCCTCTGCGCGGGCTGGGCATCTTTACCAGCGATCGGGTGGGTGCTGCTGGCTACGAATACCAAGACACCACTGCCGACTTTGGTGGCACCTCCAGTGCCTGCCCTCTGGTCGCGGGAGTCGCTGCCCTCGTACTCTCTGCCAACCCTGGCTTAACCGCTGCAGAAGTCCGCCAAATTTTGCAGCAAACCGCAGATAAGATTATCGATCGCACTCCCGATCCGCAATTTAATTGGATTAAAGGCACCTACGAAAATGGCGGTCGGTCAGACTGGTTTGGTTTTGGCAAGGTCAACGCCCAACGGGCAGTACAGGCGGCCATACAACGACGGCAGGCAATGGCGGCCCCCGCTCAACGGCAAATTCAACTTGAGAATGCCGAGAGCCGACCGATTCCTGATGCAGACGGGCTAGGGGTCACCAGTGCAATTGCTGTCAAGGATGCTGGTTTAGTGCGGACAGTTCAGATAGACGTGATGATTGATCATCCCTACATGGGTGATTTAGAGTTACGGTTGATCGCTCCCACGGGGCAAAATGTGTTGTTACAAGGTCGCACCCTGGGGCGACAACGGCGGTTAAAAGCAACCTACACGGTGCAGACGACCCCCCTGCTGCGATGGCTGTTAAATCAACCCGCTGAGGGAGACTGGCAACTGCAAGCGATCGATTTTGCCCAGGGTGATGTGGGACAAATAGTGCGCTGGAGATTGACCTTAGGGGTTTAAGTGCAGCAACCCGTTGGCTGTTCATAACTCAGAATTGCGGTTCTTCAGGGCCGTGCGGAGGGTGTTGGCCGCATCTAGGCGAGGGGTTTGCGCTATCAACAGACAACGGGTAAGCAGTTCCATATCCAGACCTGCCAGTTCTGGAATTGCGCTTTGGCTAATTGCCTCATATTCATCGGCTTGCAGGTGATAGAGGCTAAACACCCCATCTTGCCAAAACCAAACTTCGGGGATCTTCAGTACTCCATAGAGATTTAGTTTTTTGATGTTACCGCTGGTAAAAATTACCTGAATGACTAAATCGGGGCTGGGTTTAGACCCGCCAAAACAGTAAGACTCATCAGGCTCAGCGGAGGCTTCGCCGTCCCGTTCTTGGGTGGTAGCGCCCAGGGGTTCAAACTCGATGCCCATTTCCAGGCAAAATAGCTCAATGAACATTCCGAGGATGGTTTTAAAAAACTCGTGGTCGCGCCCCGGCATGATGATTTCGACGGTGTGGTTGTAGTAAAACAGGCGCAGGTTGCGGGTATCGCCAAAACCAGATTGAATCAGTTTAACCTGTTGCCAGGTAATGCCAGAATGCATAACTCGCTGGTCTGAAGCTGGGAACTTAAGTCGCTCGGGCTGGAGTTTAACCATCAGCGTGTTTTCTATGCTGATTTTATTTTAAGGCGATCGCCCGGTCGTTGTGGCGATTGCACGAGAAAATGGAGTTGGCACCTGGTTGTGCGTTGGTGCCGATTTGCACCAAACGATTACCCAATGCCGATGCCCCTCCAAGGATTCCTGAGGTCGGTGAACTCGATGAACTGCAGACCTTAAGATTCTTTGGGCCATTGTTGCGACCTGGAAAAGTTACTTCTACATCACGGAGGGTAATCTGGTTTATCCCTGTTTTATCTCAGAGGGCGACCAGATTGTGAGTAAGACCTATATGACGCGAGTGGAGAATGAAAATACTCGTTCACGCCATTACTTAGGGATTTACAATTAAATAATGTATCCGCTGTAGGGATTTTATTTTCACTATTTCAAATTCTGGGATGTTCCGGTTCCAGCATGATTCATACCGCCGTCCAGCAACGCCCCATAGAACAGAAAACTGCCAATATGGCAACTGTTAATCTTTTGAGAAGAATAGGATGTTACTATTGAAGTAGTTCATTGTTTAGACTTGTTTAACCTACAAGGAGATGAACCTTGATTATTTCTGATCTTATTTGCCTATAGAAAGCAGATGGGCGCAGATATAGAGCTTAAGAGTTGATATGGTTTACCTTAATGGCACATCGGTTGAGTTTGAAGAGATTGTAGATTTCTTAAAGAGAGAGCTTTCCTTCAAAGAAACATTTCATAAGATCCTCTATAAACGAATTATTTCTGAAGCTGCCCAGCAACACGGTATCTTGGTTGCCAGTGACGAAGTTCAGACAG
>JBJTUO010000188.1:0-8229 GCA_046080785.1 Leptolyngbyaceae cyanobacterium | reverse complement strand
ATCCTTGGAAGCGAGTGACCATGCCAGTTTGGTCAGCAGGCAACCTCTCTGTCGCAGCCAAAAGTCCCTGAATCGCTGAAAACCCTAGATCAGGGGATTAAAAAATTATTGGCTGTCCCTCCCAACCTGCTGAATGTGCGTTCAAGAACATGATCAACAGCAGCAATCCAAAAATGTAGAGTTGCAACGGGAAATTCCACTCCACATGTCCGGTAATGACTAGAATCGCCACTACTCCATAAGGGGTAATAATGCCCGGAATTGCGAGGGGCGAAATGGCAATATTGTCACTCTTTAATTTCTAAGTCATATCAATTCATCCTGCTTTTCAGCAACGCCATCAAAAGCGGGCCTATTTTTTCTTTTGACTGGCCATCGCTTTGCGCAAATTACCCTGGTGCAGAGCTAACACCTCTTCTGCAGCCGCTCTCTCCAACCCGACCCAGTGCATTAAGAGGGCAAGTTTGACCTTACGGCCACTGCGTTCTAGCAGAACAGCAGCTTTTTCTCGTTCCATTTGAGTCAAATCATGGATCATTCTCAAGGCCCGGTCGTGGAGTTTGTGGTTTGTGACTGCCACATCTACCATGCGATTGCCATAGACTTTGCCGAGTTGCACCATAACCCCAGTCGAGAGAATGTTGAGAGCCAGCTTGGTTGCAGTGCCCGCTTTTAAACGAGTGGAACCCGCTAAAATTTCGGGGCCGACCAGCAGGCGAATGTCGACATCGACTGGAATCCTGACCTGCTCAACTGGGACACAGGCGATAAAAACGGTGGCTGCCCCCCGCTGTCGGGCTGCTTGCAGCGCGCCATGGACATAAGGGGTTGTGCCTCCGGCTGTAATCCCAACAACTACATCCCGATTTGTAATATGGTGATGGGCGATCGCTGCGGCTCCATCTGCGGCCCGGTCTTCCAGATCTTCAGAACTGCGAATCAGAGCGGCGGCCCCTCCAGCAATGATGCCCTGAACCAATTCTGGATCGGTACAAAAGGTGGGGGGGCATTCGGCGGCGTCTAGAACACCCAGTCGACCACTGGTACCAGCACCAATGTAGAATAGTCGGCCCCCCTGTTGCAGCGCTGTTGCAGTCAGAGTAATGGCCTGCGCCAACTGGTCGCGGGCCGCTGCCACCGCCGCTACTGCTTTCAGATCTTCCTGGTTAAATAAATCCACTAATTCCAGGGGAGTAACCTGATCCAGGTTTTGACTCGCTGGGTTGACCTGCTCGGTTAACAGGTGACCCCGCCCTTCTAAATTATCCATAATCGAAACTTCAACCCATCCGGACTGTTGGCATCCTATCGTGAACGACCCGATACCGACCGTTAATTAGAGTAACCCTTCTAGCTGACGGCGAATCCGATCCAGGTCTGCATCTTTTAGAAGGCCATCGGTTGGTTGATCAGAATCATCCAGATCTAGCTCGTCAACAGTCTCAGTTTGCCAATCGGTTTGCTCCAGGTTTTTTTCAGGCGGGGCCAAAAACAGGCGTTCGTCTTCGGTTTGAGGCACAAACCCTTGAGGAACGATCTGCCAGTCGTAGCCAGCACCTTCACAAAATTGTTCAATTTCTCGCGGGTCGATCGCCTCTACGACAGGAGTAGGAAAATCTTGGGCCTCCAGCAGTATGGCATAGCGCGTGGCGTCATCTTCATCTTCAAACATCAATACCAGGTTGCGATCACCCAACCTCAGGGTATGTAATCCCTCATTGTCCGTTCCCACGTTAAACAGTAAGACAAATACATGCATGGTCTTGGCTGGTCTGTTTCCTCATTTTTCTATCTTAAGGGAAGTTATTACTTCTCACTCTAACTTCTCAGAATCCTCATAGCTTGAGAAAAGCTATGCCAGAATCAAAGCAGAGATTGACGATCAGAGAATAATTCTTTGAAGGAGCTTGCGATGAAGTGGTTCTGGAAGTATGGGCTGGCGGTAGTGAGCGGAATCTTAATTGGCAGCTCCTTTGCCTCCTGCGGGCCCCAATCGGGGACAGTGGAGCCCAGTCGTGATTTGAACTTCAGCTTTGTCTCCGGCAAGGAAAACAGCCCCAGCCGACTACTGGAAGTTCGCATCAGTGGGCCTATTCTGAATAGCGCGATCGGTGGCTTCGGTGGTCTGGATGCGGTTACCTATGGCTACGAGATTCAGCGCTTACTGGATCAGGTGAGCCGGGATCAGAAGATTAAGGGACTGCTGCTCAGATTTTCTACCCCTGGAGGCACGATCGTTGGGTCTAATGCAATCTATGAGGCGATCGTCGCCTACCGACAGGCAACTAAAAAACCTGTAATTGCCTACGTAGAGGGTTTATCTGCTTCTGGTGGGGTACTGTCAATGGTGGGAGCAGATGCCATTTATGCCGCCCCTGGTAGCTTGATTGGCAGTATTGGGGTGATTGGGCCAAGGCTCACTTACTTTGATAAGCCCGTTGCAGTCAACGAAGGACTGTTGAGCGGCGGGGTTGTCACTGAAAATGGAATTCAGCAAACCATTATTTCCGCAGGTCGCGGCAAGGATCTGGGCAATCCCTTTCGCAAGCCAACGGAAGAAGAATTGCGAATACTGCAACAGGGCGTTAACAACGAGTACACCGCCTTTGTGCGCCATGTTGCCCAGGCTCGCAAGTTGGATGAGCAGGTGATTCGCAACCAGATGGGGGCTATGGTGTTTGATAACCAGACGGCCCAAAAATACAAGTTGATTGATGGCACTAAAACTCGCCCCCAGGCGATCTCAGAATTGGCCAAGCGTGCCAATGTCGGAACAGATTACCAATTAATTCGGGTTAGCCAGAGTCGAGGCTTGCTGAGTGGTCTATTGAGTTCAGCCGAACCTGCCCTGACGCCAGAACAGGCCCGCCAGTCCGTTCAGCAGGATCTGTGTGCGATCATAGACAGTCGAGTGTCACTGGCCTACTACGGAGAATTGACGGCCCTTTGTCCTGCAAAAAAGGGGTTTTAGCCTGAGTTAAAAGCCTTGTAAGTATAACCGTAGCAATGTGCACTCAGTTTCTGCAATAAAAAATTCCTTTACAACTACAACTACAAACTGGTGCCAGATCAGGCATCCGATCGCCAGGCATCGCTGATTGCAGGGATAAAAAGGCTACTGGAAACTTCCGTTCAATTTACCCTGTTTTTCAGCAACGCCTCTTCTCCCGTTGCCCTTATTTACTTGATCCTTGCATACCGGCTAATAGCTGAGGCATGTACCAGATCTGTTGATCCGTCGCAGTTTCCCCAGCTTTTAGAAAAGTCGTGCCATCCTGGAACTTGAGTGGCCCCTTAAAGGGGGTGATACTGCCAGCCCCCAGCCCCTTGATAAACTGATCCAGATAGCTGGCGTTTTCACCCAATGCCTTTCCAGGGACAAACCCAATCATGGAATCGGGGCTGTTTAGATTCTGCCAATCAGGCCCCAGCCAGAGAAACTGATTGGGCATGGTGCCACCCATCGCGGTCTTCACAGCGTTGGCATAGGGAGTCCCCCAGTTGTAGTAAGGCACCCCCAGACAAATATCTGGTGCTAGGTCGCAGCCTGTCTTCAAATCATAGTGAACAAATTTGATCTTTTTGCCCGCTGCTGCGGCCTTTTTACCCTGGGTGGCGGCTTCTGGGGTATCAATGCCTGATATCACCACATCGTAACCACCGTTATAGAAATCATCTGCCACCTTGGTCGGGTCTAAGGTCTTACCGGGGATATTGAACCAGAAGCCAATCCAAGTGACCTTAAACTTCAAATCTTCTGGCTTTTTCTTCAAATAATTTTCCCAGCAATACTTGGCCCCCAGATAGGCTGATGAGGCTAGACGGCGAGTTTCATCATTAATCAGGGGCCCCAGGTAGCCAATTTTTCCAGTCTGAGTCCCCAAGGCGGCGGCACAGCCTGCCATCATCTTGCCATATTCCATCCTGCCCATAATGTTGCCCAGGTTGGGCTGGTTTTTGAAGTTCTTGCCTTCCTTCCAGGCGTAGTCTCCTGAAGCATGGATCACGGCCAGATTGGGATACTTTTTAGCGGTCTCTAGCGCATCATCTTTGAAGTCATCGGAGTTGAAGATCACCATCTTAGCGCCCTTGGCGACCAGGTCATTTGCCACTTGGGATCCAGTGACGTTGGGCCGATCGCCTGGATTCACCTTATCCACGTATTCAAATTTGACCCCCGGCACACCCTTAACGACCTCTTGCATGCCCTCATAGTGAGCCTGGTTCCACCCCGCATCATTTTTGGGCCCCACCAATACCATACCTACAGTAAATTCAGAGCTGGGGGACTGAGCAACGGGAGAGCCTGCTGTGGGTGAAGCGGTCGGGGTAGAGGTCGGGCTGCTACAGGCGGTTGTGAATAGTCCCAGAGCAATAACTGCTCCTCCACACTGGGCGAGAGCGTCAGAGCGCAATGGCCAGGATGCTTTCAACGCTTGTCTGACAGAACTTAAACGGAGACTCATCCTACACTCCTTGTCATTACGATTTAACATTCAGGGTTGTCATTCAATCAAGAGCGAACCTCCAATAAAGAGCGAACCTCTCACAAGAAATGTATTCTCTGCAACATTTTTATTGTGTACTTAAACCCTTCTTGGCAATAGAGGCCCGTTGGTTTGTAAAATCAACAGTTCCCAAATTAGGGTGGGATGGGACAGAGTGGCTTGGAATAGCAACTGCTCGATCACAAGCAAATTTATTACACTGAGGGAGAATCGTTTCTACCAACCCGTTGAGGAAATGACTGTATGGCAACCCGTGATGATACTTTGTTTGAACGGTTTCTTGCCCCCGTTGCCCGCTTAGTGCTAAATCCGGATGATTTAAACCGGATTGATGCAGCGATCGACTGGCCATCAGCCCTGCCTCGGCTTACCAATCCGGCTCTGACCTATCCCAGTTATTATCAAAACCAAAGCTTTCATGGGATTGAGGGCGGCTACCTGACCAAGGATGCAGCCGTCACCTACGATCCAATCACCCAGTTTGCTCTCCCCCCTAATGAAACTTGGGTGCGCCAGGGATTGATTGATGCGATTCGAGTGCAGCCCCGCCGGATTTTAGATCTGGGCTGTGGTACGGGAACCACCACCCGCATGTTGCAGCAAACCTTCCCTGACGCAGAGGTGATTGGTTTAGACCTGTCTCCTCCCATGTTGGCTGTGGCAGAGTATAAAGCTCGGCAGGCAGGGCTCAACATTGAATGGCGACATGGGATGGCAGAGCAAACCGGGTTACCCCCCGGGTCTGTTGACCTGATCGCGATCGCCTTGGTTTTCCATGAAACTCCGGCTGGGGTAGCCAGAGCCATTTTGCGAGAGTGCTTCCGGCTACTGAGCGTTGGGGGTGAGGTGGTGGTATTAGATGGCAGTCAGCAACGACTACGGCAAATGGATTGGTTAACCCAAATTTTTGAAGAACCCTACATGCGGGACTATGCGGCCAACAGCGTAGATGCTGGCATGGGAGCCGCAGGGTTTGGAGTCATCCAAACCCTGGATGTATGGTGGCTATACCAGGTCACCCGTGGGGTCAAACCCCGCCCCGGTGAACTGGATACGACAGAGCTTTTTGCCGATTTAGAAGCGGTCACCAGTTGGGCAGTGGGGTAACAGATGCTAGGGTGGAAGGGTGTCCAGATCTCCCAGTTCTATGACCCTAAAGGCTGTTTTATTTGATTTCAATGGTGTCATCATCAATGATGAACCGTTGCATGAGCAGCTGATTAATCAACTGCTCCTGGAAGAAAATCTACGACCCAAACCCGGTGAGTTTCGCCGCCTCTGCTTGGGCCGCAGCGATCGAGCTTGCCTGACAGACCTCCTCAACGAACGCGGCAGGGCTGTGACGAGCACCTATCTAGACGAATTGATTGCCCGCAAGGCTAAGGCCTATCACCAGCTAATTGAAACAACCGAGAGTCTACCGCTGTTCCCCGGCTTAGAAGACCTAATCTTTAAGTTGCGAGCAGCTCAGCTTAAATTGGCTGTGATCAGCGGGGCAGTTCGCTCAGAAATTGATTATATCTTAAATAAAGCCAAACTACAGGCCTACTTTTCAGTAATTGTGTCAGGAGATGAAGGACTTCCCAGTAAGCCAGCCCCTGATGGATATCTGGCAGCCATTCAGCGATTAAATGAACTGACTCCAGGTTTGAATTTATTGCCAGGGGAATGTCTGGCCATTGAAGATACCTTCCCCGGCATTCAGGCAGCCAAGGCAGCAGGCGTTTCAGTTGTGGGCATTGCTAACAGTTACCCCTTTCACATGATGCAACGCTCTGCAAATTGGGCGATTGATTATTTAAACGATCTGGAACTGGAGCGAGTTCAACACTTCTTCGATCGCCCCGTGCAACTCGTGCCCCGTTAAGCCCCTGTTTGAAACGAGAGAATCAAAAGGCCAGCCAGTCCCAAACAGATACTGATAAAATAAGCCTACCGGGGGGGTTAGCTCAGTTGGTAGAGCACTGCGTTGGCATCGCCTGCCCTTGGCATTCGCACTGCAGAGGTCAGGGATAACTAATCTGTATCGGCTATCGATCGCAGGTGGGTTATTTGCTAAAACATCCCTTCCTCGCTGGGTAATCTGCACAAATCCACGTCGAAGACGCGATAATAGGTAGGCCTTGCGTAGGTGAGTAGTTGCCCAACCGACTCGATTATCAAAAACAGATTGCTGTCTACTCGGCAGCTTGATAGCCCGCTGTTCTGGAGTAATGGCCCTTCATGGGTTTGTCCACATACATGGTGTGCAGGCAGGGAGCATCAAAACCTGTAAGCCACATATCCCGGACAATCACAAGCTTCAGTGGATCGTTAGGGTCACGCAGGCGATTGGCAATGGCATCCCGTCTTTTCTTGGTGCGGATGTGGGGTTGCAGGTCTTCGGTGTCAGAGGCACTACCTGTGATGACAACTTTGATAGCACCTTCGCTGTCGTTGTCAGTATGCCATTCGGGACGCAGTTTGATAATTTGCTTATATAATTCGGCACAGATGCGACGGCTCATGCAGACAATCATGCCTTTCCCCTCCATTGCCGCCAGGCGATTATCAAAGTGGGTGAGGATGTCTTGAGCAATCAGTGCTTGTCGCTTTTCACTACCCACCATTGCTTCAAGCTGTGCCCACTTGTTTTTGAGCTTTTCCTTGGTACTCTGTTCTTCTCCTTCGGTTACGTCGTCAAAATCAGGGTCAATTTTGGGTTTTTCACTCTCCTCTAAGGCAATTTTGGCAAGACGGGCCTCGTAGAAAATTTTGACCGTGGCTCCATCTTCCACTGCCCGTTGGATATCGTAAACATCGATGTAATCGCCAAAAATGGTTCTGGTGCTGGCATCTTCCTTATCGATCGGAGTGCCCGTAAAGCCAATAAAGGAGGCATTGGGTAAGGCATCTCGCAGGTATTTGGCAAAACCGTAGGCGGTATAGGCCCCTTCTTCACCTGTCTCCTTATCTTTGGTTTTGACCACTCGCGCTTTCAGCCCGTACTGAGAGCGGTGGGCTTCATCCGCAATGAAGACAATATTGCAGCGATCGCTCAACCTGCCGTAGTCGCCACCCCGCTCCTCCG
This sequence comes from Leptolyngbyaceae cyanobacterium, assembly GCA_046080785.1. GTDB lineage: Bacteria > Cyanobacteriota > Cyanobacteriia > Leptolyngbyales > Leptolyngbyaceae > JBJTUO01. The sequence goes on along the minus strand of JBJTUO010000188.1, from coordinate 651 downwards.
GTGCAAATTTCTGGATGGTCGTGAAGATAACCCCACCGGATGCCACCTGAAGTTTCGCTTTCAGGTCAGCCCGGCCTTCTGCCTGGATGGGCTTTTGTCGCAGTAAGTCCTGACATTTAGAGAAGGTGGTGAGCAGTTGGTCATTCAGGTCGTTGCGATCGGTAAGAACAACCAGGGTCGGATTTTGTACAGTGCCAAATTAAATGACATCGAGACAAATTAATGTCGGTGAGCAAATCCCTTTCTGTTGGAGGATTTCAGAGAGAGTTTGCTCAGCGGCCTATCATTAGATTATCGCGATCACTAGTCCTGACTGTAGGTGGAAAACCCAGCCAGGATTAACTTTGCTTCTTGAACGACACTAATTTGTCTCAACGTCAGATAAAAAGTCACTGTACAAGTGGTGATATGGAAGTAGTGATAAGGGGAAAGACCTATAGTTCTGGCAGTCGAGGACGACTATTGACGCTGCCAGCGTAGTCTTCATATAGTGTCTTGACATCATGCCCGGTCAACTGAGCAACTTCGACGGGATTCATGCCCTGGTCAAGCGCATGGGAGACAAGGGTATGTCGAGAGTTGTAAGGTCTGCGGTAATCGATGCCAAGTTCGTTTAATATTTTTGTCCAGGCGCGTTGGGCAAAGTTTTTG
>JBJTUO010000187.1:0-3991 GCA_046080785.1 Leptolyngbyaceae cyanobacterium | reverse complement strand
CATACAAACTATCTCCTGTTCTTGGTAATACAAAAATTATGACTCAGTATTGATGTTTGCTTCTGTTCCTTTTAAGCTATCAAGTCCCGAATCCCATACTTGCCAGGACTTATAGGCTTTCACTGAATTGAACCAGTGCCTGATTTCCCGAACTCTAACAAAAATTTTTGCTTTGCTTTCATCACCTCCAAACTTTCCCAGTGCATCAGTCACCTTGGAAAGAAATTGAGCTTCTTGCTCGGCAGTACGACGTGCTTCTTCAGTTTCAATTTCGGCTGCTTGTTGAGCCTTTTGCTCGGCAATGCGACGTGCTTCTTCAGCTTCAATTTTGGCTGCTTGTTGAGCCTTTTGTGCGGCAATGCGATGAGCTTCAATTTTGGCTGCTTGTTGAGCCTTTTGTTCTGCAATATGGCGGGCTTTCTCGGCAAGTTGATGCTTTATAGCTTTAATTCGAGAATCTACTATATCTCGCACAAAACTTAATTCAACTTTACGTCCACTTTCCTGATAGATTTTTGTTACTATATCCCATACAAATTGGTCACGGTTGGTTTCAATTTCATTCAGGCTTTGCTCCGTAAAAGATGTACTTTTGTCCAGGTACTGATTGACTACCATCTTCAGCATTTCTAACTCATAATCTTTATTTGCTTCACTCATTAGTTAATCTCCTGTAGATTTCCTAGACTTGTAGTTTAAGCCAGGAGCAAGCGCGATTGCACTCAATCAAACTAAAAATTGCTGCAATTGATCTTGAGTTGGGATATCATCAGGCAAAAAGGTTTTGAGTGCCTCTTTTGTTGGTGATTCCATGATTGCCAGACGATTACATTGATTAGCAATGCAGCGATCGAAAATGTTTCTGACAAATCGACCATTTCCCAATTCCCCAATTCTAGGCTCAAATTGACTAGCCAGATGATGTACTTTTTCTAGAGTCATTTTTGAGAAGAGATAACCATTCTCATTGCATCTAATTTTAAAAATTTCAACTAACTCCATTGGCGAATAATCTCGAAAATGGATAGATCTTGAAAATCTAGACTTTAGACCTGGGTTAGACTCAATAAATCTACTCATTTCCTCTTGATAGCCTGCGACAATCACGACAAGATTCTCTCTATGATCTTCCATCAGTTTCAGTAAAGTACTGATTGCCTCTTGACCGAAGATGTCTTTCCCTTCTAGAGGAACAAGCGAGTAGGCTTCATCGATAAAAAGTACTCCCCCTAGTGCAGATTCAACTACCTGTGTTGTCTTCGGTGCAGTATGTCCCAAATATTGGCCCACTAAACCTGTGCGGTCAACCTCAACAAAATGACCTTTTGATAACACCCCTAAGTTTCTGTATATCTCACCGATGATTCTGGCAACGGTAGTTTTGCCTGTCCCAGGGTTTCCTGTAAAAACAAGATGTCTGGTAATTTGAGGAGCTTTCAAGCCAGCTTGGAGTTGCATTTGAGCAACTTTCGCAATGTTAATTATTTCTTTGACTGTAGACTTAACTTCATCCAAACCAATCAGTGAATTGAGCGGGTCAGTAGAATTAGAGCACTCGGTTTGTCTAGAAGCTTTATCTGGAGTAGCCTGACCTTGAACCCTACCTTGATCAGATTTTTGATCAATGCATTTTCCTACTGCTTCAGCCCATTTACTGCTGATCTGCTTAGCATAAGGCCCCAACAGTTTGCGAGCCATTTGTATGGCAGCATCCTTTGATGGAGCTTCTGAGTAAAAGTAACAGTCTGACTCTACTACCTTTTCAGTTTTTCCCAAGAAGGCATCGGCCTCTTGCGAGTTTTGCCATGCCGCCCATAGCCAAGAATCACCTAATACGCAGACACTAAATACTGGAACAATGATCATAGGCTGACCCAGTGCTGCTTCGTAGGGTTGCCATTGTTTTTCCAGAATATCCTTTACGGTCGGGTTCCAGCCATACTTAAAACCCAGAGCGGCGGCAAGTTGATCTAATTCATCAGGCTGCAAGTCAAATGCTTGTTTTAACTTGCCATATACCCAACCATCTTTCCGCGATCCCGCATGTTTCTCTCTCACGAGAGCCTTTATTTGTTCCAACACTTCTGGACGCATATAGTTTTTCTGCGAATAGAAAATCGTTAAGTTAAGGGCATGCTCCTATAATTCCCTAATTATCGCCCCTACTGCGGGTATCCGCTTAAAGTGGTACAAATCGAAGGATACAAAAAGGAACTACGTTTCTTTTTGTCCCGCCTTGCAGTGATAGCCGTAGAGCCTACAGCAAATCCCTAAATTGGGGGTCTGCTTGAATCTCTTTCAACACCTGCTTGATGTCCTGAGTCCGGTCTTTTTTTGCAATCAAAGTGACTTTCCCATCCCGGACGATCACCGTATCCTCCAGCCCAATGGTGACAATCAAATCATCCTGATCAGTGGCATACAATAATGCCCCCTGAGTATCTAGCCCTACATGGCGGGCCAGTTCGACATTCGGGCCTTCTCCCTTCAACAGTCGTTCGATCGCGTTCCAGTCTCCCAGGTCATCCCAGCCAAAAGCAACGGGTAGCACGTAGGCCTGCCGGGTCTTTTCCATCAGGGCGTAGTCAATACTCTTTTTAGGCACATCGGGGTAGGCCGCAAGACCGCGCTCCTCCAAGGGCCCGATAATTTCTGGGGCGTAGGCCCACAACTCATCCAGGGCGACCCCCGCCCGGAACACAAACATGCCACTGTTCCAGCTATATTGCCCGGTGGCTAAAAACTGCTCTGCCACGGCGCGATCGGGCTTTTCAGTAAAGCGATCGACCCGATAGGCAGCAAATCCCTGGCCGTCTGCTTTGGGATTAGCCCCAAATGCGCCAGCGGCTTGCCCCTGTTGGATATAACCATAGCCGGTAGAGGCAAAGCCAGGGGTAATGCCCAGGGTGACAATGGCAGGCTCCTGGCTTGCCAAACTTGCAGCCGCTTTCAGGGTTGCCCAAAACATCTGTTGATCTGCGATCCAGTGGTCAGCGGGGAAAAAGCCCAACACCGCATCCCGACCATAGCGCTGCGTAATCTCCAGCGTACTCCAGGTCACAGCCGGGGCGGTGTCTCGCCCTTCTGGTTCAACCAATAAGTTACTTTCTGGCAGCTCAGGTAATTGCTCTCGCACCCCATCTGCCAGGTGAGAAGCTGTGACGACCCAGATATCTTGCCAGCTACCGGTAATGGGCAACAGGCGATCGGCTGTTGCCTGTAATAAACTTCTGCCACTGCCATCTAGACTGAGAAACTGCTTGGGTCGGCTTCTCCGGCTTAGGGGCCAGAACCGTTCGCCTTTACCGCCGGCCAAAATTACAGGAATCAGAGATGGAGTGTTCATAAAAATAAAGATAGTAGTTTAGGCCAAGACCTAACCCCCGACTTCCTGGAGTCAACAAATTCTACTTGTGACATCGCAGTAGCAGTCAGAGAAGTGGCTGATCAAAAATTTACACTAATTTAAATGAATCTAGAGTCTTGCCGTTGATGGACAGGTTGTTGTTCACTAACTGTTTACACAAACCTGGTTGTTTGTTAAGAAACGATAAGAAATTGTCAAGAACATGGCCTGGGAAAACCCCTAGCTTTATCCGGACTGGAAGATGGAATACAACGTGGATAGGATTCTAATGGAAATTTATCAAGCCAATATAAATAAATGGATTGAAGGTTAAAATATTTATTTACTTTTCACTTTTCTTCACCTTAATTTTCCGTACAGTTTATGGGGCGTATATTTTAAGACGGGAAGTCCTACGGGAAAACAACTCCAGATCACAATAGTTTCAGCTATTTCTCGGAGTGAATTTATTCCGTCTTAAGTTACAAGCCGTTTATAAAATAAATCACAATGCCGTATTCATTTGGCGAAGGATGACATTTGTAGGCCAATATCCCCATGATTCAATGATCTTATGATTTTTAAGTTTAAAGAGTTCCAGGGCTTCAAACTCTATTCTAGAATTAGTAGGCGCTATACCAAGAA
>JBJTUO010000186.1:0-9352 GCA_046080785.1 Leptolyngbyaceae cyanobacterium | reverse complement strand
ACATACAAACTATCTCCTGTTCTTGGTAATACAAAAATTATGACTCAGTATTGATGTTTGCTTCTGTTCCTTTTAAGCTATCAAGTCTCGAATCCCATACTTGCCAGGACTTATAGGCTTTCACTGAATTGAACCAGTGCCGCTAGCAGTTCCTGAAATACTAATGACATCCTTACCATCACCACCAATGACAACCGCCTTAGACACCCCATAACCCGTTCCGCTACCATTACCACTTGCGGGGTCTTCACCTGTGAGGTCTGTAGATCCTGTCCCAATGGCAATACCACTGATGATAATGGAGTCGTCGCCAACCCCTCCATTTACCGATGCCTGAGATACCCCGTAGGCAATGACAGTGCCGCCAGTGACCATACTACGGATGGTAATGGAGTCATTGCCACCCCCCCCATTTACTGATGTCTGAGATACCCCGTAGCCAGCGCCACCGCCAATGCCGTCGAAACCACTGCCGTCACCCGTGCTACTGATGGTAATGGCGTCATCGCCACATCCCCCCTCTACTAATGCCTGAGAGGCACCGTAGCCAGTGACGCTGCCGCCGCCGAAGTCGAAGTCGCTGCTGTCACCTGTGCCACTAATGGTAATGGCGTCATTGCCACACCCCCCATCTACGAATGCCTGAGATATCCCGTAGCCAGTGACGCTGCCACCGTTGTCGAAGCCGCTGCCGCTGCCGCTGCCAGCGCCGGTGCCGCTACCCGTACTACTGATGGTAATAGAGTCATTGCCACTGCCACCGTCTACAGATGCCTGATACACCCCATAACCGGTGCCACTGCCATCGCTGCCGCCACCAATGTTGCTGCCGCCGGTGCCGCTACCGGTGCCGCTGATAGTAATAGAGTCATTGCCACTGCCACCGTCTACAGATGCCTGATACACCCCATAGCCAATGCCGTTGCCCTCACTGCTAAAGTTGATGCTACTGAAACCGGTACCGAAACCAGTACCGCTGATGATAATGGAGTCGTCGCCGACGTCTCCATCCACCGAGGCATGGTACACGCCGTAGCCAGTAGCAATGACAGGCCCACTGCCCATACCTCCGTCAGGAGTGGGTTGAGCAGCATATATCAAGTCATCCATCCCATAATAAGCATTTACAGTAGAACTAATTGTTACTGAAGTAAAAGGCCTAGCAGAAGTGAATCCAACAAATTCTCCAATATCAGAAAATCCAGGGAGGGGATCAAAAGAGCTTGAAGCAACGTCACCTAAATTAGTAGTTGCTAAATAAGCACCAGGAGTGTTCGCAAAAGTAGATGAAAAGGTAATTCCGAAAGCAGTAATAGGTTGAGAAAACCCAAATGTAAATGTGTCCACAAGAGGGTTAAAAGTAGAAAAAGAACCTGTTTGATACAGATTATTGGGAGGGCTTAAGGATATGCCTGTATTGACAACAAGAGCTTCTGCGTTTGTTACGTTGTAGGTAATCCCATTGACAGTAGAGCCGTTAGGAAAAGCGGTGGTTGGCTTTTCGACTGTAGAAGGTGCATACGTATCCCATCCTTCTACGGTTTTTATTAGCGACGGGTTAGCATTGATTGCTTGATTAAATGAATCTCTACTACTAAAGGTGACAATACCCGCACCAGAACTAGCAAGGGTAGATTCGCCCTTAATTATTAAGGTGTCATTGCCATCACCGCCAGTTACAGAAGCCTGATAGACCCCATAGGCCGTAGCACTCCCCGTATCTGGTCTAGAAACCGTTACCGTAACAGTAGCAGTTCCCTCAATACTGTCATCCCCCCCTAACGCCTGGATATTGGCATTGGTAATACCTGCCCCTAAAAGAGGCTGAGAGAGTAGAGGAGTAGGCAGGTTAACAATGCCAGTAAAGGTATCTTCTTGGTTGGTGCCCTGTAGAAATCCTGATAAGGGCGATCCTGTAAATGTTGCCATCGTCGCTTTCTCAATATTTATGTGAGTTTGTAATTCGGCACCCATCAGAAAATTTTAGAGCGGTGAATGCAACCCCGTTCTAATTTGTTAGATAGGCTGTTGTTAAAACGAGTACCCGTACTTCTACTAGAATTTATAGTGCTTTCTACCACTGAGATGCCAGGGAAAACACTGATGGCAGTAACGAAAATTCGTTGATGTGGGGCATTTATAAGGGCTTTGTGAATTGATTACCCTCAGTCCTGACGAGGCGTTGCAGATTTGATAACTCAGCCTGGGTTAAATGTGTACGGCATCTTCCGATCGCCTGAAGCGAGTTGACTGTCAGTTAACCATGATCTCGCCAACTGAGGGGTTGATGGCTCCACAGACACTCTTCATCCCCCGGAGCAACCGGTTGAGTCTCTTGATCCAATGCCTGGGTCAGTCGGTTGTAAATCTCCTCCGCTTGCTGTAAAGAGTTGCCAATGCTGGTCAGCCCTAACTTACCAAACTCTGACAGACAGCCCATCAGGTGAAATACCAGGCCCGTCTCAGTGCTGGTGTCAAAGTGCAACTGGTGTAAGGCAATGATATCCATCAAGTCATTGGGCAACAGTCCCCGGTAGCGGTCTTTCTGCAAGTTGTCTGTTGCGATGTAATACTTTGCCCGTCCTTGCTGACTGTAAAACAAACCACTGTTGAGGTCATAGCGTCCATTTGTCAGAAACCGCAGCGTCATAAACGGATGGGTCGTGCCGCCCTTACGCAAGTTAATCTCGATCGCCTGAATATCCCAATCCGGCTTACCTGGCTGATCAGGCTGGTGAACAGCCACAAAATCTACCCCAAACCGTTCAATTGCCCCCTTCTCCGCTAAATTGTGTCCAATTCGCAGCCCCAACTCTTGCAATTTCAGTCGGTACGCTTCATCCGCTGGAAAGCGGCAACCCAGATAAATTTGACCACTGGGACCACCCAAAATTTGATCGTGGGTCGAGAGAATTTCCACATCTCCCAGGGGGCTGATGCGACCCTGTACGCTGGGCGATCGCTTCACCGCGCCTTCAATAAAGGCCTCCACAATCGCTCCCAGTTCTTCAATGCGGCTGCGAAAGTTTTCCCAGGTTTCAGCCCTGGCCTCAAAGCTTAAATGGGCTAACTGATCCTGAATTAAATTTACCCTTTGGGCATGGGAAGTGTTGCCGGGAGCGGCTTCTGGTATTTGACGCAGATCCAGCAAGGCATTGCCCTCTCCCGAAAAGCCCTCATTCAGTTTCACCACCATTCGTTGCAAGGAGGGCTGCCGTTCCCACAACTCTGCCGCCGCGATCGCCAGATCTGCCGCTGACCAGACCAGGTCACTGCCATCCGGGTGGGGCACATTCGCCTCAGCAAAAATCTGACGACTTCCACTTTTCGTTCCCCATTGCAGCAAATCCGGATCCAAAGCATAGAGAGGCACCCCCAACTCTAACGCCAACTGCCGTTCTGCCGGAGTTGAGTTATAGCAGGCGATATAGGAGCGCGCTGGCTTCACCGCATGGCGAATGCGCTCTACTAGACGGGGCCGATCCAAAATTTTTTGACTTAAGGGGCTGAGGGAAGAATCATAGGTCGACAACAGCAGCAATCGATCGCGGGCGTGAGAAAAAGGAATACCCGGCAACAATTGTAAATAGTAATCAATTACGCTGGGATGTAACGGTTGAGATGTCACATAGACCAACCGGGTTCGCGGGTTCCGCAGACGAATCAGGGAAAAGAGCAGACGTTCCTCATAGTGAAGAAAGCCTTCAATTTTCTGTAATTCTCGCTGATTCAAACTCAGTGAAGGGACGACAATGATATCACCCTCACTATCATCAAACTGTGTCACCGATCGCCACCGAGATCGCAGTTGCTCCTGTAACTGCTGAAACCGAATTCGTTGTTCCTCCCGCTTTGTCACCGTAAGCGCCATCCCCACAGTTGCCCCTAATTAGTGCCGTTGCGATCGTAGCGGTTGAGTCAAAAAACCGGCGATGATTTGTCGCTATTTGTTACCAGGGGAAGGGGTTGGGGTGGGGGAAGGGGTTGGAGCAGGCGACTGACCAGCGGGAGCCTTTTTAGCAGGAGCCCCAGGTTTTTTAGGCGCTGGTGGGTAGGAATAGCTCATTACCAGAATTTCAGGGCCTCGTTTTGGCAAACTGCCAGGAGTAAGGGTCACTGTGTCGCTATTTGCCCGTTTCACAGGGGTTCCTTGCATCAGCGTCAGAAATTGATCCAGACCGACTAAATCACAGGTCTCCGGATCCGCTGCCTGGGTGCGATAGTGAGTGGGAATCACCAGCTTTGGCTGGAGTAGAGCGATCGCTTGTTTGGCTTCCTCTGGGCTGTAGGCTTTTGGCCCATTGCCAACTGGAATCAGCAACACATCCGGTTGCCCCATCAAGATTTTTTGCTCCAGGGTAATCGGCGCAGCCGCCCCACCTAGATGCAAAATATTCAAGCCGCCCTGTTTCCATTGCCATACCACATTGGTGCCAAACCGCTTGCCTCCAATGCGGTCATGATCTGTGCGAATCCCCTGGATCCGTAGATCACCGACCTGGTAAACACCTGCCTCGTAAAGCAAACGGGGATTTCCCGGTAAAATTTCGACGGCACCTTCGTCCAGTAGCTGACTGCTAATCAAGACCAAATCAGTTTGCACCTTGGGTAAGCGATACCCGGCGGTACAGCCCAACGTCCGAAAGGGGTTAACCAAAATCCGCTGTCCACTGCCCGTAAATAAAAAACTAGTATGCCCTAACCACTGGATCTTCAGCCCAGTCGCTTGAGCTTGAGCAGGGGAGAGTTGAACCAGAAGTCCTGTTCCCACCGCAGCCAGCAGCCCTGTGCCAGCATAGCCCATCAATTGTCGTCGTTTCATATACGCCTCACTCAACCACTCAACCTATGCCATGATGCCTGTTAAGACAAACAGCCGCTCATCCAGACCTATCCCTGCTGAGCAGGACTACTGATCTCAATTAAAAAGTTGCGCAATAACTGTTTTCCCGACACCGTTAATACACTTTCTGGATGAAATTGCACACCTTGAATGTGGGGATATAGCCGATGGCGAACTCCCATAATGGTTCCATCCTCAGTCCAGGCTGTAATCTCCAGCACCTCTGGCACACTCTGCCGATCAATCACCAGACTATGATAGCGGGTTGCTGTAAAAGGATTGTCTAAGCCTTGAAAAACCCCCGCCCCTGAGTGATGCACTGGTGATGTCTTACCATGCATCAGGACTGGAGCTCGCACGATCGCCCCACCAAATACCTGTCCAATCGTCTGATGCCCCAAGCAGACTCCCAAAATGGGAATCTGTGCCCCTAAGGTCTCAATTAATGCCAGAGAAACCCCAGCATCCTCAGGTCGGCCTGGGCCGGGGGAGATTAGGATCCCGCCTGGCTGTAGCTGCTGGATCTGCTCCAGGGAAATCTGATCATTGCGATAGACTTGAACCTCCTGAGCGATCGGAAACTCTGCCCCAAGCTCCCCTAAGTACTGCACCAGGTTGTAGGTAAAGCTATCGTAATTGTCGATCACTAAAATCAAAAATTTGCTCCTTTGCTATCAGGACGCAGAAATCGCCAAGGCTGACAGGAGAATAGCAGAGAATGACCACTGGTTAAAGGGCGATTTAGTGTAGGGCGGCGTGCAACCAGACTCCAACCTTAAGCCAGAGCTTTGGCAAAATTAAAGAGCTAGCGACCCCAACCGACCCAATAGCAGAAATCAATACTGCTCCAGCCGCACAATCTTTTGCAATTTTAGCCAGTTCATGATAAGACTGCTTGACGGTTAGATCGACCACAGACTCGATCGCTGTATTCAACAATTCCATTGTTAAAACGGCTGCGACGGTCAGACTCAAAACGGCGATCTCTGCCTGACTGAGATGTAACCAAATGCCTAAAGTCAGCGCCAGGGAGCCAACGATGACATGGATACGGAAATTACGTTGGGTTTGAAAGGCATAGACAATGCCAGCCCAGGCAAACTGAAAACTAACCAACAGGCTAGGAGCGATACGCCATGAGTTTTCCCGGTTCAGTTTCACAAACTGAATCACTTTGGCGCTAGATCGCTCATTCGCCGAGTTTGGCAGTTCTGAAGCCATAGCCTAAAGCACTTACATTGAAAGGAACAGGGTTGTTAGGGCGTCGAGAGCATGGAGCCTACCAGTGGTTTTAACTGAAGTCACTCAATTCACGTAGTTACTTTACCCCAGGTAACCCTAATGTAGAAACACAGTATAGCCTGATCTGGAAAGATCTTTATCGTTTCTTAAGGAGTCACCCCCACTGCTTTTAATAGATCATTTTGCTGTGTTAACATCGCAGCCAATTGAGTCTGATCGGGGTGATCCCAACCTAAAAGATGAAGAAAACCATGAGCGGCCAGCCAGACTAACTCATCTGTGAGCGATCGTTGGGCAGCTTTGGCCTGCCGTTGGGCTGTCTCCACTGAAATAATAATATCACCCAGGTAAAGAGGAATTTCAGCCTGCAGAGCTACAATTTCAGGAGCAGCGTCTTCTAGGGCGGCAAAGGCTAAAACATCCGTAGGCTCGTCAATTTGGCGGTACTGAGCATTCAGTGATCGGATCTCGGTATCATTCGTTAACCGTAGGGTCAACTCATAGGCAGCCAGAGGGGAGAGGTTCACTTGCATAACTTCCAACCACTTTTGCACCCACTGTTCCCAAGTTTCGCCAGGGATGTCATGGGAAAGCTTGGACTCAGATTTTTCATCTGCCCCTCGACCATCTTGATACTGCCAAAACGGCTCTTGAATACAAACTTCAATCTGCAAAATCGATTTCCTTCTTAACGAGTCAAATAGGATAGACCCACCAATACCCCCAACAGGCTAACGGTAGTTAAAGCAAAGTGTTGTAGTGATTTGCTCCGCTTTCGCACCATATTTCGCATGGCATGTTTGACGTAACTACCAGTGGGTGGAGCCCCGGAAGCAGAAGTTTGAGCGGGATCTGCGACAGTTTGTGAGGTAGAAGTTTGGTTTTCCATGATTTATACAGACGTTAGTTGGGTTTCTTGACGGAGATAGGATTCAATCAATGGATCCAAGTTTCCATTCATGACATCCGTAATATCCGTAGTCTCAGAGTTGGTGCGTAAATCTTTCACCAACTGGTAGGGGTGAAACACGTAGTTGCGAATCTGGTTGCCCCAGGATGCTTCCACCATGTCTCCCCGGATATCCGCAATTTCCTGCGCTTTTTGCTCCTGGGCAATTACCAGCAGCTTAGCCTTCAAAATTGCCAGAGCTTTTTCCTTGTTTTGCAACTGCGATCGCTCCTCCGTACAGCGCACTGCCAGCCCGGTTGGAATGTGGACAATTCGCACCGCCGTTTCTACTTTGTTCACATTCTGCCCACCCTTTCCCCCGGCGCGAGAGGTTGTAATTTCCAGGTCTTTATCCGGGATTTCAAGTTGTACAGAATGATCCAGAATCGGCATCACCTCCACCCCAGCAAAACTAGTTTGCCGCTTACCATTGGCATTAAAGGGCGAGATTCGAACCAACCGATGGGTGCCTTTTTCAGCCTTCAGATAGCCATAGGCGTAGCGGCCTTCAATTTCCAGAGTCGCTGACTTGATGCCCGCTTCATCACCCTCAGACAGTTCCATTAAGTGAACTTTATAACGATGAGCTTCAGCCCAGCGGGTATACATTCTCAAGAGCATTTCACCCCAGTCTTGAGCATCCGTGCCCCCAGCCCCTGCGTTAATTGTGAGAACGGCTCCATTCTGGTCGTAGGGGCCTGATAACAGTTGCTCTAATTCCCATTGATCCAGTTCACGGCTCAACTGGGCCATGGTAGACTTTGCTTCCTGAAACAGAGATTCATCTGCCTCCAGTTCTAACAACTCCAAAACAGCCTCCGTATCCGCCAGGTTACTTTTCCAATGATGGACTTGCTGCAGATGGGACTTCAGGTCGTTTAACTGTTGCAATGTATTTTGAGCGATAGACTGGTCGTTCCAGAACTCTGGTTGAGCAGCAAGTTGCTCCAAATCATGGATTTTGGCGGTCAATGCTGGAATGTCAAAGATAGTCCTGAGCTTTGCCCAGGCGATCAGATAACGTTTCGACCTCTCGCTTAATCTCTAAAACTTCCATCGTATGCTTACAGAAAAGAATCTTTTATTAATCGTAACACTGGTTTTGGCCTGATGCCCTGGAGATGACTCCGTATTTATGCTTAGAGCTTCATAGAGGCTCCTTAATTTTATCCGTGGTTTGACGATGGCTCCAAACAGATGAGACCGGGACAATAGGTGAGTGTGATGTGAAAGGTGACTACCGATGGCTTCCCAACCCAACCCGCGATCCCATACCCTCGAACTGCTGATTGCTTATCGTCAAAACCCCTTGGTGCAATTACGAAATCAACTGGTGCAACTCAATACTGGCCTGGTTAGAAAGATCGCCCATCGCGTCAGCCATCAGTGTGTTGAGCCCTATGAAGATCTGGAACAGGTTGGTTATTTGGGACTGATTCGAGCCATCGAGCGGTTTGACCCCTATCAGGGATGCGCCTTCAGTTCCTTTGCTGTTCCCTACATTCGGGGAGAGATCCTGCACTATCTGCGTGACCGGAGTGGCTCCGTTAAAATTCCCCGACGTTGGCAAAACTTGAGCCGGGAAGGTCAACGGGTACGAGAAACCCTGACTGAAGAATTGGGGCGCATGCCGACCGATCAGGAAATTGCCACTCAGCTTGGTGTTTCTCTAGATGAATGGCGCGAGAGCAAAATCGCACATCGTAACCGCATCCCCCTCAGCCTGGATTGCACAATGAGTCAACAGTCTGAGAATTCGATGACCCTGGGCGAGACTTTACCTGATCCTCACTATCAAAATCAGCAGCACATTGAAGAAGATCGCCAGCAGCTGATTCGGGCGATGGAGCAACTAGAAGACAGCACCCGTCAGGCGATCGAATTCGTTTTTATCAAAGAGCTCTCCCGTAAAGAGGTAGCCGAGCAAATCGGGGTTAGCCCCATGACGGTTACTCGTCGCCTTCATCGGGGGATTCAACAAATGTCATCTTACCTGCAACAGCCCCACCTCTTACACAAAGTTGGCTAAACAAGCATCAACACAAGACAGCCAAGATCAACCTAATCGGCCTACCACAGCCAGATCTGATATAAAGTCTGGCTGTTTTATGGCATCTCTACACAAATTCGCAGAAAATCAAATCTGAACAGTTGATTTTTCTTGTAGCCTGGGGCTTTCTGACATCCTCCCCGTGGCTAGAAGCCAGGGGGTTCCTCCTTCAACCAGCCGACTTGTCCAAACCAATTGCTTGACTTAGATAGTGGTCGTTCTGTCCAGAGGCGTTGATTTCCGTATGCCCTACGGTATTTATTCCAGC
>JBJTUO010000185.1:0-40294 GCA_046080785.1 Leptolyngbyaceae cyanobacterium | reverse complement strand
TGGGGGGTGCTGGCCGAGTGGAAGATACCTACAACCTCTTGGGCCGTGCCATGCGGAAAGCAATTGGTCAATCTCTTAGAGACCGTCACGACTGGGGTGGAGCAAGGGACACGCCCCTCAACAGAGTTGAATATAAAGCCCGCTGCTTTAGGGGTGGGATATAAGCAACGTTCGCCGTAGGCGAACAAGTCAATAGTCGTGGGAGTGGCTCAAACTAAATTAAGCATTTGCTGGTAGGATGCAGGGTTGGCCTAGACAGGGTAGCATTATGGTGAAGCCGACTGGCGAGCCCTACGATCACAGAAAACTGAGTATAGGCATTGCGAGCTGGAGACGAGGTACACCAACTGACCTGGGATGCCTGGGTTGGCTGGAGTTGACGCACCCAATTCTTTAATACAGGCAACTCCCGTCGCACTTCAGCCCAGTATTGGGTAGGGAATTCTGTGAAATCGTAACTGCAGCGCTGTAGTACTGTTTCAATACGATTGTAGCGATGCAGGCACCAATCTCGTAGAATTCTCCAACTTGGCGGTAAGTCAGTAGCGAAGAGTAGGCTTTCTGATTTTTGCCGCAGGGCCGGAAGGTATGTTGTTAACCAAAATTGCATCATAGCCTTATATTCTGGACAGTCGAAGGCATTGCAATTCAATATCTCACTTTGACTCAATCCGAAGTGTTGCAAAACTTCGGTGGGTAGGTAGCAGATACCCTGCGCAGCGTCTTCTGCCAAATCCCGCAAGATATTGTAACACTGGTCTAGAGCGCCTAAATATCGGGCTGCGGAGCGGTAGCGGGCTGGCAACAAAGGAAATACTTGAAAAAAACTACCGCCCAAATTGATCAGTAATCGCGTAAATTGCTCAAGCGTATCAATTTTTAAGGGATCGACGTGGTAGCGAGCGATGGCCCGGAGATACTGATTCCAGGCTCGCATGGGTGGGCATTCTCGGGGTAAACACCCATCCTCTAGCCATCGATTTCGCATCCTGGCCAATAGATCTTGATAAACACCTGGTTGTAACTCTCCTGTCCGATATAGCCCCTTCCATTCTTGCCAAAATAGTTGAAAATTAGAGGTTTGAGAGTATAACCAATCTTGTTCAGCTAATCGATCAATGAGACGAATCCAGTAGATATGTTCTACCCATATCTGCTGAATCACTGGATCTAGATGCATCACCCAGGCTGCATTATCTTCATCCTTTAAGGCATCATCAGCGATCGCTCGATGGTCTGATGAACCAATCAAACTTGAAATTGTGAGTGGAGACATAGGTTCTAGATGTGTAAATCGCCACAGGTCAAAACATGATGATTTACTAATCAGATAAAAAAGTCAGGAATATAGTAATCCTAAATGATTCGTGAACGCCTGGATGGTGAAAGGGCTTTGTGAGAAGGATTTCCTGCAGAAACATTTCACAATCCCGATCAGATCGCTATAGCAATTGAATCAAAGATTAAACCTAGATTTTGGATACAAAGCACAGGTATATAAGGAGACCGAATTGCGACATCCAATTTAACCTCTACATCGGTAGAGTTGAAATTAGAAGTCTTATATATTAAATAAAAATAAACAATAAGATAATGCTTGTAAAAGGGGGCTTAACCCCTCAAGTGATAGAGCCTTCATCATCACTAAAGACAGGTAAAAATACTTGCAGCATAGGCGTTTGACGACAGTCAACAGAGACCAGTGAAGCCACAGGCGCAGCAGGATTCAAAAGTATTGAAAGGAGATCAGGGGGGCAGTAGTCAGGAGATCAGGAGCTAGGAGTTAGCCAATCTGCTAGATTCTGGATCCTAAATCCTGAATTCTGAATTCTGCCCCAATAAAATGTCCCGTTTTGCGTTTTTGCCGCAGAATTCTGGCTCCTGGCTTCTATTGCTGGGATGAGCGTTTCCTAAGCATTCTGACCAAAGCTATAAAAGCAATTTGGTACAATGACCTATGTGTCATGGATCACTCTGCGAACAACTAATTTCTACTGGGAAGCTGAGCTAATGCAGCAAATCCTGGCTGCTCACGAGATCCCATCTAGGATTCTTGATCTTGGGGCTTCCCCCTACATGGGAGGAGGTAGCCCTGCTGCCTTGCAAGTAAGAACAGAAGATCAATGGACTGCTTTGCTCTTACTGAGTCCGATCGAAGCAGAGGTGGATGAGCCAGATGAACTGCTATGATTAGTGTGCAACTTTACCCTTAAGGTTGCGTCTCAACCCCAAATTTCTTTGGGCTGCCCGCTCAATTGGGTCGATCGAGCCTATTGACCCTTTAAGTCGGGAGGGTGGCGCGCTTTCAACCTGGTGCATCTTTAACAAGAGTGCAATGTCCATGTCTTTATTTGATTGGTTTGCTAATCGTCAGAAATCAAGCTCCATTGAAAACGTTCCGCAAGAGCGGGAGATTGCTGATGGCCTTTGGACGAAGTGTGTAGAGTGTGGTGTTCTTACTTACACCAAAGACCTGCGGGCTAATCAAATGGTTTGTCCTGAATGTAACCACCACAATCGAGTTGATAGCGATGAACGCATTCGGCAATTGATTGATACCAATACCTGGCGACCGATTGACGAGGGGCTTCATGCCACCGATCCCCTCAAGTTTCGTGACCGCAAGTCCTACAGCGATCGCCTGCGAGAAACTCAGGATAAGTTGAAACTACTGGATGCGGTTCAAACCGGTGTGGGCCAGTTAGATGGGCTACCGCTGGCCCTGGGTGTGATGGACTTTCGCTTTATGGGGGGCAGCATGGGCTCTGTTGTGGGTGAAAAGTTGACCCGTTTGATTGAACGGGGTACCCGCGAGCGATTACCTGTTGTCATTATCTGTGCTTCTGGTGGTGCACGAATGCAGGAAGGTATGCTCAGCCTGATGCAAATGGCTAAAATTTCTGGAGCCTTAGAGCGGCATCGCGAGGCCCGCCTTCTCTATATTCCTGTTCTCACCCACCCTACGACTGGTGGTGTCACGGCTAGTTTTGCCATGTTAGGTGACATGATCTTAGCTGAGCCAAAAGCCACAATCGGGTTTGCCGGGCGTCGCGTGGTTGAGCAAACATTGCGGGAAAAGTTACCCGATGACTTTCAGACCGCCGAATATTTGTTACAGCATGGATTTGTAGATGTCATTGTTCCCCGCACCCAGATGAAAAAGACTCTGGCTCAACTGATTCGACTGCACCAGCCGGTAACGTCACCAACCTCTCCTCTTTCGGTTCATCTTTCTGAAATTAACCGTTCTTTTACAGCGACAACTCCTGAGTAAGGATTCCAAGCCCCTGTTCAAGGCTGGCTAATTTGGCGTAAACGCTTGCACTACTGTAGTCTGAACCCGGTCGTCGTTCATCATAAAGGTATGCCAGACGGGCAACTGCACGACGCGATCGGTGGGAGATAGGCGGGTTTCATTTAATGCCACAATCCCATCATTCAACTCTTCCCCAAAGGGGCTCAGCCATCCTCTGGGGCCGCCAGTTCCTGCCACGATCGTATAGGCAGACTGTAACCCCGGCAGCGCTGTAAAAAAAGCTAAATTTGCCAGATTAGCTCCACACTGGCCAGTAAACCATTGAAACGGTAAGAGCTTACAGGCATGGGCCGCCAGTCGGGGCGGTTGATTGGGGGGGGCCAGCATGACAATATGCGCTGGGGCAGCAATGTCAGCCAGACCGAGGGCAGAACGAGTGAGCAGACCACCGAGGGAATGGGCCACGATTCCGTAAGGGCCTTGGTGAGATAGGGCCTGTAGTCGAAGGCGCAGGCGCTCCACAATGCGATCGTAGGTTTCGGCCAGGGCGAAGTAACCAAACTGTTCTGTGGTGCAGCCTACTTGCTGTAAGCGCCACTCCAATGCCAACAGGGATAATGAAGTGCGGGCTAAGCCATGGATTAGCAGGATTTTCATCTTTGAGTAGAGGCGCAGGTATTTCTTTATTTCAGGCTCGCCTATAGCAATCTTAAATGATTCGTGAACGCCTGGATGTGCGGGTGCTTCACAAAGAAGATGCTACCAGGGTTGAGGCTACCATTCTCAACTTAAAGCCTACTACCCCAGACACTCAGTCGATGCCGGTCTACCCTCTTCCGTCGTGCCTCCAGAGTCATTTCCCTGTGTGCCAACATGAATGAGGGCGACTAGTGGCCCCTCTGGCTGCTGCTCAAAGGGCAATTCTCCGATTAGTCTGACAGGCTTCTGGCTTCTGGCTTCTGGCTTCTGGCTTCTGAATTTTGCCCTAACAAATTGTCTCGATTTACGTCAGTGATCCTAGAATAATTAAGATGAACGACACTGTTAACAATACTGCCCAGATCCGTTCCCAATTGGTTGCAGCCTATCGCCAACGCCCACCGTTGGAGCAACAAATGCTGCAATTATTTTCACTGCTTTATACGCCGGTCAGCCGTACGGTATTTCTAGATTGCTTTAATCAACTGGGGATTCGAGATGATCAGGACAGGCTATTAAATAGCAACTTGCTTCGACCCCACCTTGATGCTCTGTTGCAGGCCAATCTTTTGATCCAGGGGCGGGGGCAGGGGCCGCAGTGTCATCCATTGCTGGTAGAAATTGCCACCCGCGACGCCATTCAATCCCAGCATTTTGAAGCAATGGCTAAGGCGGTGCAAGAGAAAAACCCGATCCCTTCTGCCTGGAAAAATGGCCCCCGTCAGTTTAGAAGTGAAGCCCAACTGGTGCGGGAGGTGCGCATTGGTCTTTACCGGCAAGACATCCCTTTTATCAAAAAACAGTTGGAGGATTACCAGCGCTATAACTATCATCGAGAAGCCGTCGACCTGAGCGATATTCTTCTACAGGTCTACAATAACCCCTTTGATCCAGACTGGTTTCGGACGCTCCATCCAGAGTTGTTTGAGAGTGGGTTATCCAGCATTTTGTTTCAAGCACTGCTCACCCTATCCCCTGCCAGTGAAGCCTTTGATCTGCTCAAATCAGAATGCGAAAGCAGCGATCGCGGTTCCAACTTTTTACCCTTACTCTTGGCAGAAGAACTAATTTGGCGGGGTCAATTGCAAGAGGCAGAGCACTGGTTGAATCAGCTGACGCCAGACTATCGTCCTATTAATCAAGGTAGCCTCAAGGGGTGGCTGAGTTTTCTCAAGGGGGATAACGATCAGGCGATCGCCCACTATTCTGAAGCGCTTCAGCAAATGAGGAAAGGATCGGGCAAGCGCAAAGTGTATTTCAACACCGTTGGGGGGCTGTTTTTTGTCCTGGCACTCCTAAAAGATGGCTCAGCCCAATGCCTGCAAGCGGCTGCAGACCATACCGCGCTGATCGCTAAACAATCTGAACACTGGCTGGCTCCCTGCTACAACCGTTTGCAACGAGTCATCCAGATGCAACAGGGTGACCCCGCTCAAAAAGAGGCGCTACTCAAGTTGCCGATCTCGGATCACACCAGCGGCAACAGCATTGACACCTTAGTCGGCTGTCTTTGCCTTTATTGGGTGGATGCTAATGTCGCAGCCAAACATTTGCCCCGCCTACTAGAACCGTTTTATCAACAAGCAGAGGGCGCTGGCTATGACTGGCTGGTGATGGAGGTAGGTACCTTGCTGGGACGTTTCAAACCCCGCAGTTCTGTAGCGAAGCAAGCCGCGGCTTTGCGCCAACGCCTCAACATCTCGCCCTTGGCAGACTTGATTCAGCCACAGGAATCCTGGGAACTTTGTCTAAAAGCGCTGACCAACTTGCATAAACAGCCGTCTGTAGCCAGCACTCCTGCCACTGAGCAACGGCTGGCTTGGTTTATTTCTTTATTTTCTGGCCGGTATCTGCTCCAACCCCGGGAGCAAAGAATTAATACCAAAGGGAGTTGGGGTGCTGGGCGTCAGATTTCGCTGAAACGCCTCAGTGGTAGTCTGGATAGCTTTGACTACTTCACCCCCCAAGATCGGCGGGTTTGTTCATACATTGAGGCTGAGTATTCCTATGGCTACTACAGCCAGAAGCAGTATCGGTTTTCAGAACGGGCAATCCTGGCCCTAGTCGGCCATCCCCTGGTTTTTTGGGAAGACGCACCTACCACCCGAGTCGAAGTTATCAAAGGCGAACCTGAATTGCTGGTTAAAAAGGGTAAACAGGGCCGCCTCAGCATGGAACTGTCGCCTCCGATCAAAGGGACGCGAGAAGTTTTGCTGAGTAAAGAAACCCCCACCAGGCTCAAGGTGATTGAAGTGACTGGCGACTGTCGGCAGATTGCCGAAATTTTAGGCGAGCAAAATCGCCTGGAAGTTCCTGAAATAGCCAAAGAGAAAGTCTTGGCAGCGATCAATGCCCTGTCTGGCTTTGTCACGGTGCATTCTGACATCGGTGGCGGAGTCGCCAGTGCGGAAGAAGTGGAGGCAGAGATGACGCCCCACATGCATCTGTTGCCAGTGGGCAGCGGATTGAAAGTCGCACTCCTGTTCCGCCCCTTTGCTCAAGGCGGCCCCTATTATCAGCCTGGTACAGGGGGAGAAACCGTGATTGCAGAAGTTGAAGGCAAGCGGCTGCAAACAACCCGCAACTTACGAGCAGAAAAGAAGCTGGCCAATGCGGTTTTAGCGGCCTGTCCTACCCTGGCCCAGCAGGAGAAAATCGAAGGGGAATGGCAGATTGAGGATCCACAAGACTGCCTGGAACTGTTGTTGGAACTGCAAGCCCTCGGAGATCAGGTGATTGTAGAATGGCCGGAAGGGGAGAAAATGCGCGTCCCCTACCAGGCTGGCCTGCAAAATTTCAAGCTCACGCTTCAGCAGCAACGAGACTGGTTTGCAGCCAGCGGCGAAGTGCAACTGGATGATCATCTGGTGCTCGACATGCAGCGCCTGCTGGAATTGTTGGAACAAACCCCTGGTCGTTTTGTGCCGTTAGGCGATGGTCAATTTTTGGCCCTGACCCAGGAGTTTCGCAAACGGTTGGATGATCTGCGGACGTTTTCTGAGCGACAGGGCAAAGGCACCCGATTTCATCCCCTGGCGGCCCTGGCTGTAGAAGACTGGCTGGATGAGGTTGGGGAATTGAACGCCGATCAGGCCTGGCGGGATCACATCCAGCGTTTGAAAGAAATGCAAACCCTGCAACCGCAGTTGCCCTCGACCCTGCAAGCTGAACTGCGCGATTACCAACTCGAAGGGTTTAATTGGCTGGCTCGTCTGGCTCACTGGGGGGTGGGAGCCTGTTTAGCCGATGATATGGGCTTGGGCAAAACCCTGCAAGCCCTGGCTTTGATTCTGACGCGGGCATCAGAAGGCCCAACGTTAATTGTGGCTCCGACTTCGGTGGGCATGAACTGGATTAGCGAAGCGCAGCGGTTTACCCCCACGCTGAACGTGATTCAGTTTGGCAGTGGCGATCGCCAGAAAGTGTTGGATCAGCTGCAACCATTGGATGTGGTCGTTTGCAGCTATGGCCTACTGCAACAGGCCGATGTCGCCGAGATGCTCTCTCAAGTCCAATGGCAGACGATCGTGCTGGATGAAGCTCAAGCCATTAAAAATATTGCCACCAAGCGATCCCAGGCCGCTATGAACTTGCAGGGTGGATTTAAGCTGATTACCACTGGCACTCCGATCGAAAATCACCTGGGGGAACTATGGAACCTGTTTCGGTTCATTAATCCAGGATTACTGGGTTCCCTGGAACATTTTAACGAGCAATTTGCCATCCCAATTGAGCGCTATCAGGATAAAACCGCCCGCCAACGCCTGAAAAAGCTGGTTCAACCCTTCCTGCTCCGGCGCATTAAAAGTCAGGTGCTGGAAGAACTGCCGCCCCGAACTGAGATTTTGTTGCATGTGGAATTAAGTCGGGAAGAAATGGCCTTTTATGAGGCTCTGCGGCGAGATGCGATCGCCAAATTGAGCGATAGTGATGCCCCGGCTGGCCAAAAACATCTGCAAGTGCTGGCAGAGATCATGAAGCTACGCCGGGCCTGCTGTAATGCCCAACTGGTGATGCCCGATACCTCATTACCCAGTGCCAAGCTGCAATTATTTGGAGAAGTGCTGACAGAGTTACTAGAGAACCGCCATAAAGCCCTGGTCTTCAGTCAGTTTGTCGATCATCTGCACATCATCCGAGCCTATCTGGATCAGCGAGGGATTACCTACCAGTATCTGGATGGCAGCACCTCTGTCGCAGAACGTAAAAAGCGGGTGAATGCCTTCCAGTCGGGGGAAGGCGATGTCTTTTTGATCAGTCTTAAAGCCGGGGGGACAGGGCTAAACCTGACCGCAGCGGATTATGTGATTCATATGGATCCCTGGTGGAACCCAGCAGTGGAAGACCAGGCCTCTGATCGGGCACACCGGATTGGTCAGCAACGACCTGTAACCATTTACCGACTGGTGGCGAAAGATACGATCGAGGATAAGATTGTAGACCTGCATCAACACAAGCGCGACCTGGCAGACAGCCTCTTAGAAGGGGCCGATATGAGTGGCAAGATATCGACTGATGATCTGATACAGTTAATTTCTGAAGCATAGAAGGAGGCGCAGAGTTCATTATGTGTCGCTGGCTTGCCTATTTCGGTGATTCAATCCCGATGGAGTGGTTTGTGTTGCAGCCCACACACTCCTTGCTAGATCAGAGTATGCACGCCCGCATGGGGGCAACCACCACCAATGGCGATGGCTTCGGGCTTGGTTGGTATGGCATGAGCGAGCATCCAGGCTTATACCGCAGCGTCCATCCCGCCTGGAACGATCGCAACCTGCGGGAACTGGCAGCGCAAATCTCGTCACCGCTGTTTTTTGCCCATATCCGCGCCTCGACTGGAACAGCGGTGCAGGAGACAAACTGCCATCCGTTCCGCTACGGTTCCTGGCTGTTTATGCACAACGGCCTGGTTCGCGAGTTCCCACGAGTCAAGCGAGATCTATTGCTGGAGGTTGAGCCAACCCTCCTGCCGTTGATCGAGGGATCCGGTGATTCTGAGCTATTATTCTACCTGGCGCTCACCTTCGGTTTGCAGCAAGAGCCAGTTGCTGCACTGGAACGGATGGTGGGGTTTGTCGAAGCGATCGGTAAACAGCACGGTATCGAGTATCCGCTGCAAATGGCAGCGGCGGTTTCAGATGGCACACGGATTGTGGCTGTTCGCTATTCCAGCGAGGGAAAATCCCGTTCCCTGTTCTATAGCGATAACATTGAGACTGTTAAATCCCGATTTCCAGGTGATGAACGCATCCAAAACCTCGCGGACGAGACGCGTCTCGTTGTCTCGGAGCCGATGGGGGATGTGCCAGAGGTCTGGAAGGCGGTGCCGGAGTCGAGTGTGGTAATTGTGCAACCAGGTCAGGACGAATTGCGATCGTTCACCCCCCGATCGCTGTAATAGGTTAATGCTTCAAAGATTTGTCCTAGCATCAGGTGAGGCATCCCTCCCAACCGCCCGCCGTAAATAACCTCAAATGGGCACAGACAAGCTCTCGACGGTCGGTGTGCACTGGGGGTGTTATGCAGCAATCTCCAAAATTAGTATTCTGTTACGTTAGTCCAAACCTTTCTTGTAGACAGTAAGCACTCAGCATCTTCATCAAGGCTATATCGACAGAACTACGTTTACTCGCATCAAGTGTAGGTAAAGCATCAAGTAATGGAATAACAGCCGCACGATTATAGAAAGGTATACCTGACATTCTCGAACTCCGCAGACTGTCCTGGATAAGCTCTTGTAATGGCCCGTTGGTTTTGAAGGTCGATGGGGGTGCCAAAAATGGATGCTTTTGGCGGTCATACATCGCTTCGGTTATGAATGGCTTTGCGGCTTCTCTTAAAATATATTTTTCCCTAAGACCACGAATCTTAAGTGAAACAGGCATATTCACAACTAACTCGACAACCTTATGATCTAAAAAAGGTAATCGCCCTTCAATTGAATGTGCCATCTCGACTCCATCACCAAGCATTCGTAAAAGGTAATTAGGTAAAATAGTTTTAGACCATAAATAAAGGGACTGATGAACGGGTTCTCTCTGTGCTAGCTGTCCTTGCACATCCATATGGTTAAAAAAGGTACGATACACATCCCTTTGAGAAAATTTCGCTATAAATTCTGGTGAATAAAGGGGAAGGGTTCTAAGATATCCCTCAGCAGAAGCTTGTATCCAAGATGGAACAAACCCTAACAAACGTTGAACGCTATTTAAGGCTTGATTGGAGCCGCCTTCAGCCAATAGGATCCCCACTGAAACTTGATTTTTCACCTTCAATTCTTCTAAGAGCGATTTTATTGTCTGCTGATCTTGTCCTTGTTGGTTATGGAGCAGCATATCTTGGCGAAAATGGACATACCCTCCAAATATTTCATCTGATCCTTCTCCTGTAAGTACAACTTTATAACCTGAGTTTTGTGCAGCTTGACTCAACAGATATTTTGCTGTTGTATTACCGTTAATACACAACATTTCACAGTGCCAAATTGAATCTGAAAAATGTTCGGCCAGGTCAGATTGCTGGATAGGAATAATATGTAGATCTGCACCTGTGTATGCTGCAGTTTCACGGGCAAGTGCTTCTTCATCGTAAGCTTCGTGATCAAAAGCAAGAGTAAATGTTTGGATTTTTTCTGTACTATATTTTGTGGCTATTCCTAACAGTGCAGATGAATCAATCCCCCCACTGAGATAACAGCCTACTGGGACATCAGCCCTCAATCGTATTCTTACAGCTTCCTCTAATGTATGACGAAGCTGTTCGATGTAATCGATCGTATTTTTGTGTGACAAATAATCATTAGCTAGTGGATAATCAAAATCCCAATATCGATGTAGTTTTATGCCAGAATGAGATGCTATTAAAAAATTTCCAGGAGGCACTTGGAAGACGTTTTTAAACATGGTGCGGTCAGGAGATAAAATGTTAAACTCAGCTTGCCAAAAAGTCTCATGATCCCAATAAGCTGGAACTCCCGCAGCCAACAAAGATTTTATTTCTGATGCTACATAAAGAGTATTTTGATAATGACTATAGTAAAGCGGCTTTATTCCAAAACGATCTCGTGCCACAAACATTAACTCATGACGAGAATCCCAAATAATAAAAGAAAATTCACCTCTAAGTTGATGTAAACATTCTGTTCCAAACTCATTGTATAAATGAAGAGCTACTTCACTATCTGAATTGGTTTTTAATTGATATCCCCAGCTACGTAAGTCAGTTTGTATACGCTCAAAATCATAAAACTCCCCATTGACAACTATATGTAGAGTTTCATCATGGTTAGAGATCGGCTGTTCACCATGATTAAGATCGATGATACTGAGTCTTGTATGGCCTAAAGCAACTTGTTTTTCAGGAGAGATCCAAAATCCTTGTCCATCTGGCCCTCGATGCTTTAAGCAGTCCATTCCTCGCTTCAAAGATGATTCTGAGATCTGTTCATTGACTGAAAACAGTGCAACTATGCCACACATAAAATAACTCTCCCATTGAATTCCTATCATCCCGCGCCAGTTGCGTTACGGTTTTTATCGTATCGGAGTTACCCTAGTTTTGCGTCTTCCCTCATGGGTGTTGAGCATCTCTTAAACTCACGCCCCGATATAATTCTGTAATTTCAATTTCCAAACCAATACTCTTCAACACTACTCGATCGCCAGCATTATAAGTTTCTGTTTCCCAATGGTCATTGGTTGACTGAACCCGACGACGGCACTCAACCCGCATCTCACCCTGAGCAATCAAAACATACTCTTCTAAAGAGTTCAAGAACTTATAATCTTGAAACTTATCCCCTCGATCAAATTCTTCAGTCGAAGGAGAAAGTACCTCAACAATTAATTTGGGATAACGCTTCACATACCGATCTTCCCGATCTCGCGGGTCACAGGTGACAAATGCATCTGGATAGTAAAAAAAAGCATCGGCATAGTTGACTTTGACATCTCCTGAAAAAAACTGGCAATCACTATCCCTCAAGTGAAGATTAATTTCTGTCAATAAATTAATACTAAGACGGCTATGAGCATCGCTGCTACCCGCCATAGCATAAACTAAGCCGCATCGATATTCATGGCGAATCCCGTTTTGCTGCTCAAGGGCAAGATATTCTTGAGGGCTAAACCCGGCTGGAATAGCAATCACAATTTCAGTAACCCAATCACTGTCATGACCAAATTCTACTAATCGAGCAAATGTTTATGCAATGTGACGCAGCCTTTGGTCGCGCAGGTCAATCCACAACAGTCATGAAAGACATGATCCGGGCCGGGCACTGGGCCAAACAGAACAAGTAC
The DNA here is from genome assembly GCA_046080785.1 of Leptolyngbyaceae cyanobacterium. Lineage (GTDB taxonomy): Bacteria > Cyanobacteriota > Cyanobacteriia > Leptolyngbyales > Leptolyngbyaceae > JBJTUO01. The sequence goes on along the minus strand of JBJTUO010000185.1, from coordinate 28,039 downwards.
GCCGCGGCGGAAATCCTCGACCAGCAGACATTCCACCAGAACCTCGATCATACCTACCAAGGCATCAGAGACGTGGATCTGGTACCCAACCTAGGGAAGGAACTGGCCCAGGCCGGTTACAGAACGGAGGTAAAGTTTACTTTCGCGACTACACAATAGCTACGGTATTTATCTGCACGTATTTTAGCACCGCCAACAGGTCTGACCCATTGGTCACAAGGGTATCCCCATTTTGTACTTCTAGATTAAATGTGGCGCTTGTTGATAAGCCGACACCGCGACTGATAGCATCGTTGCTGCCCCAGCCAAAGATGGTGACAGCTCCCGCCCCTGCATCCAGCGTGAAAACATCTGCACCACTACCAGCATAAACAGTGTCATTGCCCGTTCCAGCCGCAATCAGGTTCTTTCCTTCTCCAGCATAGATCAGATCGTTGCCAGCCCCCCCCCGAATCGTGTCATTGCCATTGCCTGCGTAGATAAAATCATTACCGCTGCCGGTCGTAATCACATTGGCACCCTCTCCAGCGTAGATTTGGTTATTGCCTCCAGCATCATTAATCGTGTCATCACCAAAATCTGCGTAGATCAGATCATCGCCAAAGCCGGTACTGATGCGATTTTTTCCTTCACCTGCGTAGACCAGATTCTTGCCATTGCCGAGGGTAAAGATGTCCTGACCAGATCCACCGTAGGCGGTATCATTTCCGTCTCCAGCAATAAATTGATTTTGGCCCTCGCCACCATAGAGTGTGTTATCGCCAGCACCACCATTGAGCAGGTCATTGCCAGCGCCACCAAACAGGAGATCGTCGCCAGCACCACCAAACAACTGGTTATTACCTTCACCACCATAGAGGGTGTCATTTCCAGCAAGACCATCAATCACATCGTCTTCATCACCACTAAACAGGCAATCATCTGCTTTTGTGCCAGTAATATTGGGATTGACGGGTACAGCTAAAACTAATTGTCCCCCTTCTACATACCGTTTACTGGGAACCGTATGGGCCTGCACATCAAATAAATAGGCACTCCGATTTGAACTGCCACCAGGAACATCAATGATGCCGGATGTTTCCCACTCTCCCTTGGCTTCAGGATTGTTGAATTGGCTGCCAGCCGCATTTTCATCGATCGCAAATACTCGACTAATGGTTTTGGCTACAATGTCATAAGACCAGATAGACCCCTCCCGGTTTTCTGCCTTCATGACATCACCGCCAAAGGCAGTCTCATCTTCCATCAACATGACCTTACCAAAGGAGTCAACCACCACGTTGTCGTAACTCACACCCTTGCCAGGGCCGCCGATCACCAATAACTCAAAATCATTGATTTCCCCTGAAGAGTCAGTGGGGTTCAGGCTAAAGCGATAGAGACGACCATAGGGATTTTCGGCCTGATCAGCGGTGGCTACATCAGGGGCAGATGGCTGGCCTAAAGGCTTTTTGGTACCAGTTGTAACGAAATAAAATGTGCCAGGCTTGTTGGGGTCTTCTGCAATGTCTTCAATCCGCTGAAAATTGGTGGAACGGCCCGTTGCATTGACAAAGGTAGAGAGTGCATCCCCTGTAGTCAGAGGTTTTCCATCTGGGCCAAACACCGCTGAGCGATCAACCTTCGTCCAGGTGGCCTTAGTGGTTTGCCCAACCGCCGTTAATTGCCCCTCTGCATCCAAATTGGTTAACCGTAAGACGTACAAGTCGCCGTTTTTAAAACCATTTGGGTCATCCGGAGTCTGGTTACCAACCCACAGATACAATTCTCCATCGGCATTATCTTCAGCCGAGAGTAATACAGTTTTTGAGGAATTCGTCGCTCGGTATTGAGAGGCCGCTATCACATTCTCTTTTTGGTAACGGCCTAGACCATCTAAGGCCAGAGCAATACCATCGGGAGTAACGGCCCAACCTCGACTATTCTTGTCTGTTTCTTCAGGTGCAAAATAAACTGGAACCTCTTGCCCGTTAGCGTCAACAAAACCAGACTGTGCCAGGAAAGAGGAGCAAAAACGACCAAAACTGGCTAGTTCTGCACCTGTTTCCTTATTCTTATAGAGGCCAGAAATTGGATCTAATTTATAGGTACCTGTAGAGTCAACAGCCTGCTCAATTAGGTTTTTACCACCAATTACTTTCCAGTCTTGATCAAAGACAAATAAGGAAACCCGTGCCCCTTTTATCTGATCAGAACTACTGGCATTAAAATTTGAAATGGATGTATTTCCCAACTCATGATTAACAAACACATAGTATTTACCATTCGCTTGGTAAAACCCCAGACCATCGGGAATTCCCGCAAAAGCAAAGGTTTGACCAGTAGGCTGGAGGTTCAAGCCATTCCCTGTCAGCAATGGCACTTCATCGCCGACGGTGAGTAAGGGAAAAATCCGATAGGGAGAGCTATCAGGTGTTAACTGAACATAGGGCTCTGCAGATGTTTGTCCGTTAATTAAGGCCATAGGAAGTTCTCTGTTGTTTTGGAAGAAGACATGGGAAAACAAACCCTGTAGAGCAAAACAAAGATCTAAAGGGTAATAAATTAGTCAAACAGTGTAGGCTGCTAATCTGTTACAGCACTTAAAAGGTAAATTTTGCAGATTTGAACAATTTCTCAAATCCACCCTGGTAAACTACGGGATTTGTTATAAATTTGACAGCTTTAGGTTAAGAACACACTATCTTTCTTTTAAATTAAGTAAAAAATAATCTGCAAATTTGGTGATGATTAAGACTCTAAGTTAACTATCCCTCTATTTCTAAATAGAATCTATACAACAGTTAGAGGGATAGCTCGAAGCAGTATAATTCCGCATCTAACACATTCCGTTAACAACAGGTTAATGCGAGTTGTATCCTGCATCACATTGTATCCTGCATCACATAGGGGCTGATTTGGGTCGATATTAATTATCTAAATTCATGATTAAGCTGATAGAAAAGGCAGTGCGATCGTATCGTTTTATAAACGCTCCCTGGTGCAGTCAATCAATTGATGAGAGAATACATCTGTCAAGTCAGGTTATTTGATTTTAGGCATTGTAACAGGTTGGTAATTCGCCCCAAAGCCAACTATGCCATTTATTTTGTATGAAAGGACAACCAATAGATTTCTCTATTTCTCTGGGTGATTTTGGGTATCAAGTTATCCAGAAAAATCTCAAAAGATTTGTTGATCAAGAAAAGGACGTATTCAAAGATACAGATCCAGAACCGTTACATCAGATGCGAGTTGGGATGCGACGCCTAAGGACTGCCGTCCAAGTATTCAACCCGACGATCGTTCTGCCAAAAGCAGTCAACAATCAGGCCATCGGTAAGATTGGCAAAAGTTTGGGAGAGACTCGCGATTTAGATGTGTTAAAGCAAGAACTGGAAGCCCATTATCAGCCACTCCTGGAGAAAGCCGAAAAGGCCGCATTTAATCAGGTACTGAAACACCTACGCCAGACCCGTAAGCAAAGCTTCTTGAGTCTAAAAGAAACCCTCTGTAGCGATCGCTATACCAAGCTAAAATCCTCAATTCAAAATTGGTTAGAGCAACCCATCTATACGCCAATGGGTGATCTAGCCCTGCTACCAGCCCTGCCTGATTTGCTATTGCCCTTAATCTGCCAACTCTTTTTGCATCCCGGCTGGCTGGTAGGAGCCCGCACTGACGCAGGTACAGCAGTCGTGATTCCGTTGATAGAGGCCAAGCTATTAGCCCAGCAACTCAATCAGTATGGTGCTGTCCTCCATGATTTACGTAAGCAGATGAAAGCTGTGCGTTACCAGGCAGAGTTCTTTGCTCCCTTCTATGAGCCTTCTTATCAACAATGGATTGAAGAGTTTAAGACGATTCAGGAAATGCTGGGCCAACTCCAGGATAGGGCCGTGCTTCGTCAATTTTTAAAGTCGATATTAAAGACAGACCTGGCCAAGGTATTGCCCAGTGTTGACCAAGAAATGCAGCGGCAACAGGCCCATTTTTGGCAAAACTGGCAACCCTTGCAACAACGGTATCTTTCTCCAGAATTTCGCCAGACCCTGCGAGCTTTACTGACCACCCCCCTGCACCCATTGAGCCAGGAGGCTCCTGTATGATTTCCGCCCTATCAGACCTCAATCCCGAATTACTCCATCTCTCTAATCCCAGGGTTTTGCTCTCGACTCTGCAAGATCTACGCCAGACCGTTGAAACTGAAGGACAGGCGATGTTCCAGCAATGGCGGCCGCACATTCAACGGTCGGAGTTTTTACCCAGCGCTTTGAACCTGGCAGAATACCTGGCTCTACGGCGACATGACCTGCGTGCGCTCCAAGCTGCGCTGATGCCCTGGGGGCTGTCTTCTCTAGGGCGGATTGAAGCCCGTGTCAGGCCCAACCTCGATGCGGTGATTGCCACCCTGGCCCTGATTTGTGACTCCCAGTCTGGCCAAAATTTGCATCGGCCATCAATTGAGGCTTTTTTTGAAGGCGATCGCTTATTACACCACCATACAGAAGAATTGTTTGGGCCGGTGCCAGCCAATCGTCGGGTGACCATTATGGTGACCTTGCCGAGCGAAGCCGCAACAAACGATGGCCTGGTGCGAGAAATGCTACGACGGGGGGCAACCTGTGTCCGCATCAACTGCGCCCACGATACGCCCCAGGCCTGGCAATCGATGATTGACCATGTGCATCAGGCAGAGCAGGAAACAGGGACAGCCTGCAAAATCATGATGGATCTGGCCGGGCCTAAAATTCGGACAGGCCCAGTCTTGACCCCATTAGATCAGAAGCGGCTATTTCGCGGCGATCGCATGATATTGTCGCGCAGCATGGCTCACCTTGCAAGTGAAGTACCCTGCATTGAGGCAATTCCATCTGAGGTAGAGCAGTTGCAAACCTGCTGTACGGTTCCTGAAATTCTCGATCAATTAACCCTTGGCACCCTGGTCTACATTGATGATGGCAAGATTCGTACCCGTGTGATTGATACCCAGTACCCCCTGCCCGATGGCCAGTCGGGTCTCTTGCTAGAAGTCACCCACGCCGCCCCCACTGGCGTAAAACTACGCCCTGAAAAAGGTCTGAACTTTCCCAATACGGTCTTACCCTTGAGTCCACTAACTGAAAAAGACCTGCAAGATCTAGATTTTGTTGCGACTCATGCCGATATTATTGGCTACTCCTTTGTGCAACGCCCTGAAGACATTGATCTCTTACAACAAGAACTCGCCCAACGGATAGGGGAAAGTCAAAGGAAACCAGCGATCGTGGCCAAGATTGAAACCCCTGAAGCTGTTCGCAATTTACCGGAACTCATTATTCATGCTGCTGGTAAACAGGCATTTGGCGTGATGATCGCTAGGGGCGATCTAGCTGTAGAAATCGGTTACCAGCGTCTAGCTGAAATTCAAGAAGAGATTCTCTGGCTCTGCGAAGCAGCCCACGTTCCCGTGATTTGGGCAACTCAGGTACTAGAAAATTTAGTCAAACGGGGTGCCCCCTCCCGTGGTGAGATGACCGATGCCGCAATGGCAGAACGGGCTGAATGCGTCATGCTCAATAAGGGGCCGTTTATTGCAGAAGCAATTACAATTTTGGATGATGTCTTAACTCGCATGGAAGCCCATCAATCCAAGAAGACACCTCAGTTGCGAGCGTTACATTCCTGGTAGGTCAATCAGACTGACTGCAATAGCCGCAATGTCTATTCTTGAGAATGGTGCAGGATCTGAGATATCCTAAAGATCTGCCGTGCTTGTTCTAACCGATGACTGCCACTCCTGCGATGCTGCCCAGCCAATACGACCCCTCTACTGCCGAAGCAAAGTGGCAGCAAGCCTGGGAAGAAAATCATGTGTTTCAGGCAGCCCCTGAGCAACCGGGGGAGCCTTACTGCGTTGTGATCCCACCGCCCAATGTAACGGGAAGCCTGCACATGGGGCATGCCTTCGAGAGTGCCCTGATTGATACCCTGGTGCGCTATCACCGCATGATTGGCCGCAATACCCTCTGGTTACCCGGTACCGATCACGCCAGTATTGCGGTCAGCACCATTTTGGACCGGGAGTTGCAATCTCAGGGCAAAACCCGACAAGAAATCGGTCGAGAGGCCTACTTACAGCGGGCCTGGCAGTGGAAGGAAGAGTCTGGTGGCACCATTGTCAACCAGTTGCGTCGCCTGGGGGTTTCTGTAGACTGGTCGCGGCAACGGTTTACGATGGATGAGGGCCTCTCCCGCGCAGTAGTGGCAGCCTTTGTGCAGCTTTACCATGAAGGGCTGATTTACCGGGGCAATTATCTGGTGAACTGGTGTCCGGCCAGTCAATCTGCTGTCTCTGACCTGGAGGTAGAAAACAAAGAAGTGAAGGGCCATCTCTGGCACTTTCGCTACCCCCTCACGGATGACTCCGGTTTTGTGGAAGTGGCGACCACCCGCCCCGAAACCATGTTGGGAGATACAGCGGTGGCGGTCAATCCCCAGGACGATCGCTACAAGCACTTGATTGGTCAAACGGTAACTCTGCCCATCATGAATCGGCAAATTCCCATCATTGCCGATGAGTATGTAGATTCCAGCTTTGGTACCGGTTGCGTCAAGGTCACCCCCGCCCATGACCCCAACGATTTTGAGATGGGCCAGCGCCATAATCTGCCCTTGATCTCAATTATGAATAAGGATGGCAGCCTCAATCAGAATGCGGGCCCATTCCAGGGGCAAGATCGCTTTGCCGCCCGTCACAATCTGGTGGCCCGGTTGCAAGACGAGGGCTTTCTCGTACGGGTGGAAGACTATACCCATACGGTGCCCTACAGCGATCGGGGCAAGGTACCCGTCGAGCCCTTAATCTCCACGCAGTGGTTTGTTAAGATTCAACCCCTGGCTAGTAACGCCCTCCAGTGGCTAGAAGACCAGCAACTTCCAGCCTTTGTTCCAGAGCGCTGGACAAAGGTATACCGCGACTGGCTACTCAACCTGCGAGATTGGTGCATCTCTCGCCAACTCTGGTGGGGCCATCAAATCCCTGCCTGGTACGTTGTGAGTCAAACAGGCGGTGCCATTACCGATGAAACCCCATTTATCGTGGCCGACTCGGAAGCAGAGGCTCGTAAACAGGCAGCAGCCCGGTTTGGCCCAGCCGCCGATCTGGTACAGGATCCGGATGTGCTGGATACCTGGTTTTCATCAGGGCTGTGGCCGTTTTCTACCCTGGGCTGGCCTGACAAAACCACCGATTTTTCCCGTTACTATCCCACAACAACCCTGGTCACAGGCTTTGATATCATTTTCTTCTGGGTGGCTCGCATGACCATGATGGCGGGGCACTTTACGGGCCAGATGCCGTTCAAGACCGTTTATATCCACGGCCTAGTGCGGGATGAAAACAATAAAAAAATGTCTAAATCTGCCAACAATGGCATTGACCCACTGTTACTGATTAATAAATATGGCACAGATGCTCTGCGCTATACCCTAATTAAGGAAGTGGCGGGCGCTGGGCAAGATATTCGTTTACTCTACGATCGCAAAACGGATGAGTCAGAGTCGGTGGAAGCCGCCCGCAATTTTACCAATAAACTCTGGAATGCCTCCCGCTTTGTATTGATGAACCTGGATGGTCAAACCCCTGCCCAATTAGGAACTCCAGGAGAAAAAGCCACAGATAGCGCATCGTTACAACTGGCCGATCGCTGGATTCTCTCTCGCTTTTACCATGTGACTCAACAGACCCGCGTTGACATCGAGAATTTTGGCCTGGGAGAAGCTGCCAAGCGTCTGTATGACTTTATTTGGGGTGATTTTTGTGACTGGTACATTGAGTTGGCCAAATCTCGCCTTCAAGGTCAGGATGAAGCTTCTCGTCGCACTGCTCAGCAAGTGCTGGCCTTTGTGTTGGAAGGCACCTTAAAACTACTCCATCCCTTTATGCCCCACATCACCGAGGAGATCTGGCATACTCTAACCCAGGCCCCTGGTGATCAGTATCTGGCCCTGCAAGTTTACCCAGAGGTCAATGCTGTCTTTTTAGATCCCAACTTAGAAACACAGTTTAACCAACTAATTGATACAATTCGTACCATCCGTAACCTGCGAGCAGAAGCTGAAATCAAACCAGGAGTTAAAATTCCACTGCTGCTTCAAAGTGAAAGTAAAACTGAGCGACAAATTCTCTCCGAAGGGCAAACCTACATCCGGGATCTGGCCAGGGTTGATCAATTAACCATTACCTCCGCCCTGGATGCCGCAATGTCAGGCTCTCAGCTCTTTGCAGGAGTAACGGGTACCGTTCAAGTTTTAATTCCTCTGGCAGGAATTGTAGATATCACTGCCCTACAAGCCCGACTGGAGAAAGATCTAAAAAAAGTAGAGGCAGAAATCCAATCGCTCTCTGGTCGGTTAAATAATCCTAATTTTGTCAACAAAGCCCGCCCCGATGTCGTGGAAACAACTCGCCAATCTTTATCAGAGGTGGAAAAACAAGCAGAGATTATACGCGGTCGCCTAGAGCAATTGTGACTCCTACATTGATTTTGTTCCCGTTGGGACTGAAGTCAGCCCTCTTCCGCCTGTTTATCTCTGCTAGAGAGTATACTGATTGAAGGGAAAAACCCATTGTCAAAGGGCAAAATTGACGAGCACTTCAGCCAAGTTAGAAAAATAGATAAATTTGGGAACGGGTGCTTGTCTGTTTACCGCTTTAAGCACTATTTTCTTAATACTGTGGTCTATTTAGAGAAGCGGTTGGATGCGCTATCTGGCTCAGGTGCAAAAACAAGGAGAATTGGGTGGGGCTGGCTTACAACTGCTAGCCTGTCAACGGGCTGAGTATGCCTGGGTTGTGTTGACAGAAAAGGAATTGATTGCCGCACCGGAAGCAGAGACCTTTGGCGAAGGGGCATTGTTATTAGTTGAAGTGGGTGAGAATCAGACGATTGTGGAAATTTGCAATGCAACTGATTGGATCCTCACTATCATTCAACAATATTTGACTAATGGGGTGACTCCAGAGTTTTTACAACAAGAGACTGAACGGGCAGAGCAATGGCGTCAGTCTCTCACTTTGCAGAGCCAGGAGCTTGATCGCCGAGTCTTAGAACTGGAAGCTCGCCGTGAGCAGATTCAACAGTTGGAAGAAAACCTGAAGCGAGAAAAAAAGCAGTTTGAACCTTTAGCAGAGCAAAAGTAACCAGTCAGGTTTAACTTGCATAATTCATGAAGTAACTGAACTGTTCGTCATTCTTGCGTAGGCGGGAATCCACCTTCGTAGAAGCTGCCCGACCTGGATTCCCGTTCGCCACTTGTAGGTGGAGGCACCAGGAGAATGACAGCCAATCATTGGGGGTTCGTAAATAATCCAGGTTAAACGGTGCAACCTGGTGCCCTTCTCCTATTCAAAGAGAAGGGAAACCAGAGCAACTTACCCGCGGCCTTCCCATTGCAGATGGCCAATGGCCTATCTCAAAGTGGGTGCCCGTAGCCCTTGGGTAGACAAGTCCTGCATTGCCGTCACTGGGGCTTGAATTTTACGCGCTGCTGCCAGCGCATCACTCAACTGGTGATTAATGGCAACGGTGGTGGTGTCATAGATTTGCGTAATCAGTTTGGGGTAAAACCCAATCCCAATAATGGGAATCAGTAAAGCCGAGATGATGAAGATTTCTCTGGGCTCGGCATCAATCAAGGCTTCGTGATCTACGAGTTCCTTGTTTTCAGGGCCATAGAAGATCTCCCGTAACATCGAAAGCAAGTAAATCGGGGTCAGAATCACCCCAACAGCAGCCAGGCAAACCACTATCACCTTAAAGGGCAAACTATAGGCTTCACTAGTAGCAAAGCCTACAAATACCATCAGTTCTGCGACAAAGCCACTCATGCCCGGTAGAGCCAGAGACGCAAGAGAGCAGACTGTCCACATGGCAAAGATTTTCTGCATCTTTTGCCCAACACCACCCATTTCATCCAGCATCAAGGTGTGTGTACGATCGTAAGTGGCCCCAACCAAAAAGAAGAGGCTGGCTCCAATCAGGCCGTGGGAGATCATCTGCAACTGGGCCCCACTTAAACCAAGGGTGGTAAAAGAAGCAATCCCAATCATGACAAACCCCATATGAGAAATTGATGAATAGGCAATCTTGCGCTTCAGGTTGCGCTGAGCAAAGGAAGTCAGGGCGGCGTAGATAATGTTCACTACACCCAGAATCACCAGTATCGGGGCAAACCGAACATGGGCGTCGGGCAGCATTTGCACATTCATGCGAATCAAGGCATAACCGCCCATTTTCAAGAGAATCCCTGCCAGCAGCATGTGAACTGGGGCAGTGGCTTCACCGTGAGCATCCGGTAGCCAGGTATGGAGGGGGATAATCGGCAACTTTACGCCATAGGCGATTAGAAAAGCACCATAGAGCCACAACTGCATCGTGAGGGGAATATCTTTCTGCATCAGCGAATGCATATCAAAGGTGACTGAATCACCATAGAAAGCGAGCGCCAGCGCCGCAACTAATATAAAGAGAGACCCCCCTGCCGTGTAGAGAATAAATTTAGTCGCTGCATACTGGCGTTTTTTGCCACCCCAGATGGCCAATAGCAGGTAAACCGGAATCAGCTCCAGTTCCCATGCCAGGAAAAACAGCAAAATATCCTGGACAGCAAAGACAGCAATCTGGCCGCCATACATGGCCAGCATTAAAAAATAAAAGAGTCGGGGCTTGAGAGTCACCGGCCAGGCTGCCAACATTGCCAGCGTTGTAATAAAACCAGTCAGCAAGATGAGCGGCATAGAAAGGCCATCCGCCCCCACCGACCAGCTCAGCCCCAGTTGAGGCAACCAGCTATAATGCTCAACCAACTGTAGGTCAGGGTTTGAAAAGTCGTAGCTGGTGTAGAACGCGTAAACAAGAACTGCAAAATCAAGCAGACCAACAATCAGGGCGTACCAGCGAATTGTGCGGCCATCCTTATCTGGCAGGAAAGGGATGGCCAGGGAAGCCACGATCGGAAGCAGAATGCTGGTTGTCAGCCAGGGAAAAGTTTCTGTCACCATTTCGCTCTATCACCACTTTGTTTGCTTATGGGACTCTATTATGAAGCCGTAATCAAAGAAGGTGGGATAAATTCAGCGTATCTTTTGAATTGAGTTGATCAACCCGCAGACTAAAACTGTGGGATTTAGAACTTCAAATCGGGACACTGGATTGCAATGCCCCGACCGAAAGCCATCAAGGGAATCAAGTAATACCAGAAACAATGACCAGGCCAAGGACAGCGGCAAATACAATCAGGGCATAGAACTGGGCCCGGCCATTTTCAAAGTATTTCAGGGCTTCCCCCGTCACCAGGGTCACTAAGCCGGTCAGGTTAACCGCACCATCCACCACTTTAGAATCCACTTCCAGAACCTGCCGTGCCAGACGGCGGCTGCCTTGAACGAAGACCACGTTATACACGTTGTCGAAGTACCACTTGTTTTTAGACAACTGGTAGAGAGCGGGAATCTTGGCCGCGATCGCAGCCGGATTAATTGCCCCCCTGGCATACATCAGATAGGCTAGGAAAATTCCAGTCAAGGAGATAGCGACTGAGCTACCCGCCATAGTGAAAAATTCACCCCTATCAAAATGTTCTGCCAGTTCTGCCACTGTTACTACCTCCCCTGAGGGATGGATAAAGGCTTCAAAGTAGTTGGCAAAGGGGGTACCCACCAATCCAACAGCAATAGAAGGAATGGCCAGAATCACGAGGGGAAGCACCATGCTTAAGGGCGATTCGTGCGGTAATCCATGATGGCCATGGCCACCGTGGTCTGATTCTCCTGCGTGGGAGACTTCCAGGGTCAATTCTTTTGCGTTCATGGCACCCGGCCCCATGGATAATCCCATCGCCTGCAATTGCTCAACACGAATGGTTTCTCGTGCATCCGCTTGACTACCCCGAAATTCTCCTTCAAAAGTCATGAAGTACATGCGAAACATGTAAAAAGCGGTAATCCCAGCGGTGACAAAGCCGATCGCCCAGAGCGTGGGATTAGCCCGGAAGGTAGACCCTAAAATTTCATCTTTTGACCAAAACCCAGCAAAGGGAGGAATTCCAGAGATGGCCAGAACTCCCACAAAAAAAGTAATTGCGGTCACCGGCATAAACTTGCGCAGGCCACCCATGAGACGCATGTCTTGAGCGTAGGCCGGGTCATGACCAACAGCGGCTTCCATGCCATGAATCACAGAGCCAGAACCGAGGAACAGCATGGCCTTGAAGTAAGCATGAGTCATCAGGTGAAACAACCCTGCCGTGTAGGCCCCCACGCCCATGGCCATCACCATGTAACCCAATTGAGACATAGTGGAATAGGCTAACCCTTTTTTGATGTCGTTTTGGGTAATGGCAGTAGTGGCACCAATGAAAGCAGTCACTGCTCCCGTCCAGGCAATTACCTGCATTGCCGTGGGAATATCTTCAAACACCGGGAACATGCGGGCAATCAGGAACACCCCAGCGGCCACCATGGTGGCCGCATGGATCAAGGCGGAGATGGGGGTTGGGCCTTCCATTGCATCTGGCAACCACACATGCAGGGGCACTTGAGCCGATTTTGCCACCGGGCCCAAAAACACAAGAACGGCTAATAGGGCCGCGACACCCCCACTGAGGGCACCGGACTCTACTAGCTGCTGCAATCGATCTCCGATCACTCCAAAGTCAAAGCTCTGAGTCGCCCAAAATAAGCCCAAAATACCAAGCAGGAGGCCAAAGTCGCCCACCCGGTTGGTGACAAATGCCTTTTGGGCCGCATCTGCCGCCGCTTTGCGGTCATACCAGAAGCCAATCAGCAGGTAGGAACACATCCCAACCAATTCCCAAAAGATATAAATCTGCACCAGGTTGGGGCTAATCACCAAACCCAGCATGGATGAGCTAAACAGACTGAGATAGGCATAAAACCTAACATAGCTGGGATCGTGGGCCATGTAGCCATCTGTGTAGACCATGACCAAAAACGCTACAGTGGTGACAACCACCAGCATCAGCGCAGTCAGATGGTCAACCAGATAACCCATGCTGAGGTGAAAGCTTCCTGCCGAAGCCCACTCAAACATTTTTAAATAAGGCTCATGCCCACTCACCTGACTCCAAAACAGTGCAAGGGAGAGTACCATCGCTGCCCCCGTAAGGGAGACAATAAAAATTGAACTGGCCTGTCTTAGACTGTTGGTTGCTTTATTAAACGAAATCAGCCCTAACCCGACGGTCGTTGCGCCAATCAGCGGCAAGACGGGTATCAGCCAGGTATATTGATATATTGCTTCCATTACCAACGCCCCCACTACAACACGAGGCAAAACCCTTTACATTTTTACATATAGCAACAGAAAAACTGTTAAATCTAGACACAAACTTGCAGTTGCTTTAAGACTGAGATCTTGCTGACCAACCTACGGGGTAAATGAAGTTGTCTGCCCAAGGGACTGATCTGAACCAGATGTCATGATGGCAAACCATCGCTGCAACTCAGTCCATAATTGTTCTCGCTGATACATCCCTTCCAGACGATGAACGACCTTACCTTCCTGAAAGAACAACAGGGTTGGTAATGTCTTGATCTGGTATTGACTGGAGAGCTTTAAATTTTCATCGGCGTTGATGCCAATCAACTTAAATCGTTTACCCCATTGAGCCTGGAAGCATGTCAAGAGTGGCTCAATCATCCGACAAGGGCCGCACCAGGGGGCACCAAAATGAACCAGCACGGGGGTTGATGACTCCAACACTTCCCCAGAAAAAGTTTTTTCTCCCACAGAAACCGTCTTGATCCCCAACATTTTATGTAAAACTTTCCTACTTGATTGGCTTGATCCTACCAGCCAACGTTGCGGGTTGCACCAATTAAAAGCGGATGGGCCCACCAAAGTAATAGAACGAAGACAATCACCCCCAGGTAGGCAGGCCGCAAAAATTCCATCAGGTTTAAGTGCTGCCGTCTCTGCAAGATGGCTAAGAACGGGATCACCGAGGTGCGAGCCTTGACTGCAGCAAAAGCATCTCCATAGCGAGCCTGCAACCGCCGATCGCCATGCCAGACCCCAAACAGGTGATGCAAAATCAGCCCCAGGGAAGTCACTACCATAAAGCTTGAGCCTACCCACAGGGTATGGGCCAGGCACCAGATCACCTGCCCCACCATCTGGGGATGGCGCGTAATCCGAATGATGCCCTTCTCATACAAATGCACCTGGGGCTTCTGGACAGCCGCAATTTCTAACAGATTGAAGGTGGCTGGATAGAGAAACAGAAATGAAATAGCTGATAGGATCCAGATCAGACTTGCCACTCCCGTCACATCCTGCACCTGCCACAGTTGCAGCCCATCGTAGCGGTGGTTGAAGAAATAAATGATCAGGATGGTCGCCAGGGGCAAACTCACCAGAGCAAAGAAAACCCGATAAAGCCGAGCCCCTACAACTTTTTCTGCGGCAGGTCGGAGTGCCGCCAGACCGCTATGGGCGATCGCGAAGGTGAGCAACAAAGCCGCCATGATCAGATGGCTGGGGGTTAACCAGTCGGGCATAAGCAGGTTAAGAAATGGGGAATAGTCTTTAGTTTACAGCCAGGGGCGTTGACATTTTTTCCCTGCCTAAGAACCAGATCACTACCGGGGTTGAATCGCTACGCGATCGCCTTTCTGTAAACCAATTTGCTTGGCTTGCCCCCCGGCTAATTCGAGCACCTGGTTAATCACAGCCTTTGAGTCATAGACCGGGCAGGGATCTTTAAGACAAGGGGGGGCGTTGTGGATAATTGACTGTATCTGGCCCTGGTGAAGAAACACCATATCTAAAGGAATTCGGCAATTTTTCATCCAAAAACCAACCCGTCGAGCCGGATTAAAGGGAAATAGCATTCCCCGATTGGGGGGCAATTCGGTGCGATACATCAACCCCATCGCTTGCTGCTCTGGGGTGTGCGCAACCTCCAACTCAATTACCTGACCATTGATTGTTACTTCAGCACTGATTGGTAGCACTTGTCCGGGTCGAGCAGCTGCGAGGCCAGTAGTAGAAACCCTAGTGGCCGTTTGATTTGAAGAGGCTGCCGGCACCAAAGAAGCGCAGCCGAACAGCAGCATACCCAAAATTAAAATACGCATTGAACCTGGATACTGATAAGCCATCACTGATAATTTTATGTTTAGGGATTTGCAATTAAATAATGTACCCGCTGTAGGATAAATACCTGGACATAAAAAAATTACCTGGTATACCCCCGGCTGTCGCCGTCCCCGCGCTTACGCGCCGCTGCGCTAGAACAAAGGGGGACTACAGGGGGTGTATTCAATAGCGTCCAACTACTTATATTAGGCGCTAGCCGTAGCGCATCATGGAGATTTTATTTTGACGCAAGTCCCTTAGTAGGCTGTCAAAAGGGTTTTGAGGGGCAGGGGCTCCTCAAGAGAGCGGGGATTTTCAAGCCTCTCGCAAGACATAGCCAACCCCTCGAACGGTTTGGATCAAACGCTTTTCCCCTTCATCTTCGATCTTGAGTCGCAAATACCGAATATACACCTCAATCACATTGGATTCACCTACAAAATCATAGCCCCAGACATTCTCTAAAATTTGCTCCCTGGTTAAAACGTCGCGGGGATGCTCCATCAGGTACTTGAGTAGCTCAAACTCCTTCATCGTTAGGTCAATACTGCGATCGTTGCGGGAGGCGCGTCGAGTTGACAGATCAAGGACTAAGTCGGCAAACCGTAGCTTCTCTCCCGAATTTGCGTCAGGTTGCAAATAAAGCCGCACCAGTTTAATAAAATCCTCAGAACGATAGGGTTTTAGAAAGTAATCATCTGCTCCAGCCTCCAGACAGGCAACCCGGTCTTCCAGCGTATCTCGCGCCATCAGCATTAATACGGGTGCCCGTGTGCCCAGGGTGCGCAGACGGCTGCACAACCAGAGGCCTGATTCACCGCTCAACATGCGATCGACCACAATCAAGGCGGGTTGTAATTCTGCCGCTTGCCGCAACCCACTAGTGACATCCGATGCTAACCTCATCTCGTAGCCAGACTCCTTGAGGTCAAGACCGACCTGTTGCGCCAGGGCTTCATCGGTTTCAACCAGTAAAATACAAGGGCTAGTGTCTGAAGACGCAGTGCTCATAGATTAACCAGATACACAAACCTGTTAATTATGATAGTAGTCCGTCAGGATAGGTTTGAGAGGTACCTCAAATCTACAAAAGCTATTTAAGCACCTAGGAGCCTGTCAAAAAAACTGGCTTCAAGCTGGGTGATTAACAAAACTCAGGAATGCCCGGTTTTACCGTAGGATGGACTAGTGTTAGCGTAACCCATCGAAATTTTTACTGGTGTTGAGTTTCCCGTTGCCCAGCACCAATCTACATTAGATCCTATGTCAGTCAATCAGGGCTTCAAGTCTTTCTCGCCAGGAAATCAATTTCCTGACTCACAGCAAAAGTCCATTGACATGGATTGAGAATCCATCATCACAGTTCTTTTAGCCTGGATTATTTTCCGAACCCCTCAGTTCTTGGCTGTCATTCCCGTGGCCACGGGAATCCAGGTTCGGCGACTTCTACCAGAGTGTTTTCCCGCCTACGCGGGAATGACGAGTAGTTCAGTTACCTCATGAATTATGCCGGTTAGTCCGACAGGCTGCTAGACATGAAAAACGACCTAACATAACCCCCGGCTGTCGCCGTCCCCCTTAGCAAGGGGGACTATAGGGGGTGTATGCAAGCGCGTCGAGCTACCTGCCCCCGGCTGTCGCCGTCCCCGCGCTTCGCGCCGCTGCGCTAGAACCAAGGGGGACTATAGGGGGTGTATGCAATCGCGTCGAGCTACTTACTTATTGAGTGTTTTTAAGAGGCTTCCCTGCTCAAAATAATAAAAATGGCACTAAGGCAGCTCAACAGAAGTTGGCTTGGCAATGTGCGGTAATCCCCAGCCCAATTTTTCTCGCAGAATATGAAAAAACTCTGGTGGGCGCAGGCGGATGAATTTAGCGGGATAGGGCGATCGCTGAATCCGGACTCGATCGTCGGGCATCACATAACAGCCACCATTGCCATCCACGACCATGACGAGGCGTGTGTGATTGGCCGGATAAATCATCACCGGCTCTGTATTGGCGAAGACTAAGGCCCTGGATGCCAGGGAATGGGGACAAATGGGTATCAATTGCAGCACAGAAACACCAGGTGTAATCACTGGCCCCCCAGCAGAAAGGGAATAGGCAGTAGACCCGGTGGGCGTTGAAACAATCAAACCATCAGCGGCAATATCAACTGGGGCATGTTTACCAATCTCTACCTCAAAATGGCACATGCTGGTCAACGGTTCCCGGTGAATCACCATTTCATTAAGACAGAGTGCCTCCCACAGCAATTGCTGCTGCCGAAAAACGCGCACAGATAGCATGCTGCGTTCCTCGATTTCATACTCATGGGCAAGAACGGCTTCCAGGGCCTGAGGCAGTTGATTTAGATAGGCCTCTGTCAAAAAACCCATGTGGCCGGTATTAATGGTAAGTAGTGGAATGCCATGGGGAGCTACTTGTCGAAAGGCTGAAAGCACAGTGCCATCGCCACCCAGGACAATCGCAAAACTCATAGTGTGGTCAAACCCTGGTGCATTCAGGCGATCAACCGGGGTAGGACTAACAGGTGCATCCGGCTCCATGTAACCTAGAATGCCGCCCACACCAGTCGCCAAATAAACTTCCCAGCCACAAGCTGCGAGCTTATCCTGCAATTCCCTGGCTGACCGGCAAGCGCTTGGCTTTGCGTCGTTGTAAATAATGCCAGCTTTAGGCACAGAAATGATTCCACTAAACGAGAGGTAAAAGGGGTGATGAAGTCGCTATTAGGGACTATCTTAAGCCAATCGACCCGCCGGTTTTCGCAAAAGACAAAATTCACTTCGTCTAAAATCGTGGATAAGCTCGTTTTTTATCTGATTTCTTCTTCGCCTGGGGCTGGGTGGATTCAAGTTCTTTTAATTTTTTCAAAATCCGACTAAAGTAATCTTGCAAATAGCTCTCCAGGGTTGTTGTCTCGTTGGGATCGAGACCAAAGGTCGCATAGGTTTGATCCATTGGTGCGGTCAGTGGC
Source organism: Leptolyngbyaceae cyanobacterium (assembly GCA_046080785.1). Classification (GTDB taxonomy): domain Bacteria; phylum Cyanobacteriota; class Cyanobacteriia; order Leptolyngbyales; family Leptolyngbyaceae; genus JBJTUO01. The sequence continues at coordinate 9,934 of JBJTUO010000185.1, read as the reverse complement.
GCACCAGAAGCCACAACCTCTGCAAAGGCCAATCGGTCAGACACATTTAACGTCCACTGAAAGCTGCGAGTCAGCGATCGGGTTACCTTCAAGAGACCGAGAGGCATGCGGCTGACCTTTGCTTGACGCCCAGACAACCGTTCGCAGAGGCGAATAATTTCATAGGCTCCCCAGGCACGGGGCCCCACCACCGGAAAGGAACGCTTTTCTGTTTCTGGAGTAGTTAAGGCGCGCACTGCAAACTTAGCAATGTCTTGAGTATCCATGTAGGCGATCGGCGAAGTGTCACCCATGACCCAAACCGCCTGATTCTCTAAGATTGGAATAGCATACTGGCCAATTAACCCCTGCATAAATCCACAGGGCCGCAGAATTGTATGGTTCAAGCCGGACTCTACCAAAAATTTTTCAGTGCAGCACTTAATATCCATCAACGGCACATTTGGATACTTCTCTGCATCCAGAATAGAAAAGAAGATAAAACGCGGTACTGCAACGGCAACTGCAGCCTGAATTAAGTTAACTTTGCCATCCCAGTCAACCTCACGGATATTGGCCGAGTCTGTTGCCCGTGTCGTTGCAGCATCAATCACTGCACCGACCCCCTCCAGGGCAGGGGGCAACGTTTCGGGCTGACACAGATCACCTTCGATCAATTCCGCTCCCCATTCTTTCAGAAATGCCGCCTTTTTGAGGCTGCGAACCAGGCACCGAACGGCATGACCTTCATCTAAGGCTCGCTTAACAATCTGTCTGCCCAGAGTACCTGTACCACCAACAACCAATACATTCATGAGGAAATTATGCATATTCTTAACTTTTCGCAATATTTTATCAGAAATCTCAGGACAGGTGGAGAAGAGTTTGGGGTTGACCCTGGGCAAGGAAATGCAGCAAGCAGAAGCCAAGTCTCTGCCCTGAGTTTATGGCCTTTTTAAAGCCAAAATGAGAAGCGTAAAATCCTGAGATCTGGTTACCCTTAAAAACAGAATAGGATTAAAGTCCGTTTGGCTTATCAGTTCCTGGCAACTGAATTGGGTACTATGACCAATTTTGACCCTGCTACGCATCTTTCATCGCCTGACTCATTTGGCCCAACCGCCGATCACTTAAATTGTGCAGCACCTCACCCTGTCGATCTGGGTCAGGTGCGTCAGATGCAGCAAGACATCTTGAATCTTAAGAAGTCTCAACGCATGGCGGAGTTTTTTAGCCTGCTGGGAGATGCCAATCGACTACGAATTCTCTCAGCTTTGGCTCAGCAAGAACTTTGTGTTTGTGATCTGGCTGCAGCAGTAAAAATGAGCGAATCAGCGGTGTCTCATCAATTACGAGTTTTGAGAACGATGCGGCTGGTTAGCTATCGCAAACAAGGACGGAATGTCTTTTATTGCTTAAAAGATAGCCACGTCTTGAATTTGTATCGGGAAGTGGCTGAACATCTGGACGAGCCAGAGGATTAAGGGCTAAGGCATGAAAAAGGGCTGTCCGATCAGCCCGCTTTGTAAAGATATAAGTTTAAAATCAATCGGAGCAATTATTCTTCGCCTCCCTGCAGCTTCAGCATCAAGAAGCCGAGGCTCAGCCCAATTAAAACCAGAATGATTGCTAAAAAGGATACGCTAAAAATTTCTCCCATTTTCTATGTCTCCGTTGTAGTATCGCAGGCGATAATTCAGATTCACCGTGGCCATCGACAGGTTCATTTGGGTTGAACTTGTCCTTCCACCCTAAGCAATTGTGCCATACTCCCGTCACTCAACTTCGTTGAGTCAACACAATTTGTCGGTACAGTCCGGGGCTTATCCACTCCCGAACCCCCACAAGCTAAACCAGATTGAGGATTGAACAGGTGGCATCAAAACCAATTAAATTAGCAATTACCATTGGTGACCCCACAGGGATTGGACCTGAGGTCGTGTTAAAAGCATTGGCTGGTGCCAACTGGCCCCAGATGGCTGAGGTAATGATTGTAGGCAATCGCCGGTTATTACAACAGACCTATCACCAGTTGAGCCAGGTCGTTGAATCGAGCCAGGTCGCAAATCCTGACCACCTTCAAATTCTTGATATTCCCTTTGACCCGGTAGAAATTTGCCCTGGTCAGGGAACAGCGGTCAGTGGCACTGCCAGTTTTGCTTATTTAGAAGCCGCCATCAACCTTGCCCTTGCAGGCGAAGTGCAGGGTATTGTCACAGGCCCAATTGCTAAATCAGCCTGGAAACTAGCTGGACAAAACTATGTAGGACAAACGGAATTACTGGCAGAGCGATCGCAGTGTGAGCATTATGGCATGTTGTTTGTCGCTCAATCCCCACACACAGGCTGGCCCCTACGAACCCTGTTAGCAACGACCCACATTCCCCTACAGCAGGTGCCGGCGGTGTTAACTCCTGCCTTAATCACCCATAAGTTAGAACTCCTAATCCATTGTCTGCAACAGGATTTTGGTTTATCTCAGCCCCGGATCGCGGTCGCAGGGCTCAATCCCCATAGTGGAGAACAGGGCCAGCTAGGAACCGAAGAACAAGACTGGCTAATTCCCTGGATTCAAAAAATGCGCCATCAGTTTCCAGCCGTTACATTACAAGGGCCAGTGCCACCGGATACCCTGTGGGTTGAGGCTGGGAAAGCATGGTTTGGGCTGGGCACCAAAGCGGCAGGAACCAGGCAAATAAACGACCAGGGGCAGCTAGCCTATGATGCTTACTTAGCGCTTTATCACGATCAGGGGCTAATTCCGGTTAAACTGCTGGCCTTCGACCGGGCGGTGAATACATCCATTGGGCTGCCATTTATTCGGACGTCGCCCGATCATGGAACGGCATTCGATATTGCAGGTCGGGGCATTGCTGATGCCACCAGCATGAAGGCAGCAATCGAACTGGCGATTGTACTGGGTCAGCAAAAATTGCGCTGACTCGATTAGAACCGGAAGGCTGTCTTTCTCTCTGGCAAAAGATTGACAAAACTCAGCATAAAAAGGTCAGCGTTTAATGACTTTTGAGATGCTTCTTAATATAATCGAGGAGTGTTTAGCGTGAAAATAAAAACAGTTCAGTATATGAGATTACATATTCTCTCTGTCAAGTAAACATTCCCCTGTTTCAGGATGAATCTTTAAGCCGTCCTAATCTAATTCGTCAGGTGCTTTCAGTCTTGATTTCTTCTCTCGTCATTATTAATTAACAGGTTTCTTAGGGTGATTATGCTGCAATCAGTAGGATATTCCTTGGATGTGATCCAAGAAGAAGCTCGTCAGCTTGTGCAAAAAGGAGTCATTAGTCGTCAACAACCCATTTACATCCTTTGTCAATTCATTCCCCCACGGGAATGGGCTTGCGTTGAGGGTGAACTGGAGCGCTCCAATTTTTTATTGAGAGACCGGATTGCAGATTTGATGGGCCACGAAGAATGGGAGAACGACTAGGCAATTAAGGTGAGGAATCTTTATCTCTAAGTTGCTCTAACTCAGCCCGCATGGTTGCAATTTGTGCCGTGAGGTTCTGGATATCGCTTTGGATGTCCAGGGAAGTGGTCGGCGTAGTCGTGGAGGGGGAGTTGGCTGAACGGGAAGAGGCCGTAGGGGAAGGTGGTTGGCTAAATACCGTATCCACAAATCCTCGAGCTTCCTGTTCAGTTTGTTCCCCTTTGCGGGCCCACTCTTCAGACAATTCATTCCATTCAAGCTGCAATTTGGCTAAATTTTCATCCCGCTTACGTGGATCTTGTAAGCTTTCCACAAGGGCTGTTGTCGCGCCTAAAGCCACACGCAAGGTGCGTTGAAGTTGTTGGGCTAGGTCAGTTGTATCCATTGCTAGTCTAATTCCAAAACAGTTTCGATAGTTTAGCTTACGTGGTCGGTCAAAGCTTGAATGACAGCAATCCGTCAATGGGCTCGTTCCAGATATTGATTGACATCCTCAACTAAACGGTTGAGTTCTGCTTCTGTGGTCAAACGAATCCGATCGTCTCTTACAGTAAGCAAAACTCTAGCCGCAAAAGGAGATGGCCAGATATTGGGGTTACAGAAAATCTCTAAAAAGACTTCGCCAGTATAGCAATACTCAATCGGCTTTTGAGGTGTCCCTCGTCCACCGGAGGCTGCTTTTCCAGCGATCGTTTTCAGTCCATCCATGATTTGAGCCAGTACAGCTTGTAGTTCCTGGGCTGCCTGGGGCGTAAAACTCAAGGAAACAGACCCTTCAGTTAAATGCAAAATCAAAGGGGAAGTAGCCATAGATGATAAAACTCGATGATTTGCAATTTCAAGTGCATGAATTAAAATACCCTGGATGATGAAGTCCAGGGTATTAATCTATCTAATCATCATCATCCATATCATCGTCATCATCATCCATATCGATATCGTCGCTGATCAGGTCATCGTCATCCAGGATAGGAGATATATAGGGTTCGTCCTCGTCTCCACTGCGGGCAAAGGTGTCGAAGTTGTAGGCAGAGCCATAGGTCGGGCTCTCCAATGCTTCTAATCCTTCTAGTCCGTAATTCCGGGCCGTCCGGTCATCCAGTACGACATCCTGTAAATCAGCATCCTCATCAAACACACTCATGCCATCGTAGGACAGGTCAATATCCGGACTGCCCATTTCTTCATAGGCATTAAAGCCAGTACCAGCAGGAATCAAGCGCCCGATAATGACGTTTTCTTTCAAGCCGCGCAACCAGTCAGACTTGCCTTCGATCGCCGCCTCGGTCAGTACCCGTGTGGTTTCCTGAAAACTCGCTGCCGAGATAAAGCTGTCCGTATTCAATGAAGCCTTAGTAATCCCCAGTAGTACTGGCGTATATTCTGCTGGCGCACCGCCCGTAATAGACATGGCCTCATTCACTTGCTCCACCTGGTAGAGCTCCACCAACTCACCGGGCAGCATGGTGGTGTCACCCCCATCGTCAATGCGAGCCTTAGAAGTCATTTGCCGCACGACTACTTCGATGTGCTTGTCAGAAATATCAATCCCTTGAGACTGATACACCGACTGGACTTCATTCACTAAAAACATTTGGACTTCTCGCAGACTGGAAAGAGAGGCATCATGTACACCCATGGCTTCCCGATTGGCCTTGTAGAGAATCTCCAACAACTCGTGGGGGTTGGCAGGGCCATCGGTTAGCCGCTCCCCGGCACTGACCATTTGCCCGTCCGAGACAATTACGTTTTGACCGGGCATCAGGGGATATTCAGTAACGACGCCATCGACCTCAATCACTTTGACATCGACAGATTCATCTTCCCCATAAACGACCTGGGCCTTCCCCGATCGCGCAGCCAAGACACAGGCTTCTTTGGGTTTCCGGGCCTCCAGTAATTCTTCAATCCGCGGTAGCCCCTGGATGATATCCCCTGTCTTGGCGCGCTCAAAGATCAATAACACCAGATTGTCACCCCGTTGCACCAGATCGCCATCATCAATGTGCAACACCGCACCGGGAGACACCCGATAGGGTCGGGCAATTCGCAAGGTAATCGTGTCATCAGTAATCTGAAGCACCTGGCCAGACTCTTCTAGGGGCAAGCCCGGTGCTAGGTCAGCCCCCGCTACCAGCAGGTCACCAACCTTGACGCTGGGCGGCTTACCAGAAACATCAATACTCAGTTGATCTGCGTCCCGCATCACCAAAATCCGCCGGATTGCTTCGGCGGCCTGCCGGATCCCCTGGACTTCCCCAGCTTCTTTACAAAGGATCTCCGTTCGAGCGACAACAGCACCGGGGCCGATCTGGTCGCCATCTTTCACCAGGATGCGGGTCATGGTGCTGCCCTGGGTTGGGTCAGCCGTGACATCCCGACGGATTGGGAGAGTTTCCAAAATCACCAGTTGCAGCCGCTTGATCTCATCATCATTTTCGTCAGGCAGTAATTCAATATCCGCTGCCAACTGGGGAGCGTCTTTATCGATGTCAAGAATTAACTGAGTCTTTAATAGCTCAATCCCCTCGATCGACTTGACCCGTTCCCCATCCTTATAGGGTAAGCGTTGCACTGCCCTCAGGCGAATCGATCTCCCCGACTCCTCTGTGGTGGATTCCTGACTGGGAACTGACGGCTCATCAGGAACAGCGTACTCGATTACAGGCCGCAACAACAGCGCTGGGCCTTCGGGGGTTTCTACGTATTCCACGTAGCGCAGCTCATTCAACGTCAACCCTGGCATCACCTGTTGACCAGGATTGACCAGCACGGGTTCACCAACTTCCCGAGTGATCACCTCGTCCAGATTATCGATCATGTGCAGGTCACCGGGCTTGATCACAATCTCCCGCAGAATGTCATTTTTCTGAGTCACCTCAACCACACCATTCGTCTGACAGAAGATGTCTTTAACTACTTCGGTGCCTGCTTCGACGTACTGGGCATCCTCCACCATCAGCAGAGAGATATCCTTATTCACCTCATGGGATTCTTCTGGAATCCACAAGATCGTGCCACCCTGAACCACCTCATAGCCCTGTTTAGCCTTACCCCGTTTGGCCACCTCAACCCCAGAAAATTTGATGATGCCCCCAGTTTGGGTGTGGTAAGTGTCATCAATCAGCTCTGCGACCACCTGACCGTTGATCACTTTAGTGCCCGGTGTGGCCTTGAGAGAAAATAGCTGCCCGCTGTTTGTTTCAATCAAATATAGATCCCCGCTCTGCCGGGTCTCGGTGCGTACCCTTGCCTGGTCTAACAAGACAGACGCAGTAATAATTTCTACAAGGCGACCACCCTTGCCGTCACCCTCCTGGGGTAATCGCACAGTCCCACCATACTCAGTCAGGGTACGAGTTTCAGCCAGAATGCTATTGACTGTCACCCGATCGCCGTTATTGACGATCGGGTCTGCACCAGGGGGTAAATTATAGACTTCCCCAGCCAGAATCCAGAGTAAGCCACCCCGTTGGGCTGTGCGAGTAGTGTTTCCCTGACGGTCTTTCTTTTCTTCTGCGACCAGGTCAGCGAACCGGACTTCTCCCGGTAGATCAGAGGCCACGTCTTTTGCTGCTTTTTCAGTGGTTTTACGAGCCCGACCCGTCAGAGGAACTTCTGCCAGAATCTGACCCTTCCGCACCTGCTGCCCATCCTTCACGAGCAGGGTACTACCCTGAGCAATGGAAAAGGATTGTTGCTGGCCGTCTTTGCCATCCAGGTTAATTTTTGTGGAAGCATCCACGGAATCTACAATTAAGGCATCATCTCCGTGGCGGGTACGGTAAGGACGGGTACGAAGCCGTTTGGGATAGTGAATGGTGCCGTCAAAGTGAGCTTTTTCCTGGCGGGCCATTTCTCCGGTAAACACCCCGCCAGTGTGGAAGGTTCGCATCGTGAGTTGGGTACCTGGTTCCCCAATTGACTGAGCTGCGATAATTCCGACCGCTTCCCCGATATCCACCAGTTTGGCATGGGCCAGACTCCAGCCGTAGCAGTGTTGACACACCGATCGCGTGGCTTCACAGGTCAGGGGAGAGCGCACCATGACATCTTCTACCCCAGCCTTTTCAATTGCTTTAGCGGTATCGTCACAGATATCCTGATTGCGACTGGCAACCAAGGCTCCTGTTTCAGGATGTAACACGTCCTGAGCCAGCACCCGTCCAAACAAACGGGTGGATAGGGGAATCAGAGTGCGATCGCCATCCTTCATGGCGGTCGTGAGAATGCCTCGAGACGTTCCGCAGTCCAACTCCCGAATGATGACATCCTGGGATACATCCACCAGTCGGCGAGTCAGATAACCAGAATCTGCTGTCCGAAGAGCGGTATCCACCAGCCCCTTACGGGCACCATAGGAGGAAATGATGTACTCCGTTACGGTCAGCCCTTCCCGGAAGTTGGTTTTGATCGGCAGGTCAATAATTTCCCCTTGAGGATTTGCCATCAAACCTCGCATTCCGACAAGCTGCCGCACCTGGGAAATATTACCCCGTGCTCCAGAAAAGGCCATCATATAGACCGAGTTGAGTGGGTTATTGGACTTAAAGTTGCGCACCACTTCATCTTTCAACTCATCATTAGTGCTATTCCAGGTGTCAATTACTTTTTGGAATCGCTCCACTTCTGTAATTTCACCACGAGTATAGCGATCCTCTGTTTCTCGAATGGTTTGCTCTGCATCTTCCAGCAGTTGCCGTTTGGTCGCAGGTACCTGGAGATCATCCACACTGATAGAGACCCCAGCCCGTGTCGCAAACTTAAAGCCCAGATCCTTAATGTCATCTGCCATCATCGCTGTGCGGGCCGTACCGTAATGGGTAAAAGACCAAGAAATCAGCTCTGTCAGTTGCTTCTTGTTGATCACCCGATTGCGAAAGATTGCTTGATTGTTGTACTCTGCCATATCCCGCCTCTCACTGATAAACCCTAAATCTGACCAACGACCTAAACTCCAACTGCATCCAAAATTGTCTTGTTGTAGATGATGCGCCCTGGTGTTGTCCGAATGTACTGGGAAATGACGTCGCCCCCGGCATCAGACCGCACTAATCGAGATGGGATGCGGCTCTTAGCACTCAAGTAAACCTGCGTCCGCTCTCCGGTGGCGGCTGGCTCCTCTCCCAGGGAGTAGCAGTCTCCCGACTGAATCACTGCCTGATCCTCCGTGAGTCGCAGGACAAAGCCATCGGTTTCCGTAGTAATGCCAGAGGCAAGCTTGCTCCCCGCAAATACCACATCCCCTTGCCGCACAGAGGCAGCCTGCTGATTCAGACTGATACGGGTGGGTGCTTGATCTTGCAAGATCAAGACCGAACCTTCCGGCTCTTCCGCTTCTACCACCCCCTTAAATTGCACCCAGATGTAGGCATGCAAATCCAGCTCTTGCTGCTCGTAAGCAATGATTGCATCTTCCAGGTTGGCGAAAAAGCTACCCACGCCCTTTTCTGCATTGGGGTTTTCTGCCGTCAGATAGTAACAGCCTAAAACCATATCCTGACTGGGGGTAATAATCGGTCGGCCCGTAGCAGGTGACAGAATATTGTTGGAGGCTAGCATCAACAACCGCGCTTCTGCCTGAGCTTCCAGAGACAGAGGCACATGGACTGCCATCTGGTCGCCATCAAAGTCAGCGTTAAACGCAGGGCAGACGAGGGGATGCAACTGAATCGCACGCCCTTCCACCAGCATCGGCTCAAAGGCTTGAATACCCAACCGGTGTAGAGTCGGTGCTCGGTTTAGCATAACTGGATGGCCTTCAATCACCTCTTCTAGCACGTCCCAAACAGTAGGATCATTGCGTTGAATTAATTTTTTGGCCGCTTTGATATTATTCACCAGACCTTGCTTGATCAGACGGTGAATCACAAACGGCTGGAACAGCTCGATCGCCATTTCCCGGGGCAGACCACACTGATAAATTTTGAGCTTTGGCCCCACTACAATGACAGAGCGACCAGAGTAGTCAACCCGCTTACCCAAGAGGTTTTGCCGGAATCGCCCCTGTTTCCCTTCAATGATGTCGGAAAGGGATTTAAGAGGGCGATTGTTGGCACCCACCACCGTTCGCCCCCTACGACCATTGTCGATCAACGCATCTACTGCCTCTTGCAGCATGCGCTTCTCATTGCGGACGATAATCTCTGGTGCCAGAATCTCCTGTAATCGGGCTAACCGGTTGTTCCGGTTGATTACCCGGCGATAAAGGTCGTTTAAGTCAGAGGTCGCAAAACGCCCCCCATCTAACTGCACCATCGGCCGCAGATCGGGGGGAATCACTGGAATTACATCCAACACCATCCAGTCTGGTCGGGAACCCGTAGCAATAAAATTGTCGATCACCCGTAAGCGCTTGATCAGTTTGGCCCGCTTCTGCCCCTTTGCCGTGGCGATTTCTTCCCGCAGACCTTCAGCCTCTTCCTCCATTTTAATGTCTTGCAGCAGCTGCTGTAACGCTTCTGCCCCAATGCCTACTTCCACACCAGACAACTGGGAATCTTC